>JAPLOV010000025.1 GCA_026400565.1 Hyphomicrobiales bacterium | reverse complement strand
GGTGGGTGGTATCCCCCCGGCCCAGAGCATGGCGCGGCGCGCCGAAGCCGAAGCGGTGCGTGCCTCGCCACGTGTCTCGCCACGTGTCTCGCCACGTGTCTCGCCACGTGTCATGGCGCGTGATCCGGTGGCGGCCGCCGGTCACCGGCTCGATCCGGAACGGAGACGCGGTCGCGGCGCAACGCTCAATCCCGATGCCCGCTTCGATGGCACCAGCCGCATCGAGGAGAACGATGGCTGGGGTTCGCTGGGCACCTTGCCGCCCTTCCGGACCGAGATCGCCATCGAGAAGGCCCGCACCATCATCACGCGGAACCAGTCTCCCGACATTTCCTTCGACCGGTCGATCAATCCGTATCGCGGCTGCGAGCATGGCTGCGTCTACTGCTATGCCCGGCCAAGCCATGCCTATCTTGGCCTGTCGCCGGGGCTCGATTTCGAAAGCCGGCTGAGCGCTAAGCCCGACGCGGCGGCCCTGCTGGAAAAAGAGCTGTCGGCAAGCGGTTATGCGCCGCGCATGCTGGCCATCGGCACCAACACCGACGCCTATCAGCCGATCGAGAAGAAGCTCAGGCTCATGCGGGGCCTGCTGGAGGTGCTGCAGCGCTTCCACCATCCGGTCGGCATCATCACCAAGTCGGCCCTGATCCAGCGTGACATCGATCTTCTGGCACCGATGGCGGCAGAGGGACTGGCCAAAGTCGCCATCTCGGTGACAACGCTCGATGCAAGCCTCGCCCGCACCATGGAACCGCGCGCGGCCAGCCCCGCCCGCCGGCTGGAGACGATCAAGCGCCTCAGCGATGCGGGCATACCCGTCACGGTGCTGGTCGCGCCGATCATTCCTGCGGTCAACGATACCGAGATCGAGCGCATTCTGGATGCCGCCTATGCCAATGGTGCGCGCGAGGCGGGCTATGTGCTGCTGCGCCTGCCGCTCGAGGTCAAGGATCTGGTGCGCGATTGGCTGTTGAACCACTACCCCGACAAGCTGCGCCACGTGATGTCGCTTGTGCAGTCCACACGCGGCGGCAAGGACTATGACCCGGCCTGGGGCCAGCGCCAGGTTGGCTCCGGCCCCTATGCCTGGATGATCGGGCGGCGCTTCGAACTCGCCGCAGAGCGGGCCGGCTTCAACAAGACGCGTCTCAAGTTGCGCACCGACCTGTTCCGCCAGGCCAGCAGCAGCCCCGCGCAATTGTCTCTGCTCTGACTTGACGGGGGCCGGCACATCTGGCGCTGCTCGCCAGATGATAGACCGCGTCCCGTCCCTGTTTTCCGAGCAGAACGCACCGTCCGGCAAGGCGCTGGTGGCGGGTGTCGACGAGGTCGGGCGTGGGCCGCTGGCGGGGCCTGTCGTGACGGCAGCCGTCATTCTCGATCCGGATGACATTCCGGCCGGCCTTGCCGATTCCAAGACCCTGAGCGCTGCCCGTCGCGAGACGCTCTTCACCGAGATCACGCGGCGGGCGCTTTCCGTGTCGGTGGCCTTGGCCAGCGCCGCCAGCATTGATGCCGCCAACATCCGCTC
>JAPLOV010000032.1 GCA_026400565.1 Hyphomicrobiales bacterium | reverse complement strand
CTGGCCTCACCGTCCCGGGCTACCTGGTGCTGGCCGTGCTGATCTATACCGGTGCTACGTCTTTTGTGATGTACAAGCTCGGCTGGCCGCTCGTCGCAAGGGTCGAAGAAAAAGCCGCTGGCGAGGGAAACTTTCGCTATGCCCTTACGCGGGCGCGGCAAAACACCGGGCCTGATCACGTCGGTGAACAAAGCGAACTCAGTGGCTCGTTGAAAACGCTCGCGGGCCTATGGCTTGCCGTGATCCAGCGCCAGTCGCGGATGGTCATCTTGAGTGGTGCCAACAGTGTGATGTCGCCAGTCGTTCCGCTTTTGCTTTGCGCGCCCAAGTATTTCTCAGGCGACATGACACTTGGCGACCTGATGCAGGCGGCGACGGCATTCATGCAGGTGCACACCGCGCTGAACTGGCTGGCGGACAACGCCCTCAGCCTGGCGAATTGGTCGGCCTCCGCACGGCGCGTGGCGGCGCTCGATATGCTTTATCACGAGCAGCGATCCGAGCTGGATGTATTGGGTACGGATGCCGGCGCAACATACCCCCAGCCGAAGCAGTCGGGATAGCGGGCCAAGCTGGCAATATGCATGGCATTTTTCGCAATGGGCGGACTTAAGACCGCCACTATACGGCGCGGCCCACGAGCAATCCGATCAATGCCGTCGCGGCCATTGCCAAGGCCCCCCAGAATGTCACGCGCAATGTCGGCTTGAGAACGGGGGCACCTCCAACGCGCGCGCCAATCGCCCCCAGTATGGCAAGGCTCAGCAGAGACCCGCCGGAAACCATTACGGCGAGTGCATTCGCAGGCGAAGCCAAAGCAATCAGGAGTGGGACTACGGCTCCAAGCGTGAAAGTAAGCGCCGATGTCAGCGCCGCCTGAACGGGCCGTGCCGCCATGTCTTCAGATAAGCCAAGTTCGTCACGAACATGCGCGGCGTAGGCATCATTTGCTGTCAGTTGAATGGCGACTTGTTGCGCAAGTGCTGGCTCAAGCCCACGCATGACGTAGATATTGGTCAGCTCTGCGAGTTCCATCTCCGGCTGCTCGGCCAGCTCACGGCGCTCGCGCGCCAGATCCGCCTGCTCAGTGTCGGCCTGGGAACTGACCGAGACATACTCTCCTGCCGCCATCGACATGGCACCTGCCACCAGGCCTGCCGTGCCTGCGACAAGAACATCCTGTGAGGAGGTCGCCGCGGCTGCGACGCCGACGATCAGGCTGGCAGTCGAGATGATGCCGTCATTGGCGCCGAGCACCGCTGCACGTAGCCAGCCAATGCGGGCGACAAGATGGTTTTCGCGATGAAGGGGATGCATAAAAGGTCTTTCAGGAGGGGGGCGGACACGTTCAGTTCCGATCCAGCCATGATGGGTCTCCCGAGGCTGCCGGATCGTTGGTTCTTGTCATTCCGTCGGTGCATTCTTTCAGAATGAACGGTTTCAACATTGCGGTAGCTCAACTCGCCGACGCATGATCACAGAAACATGGGCATGGTGGTTTGCGAAGGAGGTTGCCACGCTGCCAATACAAGTCTTTGGTGCCGGGACTGCCCGCCGCCCTGGAGAACGGAAATCATGAACTCGATTGTTTCAGACCTGCTCGAAAGGATGAAGGCGCTGGAATTGCAACTGGAGGCCGAGTTGGCCCGTCAGCACGCGCAATTGAAGATCGGCCTCGAAAATGGCCGCATTGCCTTCGAGGAGGAAATTCTTCGGCGTCACCGGGAAACGAAAACACGCCTGACGACGTACCTCAGGCAGGCGCGGCCAATGGTGGTGATCACCGCGCCGCTCATCTACGCAATGATTATCCCGTTCGTTCTTGTTGACCTGTTTGTCAGTGTTTATCAGGCCATCTGTTTCCCTGTTTACAAGATCGAGAAGGTGCGCCGCCGCAATTATCTGATTTTCGACCGGCATCACCTCGCCTATCTCAATGCGCTTGAGAAGTTTAACTGCGCCTTCTGCTCCTATTGCAATGGTGTCATCGGGTATGCCCGCGAGATTGCCGGGAGAACGGAGCGCCATTGGTGCCCCATCAAGCACGCCCGTCGCGCAACGGGCGCGCATGAGCACTACAACCGCTTCCTGGAGTATGGCGACGCCGAAGCCTATCGCGCGGAGGTCGCCAGGATCGTGGCACAAAGCTCTCCAAAGTGACGCATTCTTTGGCAAAGCAGACCTGCCGCACCTGAGCAAAGCTAACTTGTCGCCCTGCCTCAAGGTGGGTTCAGCCAGTTCTCGACCTGAACGGCGACAGCTACCGCCTGAAGCACTCTGCCAGCCGCAAACGCGCGACAGCCGGGGCGGAGCAAAACAAGGCCAGTGCCGACAGCCGACCCGCCGACTGAAGCCGCAACCTGCGACCGGAAACGAAAGCAGCCCGGACCCCCGCAGGGGCCCGGGCTGTCACGCTTCACCACCCACTCAGTACAAGTGGCAGACTTTTACGCCGCCCCGCTGGCCGGAAATTGCGCCGCCATTGACAGTCTTGAAGCACAGCATCGTTCGGTTCTGGAGCAGATCGTGATCACCGAGCAGGAATTGGGCGATCTCCAGGGGTTGCAGCGCCAGGGCCTAACGCAGACATCGCGCGTCAATCCGCTCAGGCGATCCCTCGTGCAGCTTCAGGGGCAGGCGGGCGGATCAGCGAGCTGGAACTTCAGGTCACGCAGATTGAACCGCCGTTCGGCAAGTTGAGAGTGCCCGTTTGGGTATCGCTCTTGAGCGCTTACGCTGCTTTGGAATACTCAGGACTGTGCATCTA
>JAPLOV010000155.1 GCA_026400565.1 Hyphomicrobiales bacterium | reverse complement strand
TCGCGCCATCGTTGATCGCTGGTTGCCGGTCGACCAGTATATTGGCGGCGTTGAGCATGCGATCCTGCACCTGTTGTATTCGCGCTTCTTCTCGCGCGCCATGCAGGCCACCGGCCATGTCGGGATCGACGAGCCGTTCGCCGGCCTGTTTACCCAGGGCATGGTGGTCCACGAGACGTATCGTGATGTCTCTGGGGCATTCGTGCTGCCATCCGATGTCCGGATCGATATTTCGGGTCCGAATCGGAGTGCGGTCCATGTCGAGACCGGCGCTGCCATCGAGATCGGTCCGATCGAGAAGATGTCGAAATCCAAGAAGAACGTGGTCGATCCGGACGAGATCATCGCGTCTTACGGCGCCGACACGGCGCGCTGGTTCATGCTCTCGGATTCACCGCCTGACCGGGACGTCATCTGGACCGAGGACGGCGTGCAGGGCGCCTCGCGCTTCGTGCAGCGGCTTTGGCGGCTCGTCAACGAGATTGCCGGGCTGGCCGGCCCGCCACTGGAGAAGCCGGCGGTCTTCAACGAGGCCGCCCTGGGCCTTCGCCGGGTGACGCACAAGTCGCTTCAGTCGGTCGAGACCGATCTCGAGCGTCTCGCCTTCAACCGCTGCGTGGCGCACGTCTACACGCTGGCCAACCAGATCTCGAAATCCATCGACGCGATGACCACCGACCAGCCGGACGCGGACATGCGGTTTGCCCTGCGCGAGGCAGGGCAGATCCTCGTGCAGTTGGTGGCTCCGATGATGCCGCATCTGGGCGAGGAGTGCTGGCGGGCGCTGGGTTGCGAGGGCATGGTCGCTTCAGCTGCCTGGCCTTCGACCGATGCCGCCTTGCTGGTCGACGACACGATGACGCTGCCGGTGCAGGTCAATGGCAAGAAGCGCGCGGATGTGACTGTCCCGGCCGACGCCGACAATGCTACAATAGAAGCCTCGGTGCGGGGCCTGGAGACTGTGATTCGGGCCCTCGAAGGGCGCGATATCAGAAAGATCATCATCGTGCCGCGGAGGATCGTGAATGTCGTTGGTTGATCGCCCTGCCAGCCCTGCGCACCGGCCCGTGCTGACCGCAGCCCTTCTCGCGGGCCTCGGTCTGGCCCTGGCCGGCTGCATCCGTCCGCTCTACCTGCCGTCGACGGCATCGACGCAAGGCGACAGTGTGCGCTCGACGCTGGCAGCCATCGATGTGCCAATGATCCCGGATCGTCTGGGCCATACCTTGCGCAACGAACTGGTCTTCCTGCTGGACGGGCGCGATGGCTCGGCCATGAAACGCTATCGCCTCCAGGTTGCCGCCAGTGAGAGCGTGGCAACCACGCTCGTCAACAGCGCCTTCCAGCGCGCGGACGCTGCCAGCGTTCAGAGCACGGCCATTTACAAGCTTCTCTCGCTGGCTGACGGAAAGGTTGTGGTTGAAGGTTCGGTGTCCGGCTTCGCCACCTACGAGCGCAGCCCGCAACGTTTCGCCAATTTGCGTGCCGCACGTGACGCCCAGCAGCGTGTAGCCCGCCACCTCGCCGAGCAGATCCACCTGCAGCTTTCCACCAAGCTTACGGCGCGGTAGCCCGCACCCGCATGGTCGCCGTCAAGGCACACGAGGCCGACAGGGCTCTTGCCTCTCTGGACAAGGCGGTGCGCGTTGTCCTGTTTTTCGGACCTGATCAGGGCCTTGTCAGCGAACGCGCGGCCGCACTGGCCGAAAAGTCCGTGACGGACAGCTCTGATCCGTTCCAGCTGATCCGCATCGATGGTGCAGACCTTGCGGCCGATCCTGCCCGCCTGATGGACGAGGCCAACACGATCGGCCTGTTCGGCGGCCAGCGCGCGATCCGTGTCTCCGCAACCGGCAAGCCCCTGGGTGCTGCGGTGGAACCTCTGCTCAGGACACCCCCGGTCGATGCCATCGTGATCCTCGAAGGCGGAGACCTCAGCCGCACGAATGGCCTGAGAACGATGATCGAGAAGGCCCGCGCCGGTCTCGCCGTGCCTTGCTATGCGGATCAGGGCAGAGGCCTGGAAGCCTTGGTCGATCCGGTCCTGGCCGATCACGGCCTGTCGATCGACCGTGATGCACGGACCTTGCTGCTGTCACGCCTTGGCGCGGATCGTCAGCTTTCACGGCGCGAGATCGAGAAGCTCGCGCTGTATGCCCTCGGTAGCGGGAAGATCGAACGGCATGATGTCGATGCCATCGTCGGCGATGCCTCGGCGCGGGAAATTGATGACGTTGTGGACGGTGTGTTCTGCGGGATGCTCGGGCGTCTCGACCAGGCCTTCACGCGGCTCACTGCAGCGGGCGAAGATTCCGGCACCTTGATTGGCTTCGTCATTCGGCACGCCCAGGCGCTGCTCGTAGCCCGTCAGGGCATGGATGCCGGCCGTTTCTCGGCTGCCGAGGCCAGCGCGTCCATGCGCGGCATGCCCTTTACCAGGCGCAAGGACATCGAAAGCGCCCTGAACCGCTGGTCATCGGATCAGCTTGGCAAGGCGATCGTTGCGCTTCAGGGCACGATGGCGAACGTCCGGCGTCATCCCCAGCTCGCAAGGCAACTGGCGACACGCGCGCTTTGGAACCTCACCATGTCCGGTGGGCGCGGATAACGGCAGCTCGTAGGTCTGTCAGCTCTTGAGCCGCCGGCAAAGGCCGTCGAGCTGGTCGAGCGTCGTATAGCGGATGCTCAGCTGGCCGCCGCCGTCACTGCGGTGGGCAATGTCGACCTTGAGCCCAAGCACATCTTCCAGTGCCTGTTCCAGAGCGCGGGTGTCGGGGTCCTTTTCGGCCTTTGCGCGTGCTGCGGTCGGCTTGAGCGCGCCGCCTGCCGGCTCATGGGCCATGCGCTCCACATCACGAACGGTGAGGCCTTCGGCGATGATACGCCGGGCCGCGCCTTCGGGGTCGGGCAAGGCCAGCAGGGCCCGCGCATGCCCGGCGGATAACTGCCCCTCGGCCACGCTTTTCCGGACCGGGTCTGGAAGCTTCATCAACCGGAGCGTGTTGGCCACATGGCTGCGGCTCTTGCCAATCACCTTTGACAGGTCGAGTTGCGTGTAACCGAACTCGCCCATCAACTGCTCATAGCCAGCTGCTTCCTCGAGCGCATTGAGGTCGGCACGCTGCACGTTCTCGACGATGGCGATTTCGAGCGCATCCTTGTCATTGGCCTCGACAAGGATGACCGGAACCTCATGCAGGCCCGCACGCTGGGCGGCTCGCCAGCGGCGTTCGCCTGCGATGATCTCGAACACGTCGAGGAGTCCTGGCATATTGCGCACAAGGATCGGCTGGATAATGCCCCGCTCGCGGATCGACTGGGCAAGGTCGTCCAGCTCGGCTTCATCAAAGCTCTTGCGCGGGTTCCGGGCGTTTGGGCGCAGGAACTCGACGGGAGCAAGGCGCTGCCCGCGGGCGCGTTCGACCGCCCCTACCTCATCACCGACATCGCCGATCAGGGCCGCGAGGCCCCGTCCCAGACGCGAACGCCCTGCATCATCAGCCATGATGGCCCTCCGCTGTCATACTGCCTCACAGTGCTGCATTGTCACGTGCCCGAATCGATACCGGATTTCGCGCTTGTTTTTTAACTGGCCCGCAAGCGCTGTTCACGCTGGATCACCTCCGAGGCAAGCCTCAGGTAGGCCTGTGATCCCGCGCACTTGAGATCGTAGAGCAGGACCGGCTTGCCATAGGACGGCGCTTCGGACACCCTGACATTGCGCGGAATCACCGTCTCATAGACTTTCTCACCCATGAACTCACGGACATCGGCCATCACCTGACCGGACAGGTTGTTGCGCGGATCATACATCGTCATGACCACACCCTGGATGGTGAGACGCGGATTGAGCGCCGTCCGGACCTGATCAACCGTCTTGATCAGCTGGCTCAAGCCTTCCAGCGCGAAAAACTCGCACTGCAATGGCACAAGCACGGCATCGGAAGCTGTCAGCGCGTTGATGGTCAGCAGGTTGAGTGACGGCGGGCAGTCGATCAGCACGTAGCCGAATCGATCATCCCCATCCGGCAGTGTCGCAATCGAATTCCGGAGCCTGGTCACGCGGTCCTTGTCGCCTGCGATCTCGAGCTCGACACCCAACAAATCGAGTGTGGACGGCGCAAGCCACATATTGGGCACGGACGTGTCATGAATGATGTCAGCAAGCGCCTTTTCACCGCTCATCACATCATAGGTGGAGGCGCGGCGGCTCTTCCGGTCCACACCGAGACCTGTCGAGGCGTTGCCTTGCGGATCAAGATCAATGATCAGCACGCGCTCGCCGATGGCGGCAAGGGCTGTGCCCAGATTGATGGCAGTGGTTGTCTTTCCGACGCCGCCTTTCTGGTTGGCGAGCGCCAGGACGCGGGTCCGCCCGGCAGACAGCTTCGAAAAGGTCAAAACCGGTTCGTCAGCGAGCATGAGTGACACCTGTTAACGTGACATGCGGACCAGCACGATGCGCCCGTCCCGATCCGTGAGACTGGGCCGAAGATCAGCCGTGAAGTCCCAAGATGTTGCGGCGATCCGCAGCTCATTGTCTACATCTTGTCCTTTCGGAAAGATACCCAGCGTTCCCTTTCTCAACAGGCCGTTGGTCCACGCCAGCAGTTGTTCCAGTGAGGCCAC
>JAPLOV010000096.1:1245-2233 GCA_026400565.1 Hyphomicrobiales bacterium | reverse complement strand
TGTTGAGGCCCTTGTGCTGGCGATGCTCGGCATTCAGGCGCATCCCGGATCGGGCCGCGCCATCAGAACCGGGCTTGTCAGTGACAATCACGCATGGCGTGCGGGATTGCGTGCGGATAAGCTTGCGCAGGAGCTTCTCCACTGCGAGCTTCTCCACTGCGAGCTTCTCTGCCGCGAGCTTCTCCGCCGCGCGCTGGCCCTCGCGGCCCTGAACCAGGGCGCCGGGAACCAGGCCGCCACAAACCGTCCGCATCGACGGCGCGAACATGGCACTGCCTCTTGCCGTCGATCGAGATCACGACCTCGTCGAGATGCTACTTGTCGCCGAACTGCGGGGCGCGCCGACGGATCTTGCTGGCGCAGATCCGGCCGAATGTCTGAGCCCAACACGGCACGGTTTCGTGCCTGATTCATGGCTGACGATGATCAGGCGCGCCGCCAGCAGGTCCTCGACCATCCACAGACTGAGCGGAAAATGGACAGAGAGCCAGACAGCCTGCTGGATGATTTCCGCCGGGAACCGGTCGCCGCAATCAATGGATTTCAATGTCGTCATCATCGCGCTCAGATAGCCGATGTTCGTCGACACGTTGTCAACCTGACAGTACAATCCCCGGACCGTCCTTCTCGCACACATGAAAAGAATAATCCCGTCAGTGGACGGCTTTTTCACCACCCTACAGCACCACATTGGCGCCGCTCTACTGGCCGGTTTTGTTACCGCCTTCAACAACACGCGACCAGAATATGCCCGGCAGCTACATGCCATTTGGCATCGGCCCCCGGATCTGCGTCGGTGCCGCCTTCGCCACCATCGAGAGCGACCTGATTCTGGCCAGATTGGTCCGCCGCTACGACTTCGAGGCGATCGCACCCTATCACGTCAACCCGGTGGCCTGGTTGACGACACGGCCTGCGAAACAGATCACGATGCGGATGAGACTGCGGCGATGAGGCCTACACGCCCCCGCCGCATTCTGCTTGACGA
>JAPLOV010000096.1:0-1149 GCA_026400565.1 Hyphomicrobiales bacterium | reverse complement strand
GCCTACCGTACCGGCGGCGCGTAGAGGATGCCGCCCTGGCTCCAGAGCTGATTGAGTCCGCGCGGAATCCCGAGGCGTGAGCGCGTGCCGACATTCCGCTCGTAGATTTCCGAATAGTTGCCGACAGCGAGCACGGATTGTGCCGCCCAGTCATCCGCCAAGCCGAGCCTGGAGCCGAGGCCTCCCTCTGCACCCACAAATCGGCGCACGTCAGGCTTTGTGGAAGTGCGCGCTTCACGGACATTCTGCGATGTTATGCCCAGTTCCTCGGCGCTGATCAGGGCGAAATTGACCCATTTCACGACCATGTGCCAGCGCACGTCGTCTGCACGCGTTACAGGCCCCAAAGGCTCCTTCGAGATGACGTCAGGCAGGATGATCGCGCTGGCTGGGCGTTCCAGCTTCAGCCGTTCTGCGTAAAGTCCGGATTGATCCGTCGTCATTACCTCGCAGTCCTTGCGCGCGAAGGCTGCCAGCGTCGATGCCGCGTCCGGAAGGACCCTCAGTTTTGCCGAAACATTGTTCTCGCGGAAAAAGTCGGACGCAAGCGCTTCGCCGCTGGTACCAGCCTGCGCGCAGGTTGTCCTGTCACCGATTTCGAGCGCGGAGGTGATGTTGCTGTCGCGATGGACCATGAAGCCCTGGCCATCATGGAAATTGATCCCGGCAAACAGGAAGCCAAACTCGGCTTCGCGTTGCAGTGTCCAGGTCGTGTTCCGCGACAGGACATCAATCCGGCGCTGGCTGAGCGCTTCGAAGCGCTCGCTGGCGGAAACCGGCACGAACGCCACTTTGTCGGGCGACCCAAGCGTTGCAGCCGCCAGAGCGCGGCAGAAATCGACGTCAAATCCGCTCCATTTGCCATCTGCTGCTCGCTCGGAGAATCCGATCAGCCCGGTGCTGACTCCGCAGATCAGGCTGCCGCGTTGCTTGACGGTCGCCAGCGTATCAGCTGCCGCCAATCCTGAGCCCAGGGCGAGTGCAATTATTGCGCCCGAAACCGCGCGGATGATGTCGATCATGTGAGCTCCCTCAAATCGATGGACCGTGCCTGATGACGACTTTCGTGCCCACCGGTACGCGGGTGAAAAGATCGATCACATCGCCATTGGCAAGGCGAAAGCACCCCGAAGAGATCGCATGACCGAT
>JAPLOV010000172.1 GCA_026400565.1 Hyphomicrobiales bacterium | reverse complement strand
CTGACCATCAACCAGATTCCGGTGGTCATGGGTATCCGGCGAGCGCCGGAGGCTGCACCGCTGATCTACCGCATCGAGCAGGGCGGTGGCCGGCGTCATGGCGCCGCGCACCGATCCATGGCCCATGCCCGTCGCTTGGCACCCGATGCCAAGGTGTTGTCGCTTGGCGAACCGCACGCGCACGCGGGCCAGCAGCACGGTCGCGCCGGTGGCTATCATCCGTCAGCAGGTGTGCAGCGGCGTGAGCCTGCCGACACCACGACGCCCCGGATCATCGTGGTGCGTGCGCGCTGACGCGATGATCGCCCTGTGGGCGGAACCTGCGCGCCGAGAGCCCGTCCTCTTGAGGTCAGGCTCCTAGCCGCGCAGCCTGAGGTTCGCCGAATAGAGCGCGATGGCGGTAGCATTGGAGACATTCAGGCTCTTGATCGAGCCGGGCATGTCAAGCCGGGCCACCGCATCGCACAGGCCGAGCGTGCGCTGGCGCAGGCCCTTGCCCTCGGCGCCCATGACGAGTGCGAGCGGACGCGTCAGCTTGATCTGTTCATAGGCCGTGTCGGCTTCCGAATCGAAGCCGACGCGCATGTAGCCGGCATTGCGCAGCTCCAGCAGGGCATCGCCGAGGTTGCGCACCGCAATGATCGGCACGTGTTCGAGCGCGCCTGAGGCGCTCTTGGCGAGCACGCCAGTGGCATCGGGGGAATGGCGCACGGTGACGATCACCGCATCCACACCGAAGGCGGCCGCCGAGCGCAGCATGGCGCCGACATTGTGCGGGTCGGTGATCTGGTCGAGCACGAGCACCAGCGCATCGGGCCCGAGCGAGCGCAGGTCCGGCGCTTCGAGCGGCTCGCACTCCAGATAGAGCCCCTGATGCACGGCGTCTGGTGTCAGCAGCCGGTCGATCTCGCCGGGCCGGACCAATTCGACCGGGCAGGGCGGCTCGCCGATCTCTTCGCGCACGCGGATCATGGCGTTCTCGGTGGCCATCAACCGGCGGAAGGTCCGGGCCGGATTGCGCAATGCTTCGGCCACAGGATGCCAGCCATAGAGCACCGTGACATCGAGCGGCATCGGAGGGCGCGGCCCGCGTGGCCCAGCGCCGCGAAACGGCCTGCCACCGCCAGGGCCTTTGCCACCGCCTGGGCCTTTGCCACCGCGCTCCCACGGTCGATCGCTGCCGGTGCGTGGCCGGAAGGGCTTCTTCTGGAAGGGCTTTTTCGGCCCGGTGGGGCGTTCGTCGTCACTCATCTCGTGTTTCCAGCCGTGAGCGCGCGTTATGGACCAGCGCCGATCCGGGCGCCAGCCCGGCTGTCCGGTCAGAAAGCATACAACAAACCGTGGCGGGAAAACCCGCCCGGTTGTTGTTTCGGTTGACAGCGCCGCCGCGTGGCCCGTAGAAACGCGCCGCTCCCGGTCTCGGCCGGTTGGTTTGTGGTCCCGCTCCGGCGTGGCAGCTCAACCCAAGTGGGGGAATGTCCCGAGCGGCAAAGGGGGCGGACTGTAAATCCGCTGGCTAAGCCTTCGCAGGTTCGAGTCCTGCTTCCCCCACCATCCCACTTTCCCGTTCTCTTTCACCATGAGGCGTCTGGTCCTGTCCGCAGGGGGCAGACGCAATGTGCCGATGCCTGGAATGAGGTTGAGCTCCGCATCTGCCTCGACCCTGACCATGGCCGCCTGTTGACAGATGAACGCCGGGCTCGGGTTAAATCGAAAAGTGGCGCGTCATTTCTTGCCCAATGAGATAGCAAATTCAATATTTATCTGAAGAGAAATATATCAATTTTAACGCCGCATTATGAAAATCAGAGATTGAATGTGCCAGACTGAATTTATAGATCAAATACAAAACATTGATGTCAATTATATAATCAAAAACAATTCAAAAAAATATAAAGCAGTCTGATTTTTTTTCATGTCACTTGAAAATTATTTTGTCGTCACCAGGTCCTGATCAACCCCTGATCCGGGCCCCTCTGGCGTGCGCTGTCGGCGCGAACGCGATGTCGGATCGTTTTCAACATCGTCGCCGACCTGGATGCCAATTCATGCAAGACGTTCAGCGGCTTTCCGGGCGCCGTTTCTTGCCGGAGCCAGCGTGGCTTCCTTGCCCGGTGCAGCTGGCAACCAATCAGGCTTGCAAGTGCCTGTGCTGATGCAGATCCAGCGCAGCCCGACATGCTGCTGATCGAGCCACCCATACCTCTTCAGGATGAAGGAACATTTCCATGCTTCAAGACCTCTTCGCGTGGCTTCTCGCGACATTCGTGATCGGGCCTTTCCAGGCCGAATTCGCCACCAAGATGCAGGCGGCGCAAGCACCTGCCGCCATCGTTCAACAGATCCAGGGATGCGTGGTCAGCGCAACGCCAGCGCTGATCAACCGTGCGACAAGTGACATCTGGTGGGGCGTGACCATCACCATCAGTGTCGCTGCGGGCCTTACGGATGCCACGGCGGTTCTGGCGCAAACCTCGCCTGCCTGCTCGGCTGCCCTTGCGGCTGTGCGGCCATTCCTGGACAGTCCACGTGTCTGAAAGCACTCATGACACGGCCAGCGTCGCATCCGTGCAGCGTGCGACATTGACGACGCTTACCGTCGGGCGGGCGGAACCCTAAATCCGGGACAGTCAAAAGAGTGAAGCCCCAGCCGAAACTGCGGCACGACGCACAGGTCTGCATCCGGCGGGCCTGTGGCAAGCGCTGCCACCCTTGCGTTTTGGCACCTTGAGCACAGGAATTTGCCGATGGACCCGATCCTGCTTGCACGCATCCAGTTTGGCGCGAACATCTCGTTCCACATCCTGTTCCCGACGATCACCATCGCTCTTGGCTGGGTACTGCTGTTCTTCAAGGTGGCGTTCAACCGGTCGGGCAACGAGAAGTGGATGAATGCCTACCGGTTCTGGGTGAAAGTGTTTGCATTGTCCTTTGCGCTCGGCGTGGTGTCAGGCATCACCATGAGCTTCCAGTTCGGCACCAACTGGCCGGGCTTCATGGAGCGGGTGGGCAACATTGCCGGCCCGTTGCTGGCCTACGAGGTGCTGACGGCTTTCTTTCTTGAGGCAACGTTCCTCGGCATCATGTTGTTCGGCTTCCGCAAGGTGCCAAACTGGATGCACACGCTGGCGACGTTTCTGGTCGCGTTCGGCACGACGATGTCGGCGTTCTGGATCCTTGTGCTGAACTCCTGGATGCACACCCCGGCGGGCTTCGAGCTGCGTGATGGCGTGGCCTTTGCGACGGATTGGTGGGCCATCATCTTCAATCCGTCCATGCCTTACCGGCTGGCACACATGCTGCTGGCGTCGGGCCTGACCTGCGCCTTCCTGATCGCGGGCCTGTCGGCGTTTCGCTGGCTGCGCCAGGATCGGGGCCCGGATGTGATGGCGGCCCTGCGCACGGGCGTTGCCATCGGCGCGGTCCTGATCCCGGTGCAGATCTTTGTTGGTGACCTGCACGGCCTCAACACGCTTCAGCACCAGCCTGCGAAGGTTGCGGCCATGGAGGGCAACTGGACAACAAAGGGGCATGTGCCGCTGCTGCTGTTCGCCCTGCCGAATGAGACCACGCGCAGCAACGATTTCGAGATCGGCATTCCGGGCGGGGCCAGCCTGATCCTCAAGCATGACTTCGCCGGTGTGGTGCCCGGCCTCAACGATTTCGTGGCACCGGACGGAACGAGGCTTCATCCACCGGTTGCGCCGGTGTTCTTCGCCTTCCGGATCATGGTTGGCATGGGTGTGCTGATGCTGATGGTCTCATGGCTGGCCGCATGGCAACTCTGGCGCAGGGGCGATATCGGCGTGCCGCTGGCGTGGGTGCTTGTCGGCATGACCTTCGCCGGCTGGGTCGCCACCTTGTCAGGCTGGTATGTGACGGAGATTGGCCGTCAACCCTGGCTCGTGACAGGCGTGCTGACCACGGCGCAGGCGGCTTCGACGGTGCCGGGCGGGATGATTGCCGCCACGCTGGCCATGTATCTTGCCATCTATGCGATCCTGATCGCAGCCTACATCTCCGTGCTGTTCCATCTGGCCGGCAAGGGACTGAAGGGTGTCGCCTCGCCAACTGGCGCGGGTGTCGCCAAAGGCGGTGCACCGGTCCATCCGGCTGGCGCGACCGCCAAGGACAAGTGAGCAAAGGTCATGTTCAGCTTTCTTGACGGCCATACGCTGCCGCTGATCTTTGCCGCACTCATGGCGATTTCTATCCTCGCTTACGTGATCCTCGATGGCTACGACCTTGGCGTCGGCATGCTCATGGCCCATGGCGACTGGGCGGAACGGGACAAGATGGTCGCGACCATCGGCCCGTTCTGGGATGCCAACGAAACCTGGCTGGTGCTCGGCATTGGCTTGCTGCTCGTTGCGTTCCCAACCGCGCACGGCGTGGTCCTGCAGGCGCTCTACCTGCCTGTGGCCTTGATGCTGCTGGGTCTGACATTACGCGGTGTCGCCTTCGAGTTCCGTGTGAAGGCACAGGCCCAATACCAGCGCTGGTGGGACTGGGCCTTCATCGGCGGCTCAACCCTGTCCTCCCTGACCCAAGGATACATGCTTGGGCTCTACATCATGGGCTTCAAGGAGGGCTGGGTCACCCATGCCTTCGCGCTGGCGGCTGCTGCCGGCCTGGCTGCCGCCTATTGCTTCGTCGGCGCCACGTGGCGCGTGGGAGGGCTGCTGGCGCTCAGCCGCGCGTTCGGCAACGCCTACATGAAGGCTGCAGGCGGCTTTGAGGGCTTTGGAGGCGCCGACGACGACTACTCCTCCGGATTCGGCGTCGTTGCGG
>JAPLOV010000077.1 GCA_026400565.1 Hyphomicrobiales bacterium | reverse complement strand
CGTCGGCGATGACGCGGCCGATATTGCCGCCGGAGTTCGCGACGAGATCGCCGGCCATGGAAGCATCGGCTGTGTCGTCATCCGTCGGTTCATGGGCAACGATCTCGTGGCTCGCTGGATCGACCGACAGATGCAGCTTGCGCCAGGATCTTCGGCTGTCGCCGTGTTTCGCTCGCGCCCATTCGCCGGCCCCGAAGAATTTCAGCCCGGTGCTGTCGATGACGATGTCGATCGGGCCCTTGCGCTTCCAGCGCTGCTCATGGACATCGACCGTGCGTCGCCGCCTTGCCAGCGTCGTGTGATCGGGCACGGCGAGATCGAGCATCATGATCTCCATAAGCGAGCGCACGAATCCTTCGGTCTGTCGCAATCACAGGCGCATCACGGCGCCGGGGATCAAGGTCGCCTCGATCGCCAGGTTGGAGAACCGACGCTAGCCGCCCGGCGTGTATTGATCAGAATGGCCTTAATCCGGGAATGAAGCCAATGAACCACTTGGCGGAAAGCTGGCACCACTTGCATTTTGATGGCACTATTACTATTTTGCTATCAATTACAATGGAGGTGCCACTATGGCTGCCGTCACGATCCGGAACCTTTCTGAAGAAACGCATCGCGCTTTGAAGCTTCGCGCCGCCAAGAATAACCGGAGCGCAGAAGCCGAGATGAGGAAGATCCTCGAGGATGCCGCGCGTCCAGCTCAGCGACTCAAGCTTGGCACGACGCTGACGGAGATGAGCCGCAAGATCGGCCTTACCAACGCCGATGTTGAGGCCCTTGATCAGATGCGCGATGCGAGGCCAGCAGAGCCGCTACGCATCTCATGATCCTGCTGGACACAAACGTCATTTCGGAGGCCATCAAGCCGCAGCCGGATCCGAATGTCAGCGCTTGGCTCGATGCTCAGGCTGCCGAGACACTCTACCTGTCGACAGTCACGTTGGCAGAGATGCAATTCGGCATCGGTGCGTTACCCGTCGGCAAGCGCAAAGCGATGCTCATGGAAGCGCTCGACGGCGTGGTGGAATTGTTCGCAGGTCGCATTCTGACCTTCGACGTGAATGCGGCCCGCAAGTACGGTGAACTCGCCGTCAAGGCGCGGGCGGCAGGAAAAGGCTTCCCCACTCCGGATGGTTATATCGCGGCGATCGCCGCCGCGCGCGGTTTCACAATTGCGTCGCGCGATGCCAGCGCATTCCTCGCAGCGGGGATCGATGTCATCGATCCTTGGACTGCAAGCACATGATACTAAAGCACGACTGCCAGTTCTCCGTTTTCAGCCACATGCAGTGAGGCGTTGATGCACGGAGGCTTATCGGCGCGCCGCTGTCTTTGTAAGGTTTTTAGCGGACGCGCTCTGACTGCGGCCTGGCGAGCATCATGTTGCGGTTGGCGATCTTGACGTGAATGGCGACTTCGTTCTGCTGGGCGCCGAAGGTTCGGGAGGTGAGACGTCCGCCATTGATCCTCTTGATGCGGGAGATGGCGGTCTCGACCAGTAAGCGTCGGCCGTATCCGTATCGTCGCTGCCAGGCCATTCGCCCGCGCGCAGCGATCTGTGCGGCATGACGCGCGCGGGTACTGTCAGGTTGCCGATGTTCGTCGACACTTCGGCAACCTGACAGTACCGAGCGAATGGCGCCCCACCCAAGAACCCGCCCCAATTGGGCGGAGTATGGCTTGGTGTCATCCAGCGGCCCATCTTGGTCGACAGCACGACCCGCTCGCGCCCCGCGCGCCGGATGGCTGTCCCGACCCGGTGTTCGGCAAGGCCATTGCCATAGTGGGGTGAGGTATCGGCAAGCGACATCCCGCTTTCGATGGCATATGCAACCGTATCAATGGCGACGGTTTCATCCAGCTTGCCATAGAGGTCGCCAATGGGTGCCGCGCCAAAACCAAGTTCGCTGACCATCAGGCCGGAGCGACCAAGCGATCTGTGCGCGATTGAGGAAGGAGTGCTCATTTGCCCATCAGCAGGTTCGGTAGAAATGTCGTAAGGGGCGGCCAGAGCGTAATGGCGATGAGGACGGCCAGAAGCGGCATGAGCCATGGGATGATGGCGCGACTCATCGCCTCAAAGCTGATGCCAGCGATTTTCGAGGTCACGAACAGCACCACACCGACCGGTGGGGTGATCGTGCCGATCATGAGGTTGAGCACGAAGATCAGACCGAACTGGATCGGGTCAATGCCAAGAGCGGCAGCGGCGGGCGTCAGGATCGGGATGAGGATCAGCATGGCCGCCAGCGCTTCCATGAAGCAGCCGACAACCAGCAAGCTGACATTGACAAGCAGCAAGAAGACCAGCGGGTTACCGGTCAGGTCGACGATTATCGGCCCGAGCGTTTGCGGAATCCGCGAGATCGACAGGCACCAGCTGAGCGCAGCCGCTGACATCACCAGCGCCAGCACCACGCCTGTGGTCTCGACGGTATTGACGATGATGTCGGGCAGGTCGCGCAGCCGGAAATCGCCGTAAATGAACAGGCCCAGGATCAGCGCATAGACGGTTGCGACACCGGCGGCTTCGGTTGGCGTGAACAGGCCAGCGATCATGCCGCCAAAAAGGATGACCGGCGTCATCAGTGCCCAGTGCGCCCGCTTGTAAGCGATCCAGAGGTCGCGAAAGCCGGGGAAGGCGTGGCGCGGCATATTACGGCGGCGCGCCACTTCCGTCACCATCAACATCAGGGAGCCTGCCATCAACAGGCCCGGGATGACACCGGCGAGGAACAGGCCACCAATCGAGACATCTGCGGAAACGCCATAGATGACCAATGGCAAGGATGGCGGGATGATCGGTCCGATGGTGGCTGAAGCTGCCGTGATTGCAGCGGCGGTCTCGGGATCATATCCCTCATCCTTCATCGCCTTGATCTCTAACGTGCCAACCCCACCTGCATCCGCCACCGCCGAGCCTGACATGCCAGCAAAGATGACACTGGCAAGGATGTTGGCGTGGCACAGCCCACCTCTGAGCCAGCCGACACAGGCCCTTGCAAAGTCGAAGATGCGCTCGGTGATGCCGGCCGAGTTCATGATGTTACCCATCAGGATGAACAGTGGGGCCGCCAGTAGGGGAAACGAGTTCGCCGATTGCGCGATCTTCTGCGGGATGATCCCGGCCGGGATGCCAGCAAGCCAGACGAAGGCGAAAGCCGCCAGCCCCATTGAGGCAAACAGCGGCACGCCGACCAGAAGGGCTGCGAACCAGACTGCGAGGATGTAGCCCATGGTCAGGGTCATAACGGTTGCGCGCCCGACGCTTGCTCAGTCGGGAGTTGGCCCTTGAAGGCCAGCGCGATCTCGGCAATCGCCTGTCCGATCAGCACCACGCCTGCGAACAGCGCCGGCATGTAAAGCAGCGCCGAGGATAGCGGCAGGCTGACCCATTCGATATCCCAGTTGCGTCCGATCAGCGGCCAGCCCCAGCGCAGCAGTGCCACGGCGAAAACGATGACCGCAAGCTGAATGCCCACCTCCATCGCCAGCCGGAGCCCACGCGGCAAAAGGTTGATGATCACATCAATTCGGATGTGGCTGCGCCGCCTTGCAGCGATGGTCCAGCCGATCAGGCCGGTCCAGACCAGAAGATATTGCGCCAGCTCATCGGACCACGGCACCGCGCGGTTCAGTTGCCGAGAGACGACGCCGATGACCACGGAGGCTAGCAGCGCCAGCAGCAACACAACAGCTGCCGCGCGGATCAGCCGATCAAGAACTGCGACAAGAGTGCCCATCTGGTTTCGCGTCTCCGGGCTGGCTTGCAAGGTGCCCTACAGCGCGCTCAGGGCCTCGAAATTCCCCTTGCCCCAGCGCGTCTCGAACCTGGCGGGCACGGTATCAAGCACGGGCTTCCTCCACAGTGCCAGATCAGGCTCGATCACGGTCATGCCGCCAGCCTTGAGCGTCGCCACGAGCGTGGCCTCCTGGCTGAGAAGTTCCTTGTCCTGCCAGCCCTGGCCCGCGCTCATCGCCGTTTCGAGCAGCGTGCGGTCGGCGGTTGGCAGGCCCCTCCAGAAGGCGTCATTGGCGATCACCATGCGCGGCGTGATGATGTGCTCGGTCAGCACAAGGAACTTCTGCACCTCGAAGAACTTGCCGCTTTGGATCGTTGGAAGCGGGTTCTCCTGCCCGTCCACTGCGCCCTGGCTAAGCGCCAGATAGAGCTCCGGAAAAGCGATCGGCGTGGCCCGCGCGCCCCAGGCACCAGCCATGGCCTGAAACACATCGACGGGCGGTACGCGCAGCTTGAAGCCCGCCATGTCGGCAGGCACGCGCACGGGCCTGTTGCCGGTGGTGAGGTGGCGCTTGCCGTAATACGTCACGTTGAGCATGCGCATGCCGCGCTTCGCCACAAGCTCATCGTTCATCTTGCCGAAGAGCGCCGTGCCGCTGACCTTGGCCATGTGCGCTGCATCGCGCCACAAATAGGGGGCTTCGATCAGGCTGAGCTGCGGCAGGAAAGCACCGAGCGCACCCGCGCCGTCTGTTGTGAGTTGAAGTGCGCCCGCCGAAACAGACTCGATCATGTCCTTGCCGCTGCCGAGCTGGCCGCCCGGAAACAGCTGGATATCGATGCGGCCGGATGTCTTTTCCTTCACCTCTTTGGCGATGCGGTCCGCCATTTGCACCTGTGGGTGCGTGGCGGCGAGAAGCTCACCCCAACGGATGACGGTTGCCTGAGCGCGCAACACGGCGGGCGTCGAGATCAGCCCTGCGGTGGCGGCAACTCCGGCGAGAACATTGCGGCGTGTATGTGATGCGGTCATGATGGTCCTCCCGTGTTCGGCCTTATGGTGAAAAGCGCTCCGCGGCCGGACAGGCGCCTGTTGCTCATGTATCAGTCGTCCATGCTCAGCGCGCGGGTGCGAGACATCGTGATGTGCGCTGACATCGCGGCCGTGGCTGCGTCCATGTCCCTGACCTCGATGGCCTCGATGACCTTCATGTGGTCCATGAAAACCGGGATCACGAGATCAGCGTAAAGTCGCGTCTCGTCCCGGCGGATAAGTTTGATCTTGATCCAGTTGACCCGAAAGGCGTTGGAGATGATCTCGTTGCCGAGATGATCGATAATGGTTTCATGCAGCGCGCGATCGGTGCGTTCGGCATCTGCGATCAACGTTTCGCGCTCGCCGTTTCGCGCTCGGCTGATGATAGCCTCGTGATCGCGTCGCAACGCTGCGACAGCAGCGTCGCTTCGGGCAGTGGCGAACAGGGCGGTTGCCTGCGTCTCCAGAAACAGACGGAACTGGTAGGCATTACGGATCAGGCTGAGGTCGACCTGCGCGACCTGCATGCCACGTTGTGGCACCGTTGTGATCAAGCCTTCTGCTTCAAGCCGCGGGATCAGTTCGCGGATGGCCCCAAGCGGCATGTTGGTGATCTCGACCAGTTCACGCTGGGAGACAAATTGCCCGGCCCTGATCTCACGTGACATGAGCCGCTCGGTGAAGCTGTCATAAGCGCGGTCCCTCAGTTTGACGGATGCGCTGGTCATGGCTTCAGGCCGCCGATCTGGCGGCAGGTTTTCCATCCCGGATCGCTGCAATTTGCGCAGCCAGTTTGCGCGCATCGGCAGCTGAAAGCGGATCGAGCGGCGGCAGCATGGTGCGCCACTCAGGGTCACCAAGCGCCTCCGACACCAGCGCCTTGATCGCGGGCATGAAGGAATGTCCCAGCACCGCCTCGACCATGGCCGCGATGCGGGGATCATCCCGCCCTTCATGGGCCAACGGGCGCAGCAGTTCCGGCGCCACATTGGCAAGCCCGCAGATCGTGCCTGCGCCGCCATGTCGCACCGCGTTGGCCAACTGGCGCTCGTCACCGACGAGGATCTGCAGGCCCTTCAACTCTTGTAGTCGCCGCTCCGTTGCAGGCCAGTCACCGTTGGAATCCTTGACGCCGATGATGGCACCTGGAAATGCCTGCATCAACCGAACCGTCAGTTCGACCGACAGCGCATTCTTCGTCATGCCGGGAATGTGGTAGAGGATGATGTCGCGAAGACCGCCACCAAGCTGCTCGAACACAGTGGCAAAAAAGCGGAACAACCCTTCATCGCTTGCCCCGCCGAAGTAGAACGACGGTGCCAGCAGCAATCCCCGGCAGTTCGCCGCATAGGCCGCCTGCGCCTGCTCAACCGTTTCCGCGACGCTTGCCGCCGAAACTCCGGCAATCACCTGCTGGCGCATGTCGAGGCCCGAAACCGCAAGCGCGGCAAGTGCGCCGTGTCGCGCGCTCACACCAATCGACGCGCCTTCGCCCGTGGTGCCAAACAGCGTGACGCCGTCGCAGCCGCGCGCGATCACCTCCCTCGCATGGGCGGCAAGCCGCCTCAGATCGATGGAACCGTCCTTGCCGAAAGGTGTCGACAAGGCACAATTGAGTCCGATGCGGTCAGGTTGGGCTTTCACGGGCATTGGTTCTCCTCTGCACCAGAGATGACTCGTCCTATCATTGGCGTCAAGACTAACATGTCAGTCATAACTAGATGGGTCAGCGAAGCAGCTCCACCCCTATTTCGACCCTTGCCGTGATGGTGGTCTTGGCGCCTCCCCAAGGCGCCGGATTATTGGGGAAACAAGCGGCTGCAACATCCGAACCTCTCCGACAGGATCTACCTATTGCCGGGCCCTGCCAGATTAAGGTTCTGGCGGAAAAGTTTGGCTCCATTCGGTTTTGGCTCACATAGAAGGGGTCAGAACAAGAGCTGCTCCTACGCCAAAATCGAACGTCGTCAACGTGACAACAGTACCACCCTACAAACGCTTATGAAGCGGTGATACCAATACCCACCTTTATGCGTCCGCTGTTATCTTGCGCGTCGTGTCAAGCAGCGCAGTGTTTTGGCGCGAAAGCTGCTGGTGCAAGCTCAATAGGCCGCCCAACCAACGCCAGGGTACTTTGGCGTGGACGTGAGGTTGCAATGACGCGACCAGATTTGATCACCGCGAGCCGTGGTGGGCGCAGGCGAATGGCCTCGACCGGATCGCGCGCATCGAGCATAACCATGTCGGCGGGGTGCCCGACCGCTATCCCGTAACCTGGCAACTGCATGGCGGCGGCGGCCCCCGTTGTGACGGAGGCGAAACACTGGTT
>JAPLOV010000098.1 GCA_026400565.1 Hyphomicrobiales bacterium | reverse complement strand
TTGGATGCCAGCAACCATGGAAAGTTTGCCCAATTGGCTGCGATCGCGCCGCAACTGCGCAGCGTGCTGGCGCAGGGCATCGCGCCAGACCAACGCGCCGGCAACGCCGGCGAGGTGGCAAGCGGCTCGCTGGAAGCGCTCGTGAAGCTGCCGATCGCGATCATCGGAGCGCCGCTGAGGGTGCTGTCGGGCCGTTAGGCGCCAAGGGGCGGTCGCAATCCACAAAGACGGGGGGCTTTGCCTTGGCGCGACGCGGCGATGCCCGGTTCGGCGATCTGGCGCCCCACCACCATCGCCTCGGAACGAAGCGCGCGATCGTCGCATGACGACATGGCGTGGCGGGGACAGTTGTGGAGGTTGGCGACCCCATCGTGGATAAAGACGAGGCGCTTCAGGTGTCGGGCGGATGTGAACCGCTTGATGATCCTCCCCTGCCGCCAGCAGGGGCTCGATCAGGCGCCATTCGAAGTCGGTCAGGTCATATCGGCTCATGCCGATGCTGAATCAGCTTTTGTCGTCCGGCGAAAGGCCTCAATCGCCATCAGCCAGCGCCCGCCGCAACTCAGGATCGATACCTGACCACGTTGTGGCTTGCCCAAGCTGCAACTCGACGCCCTGCTCGCGTGCAGCAGCTTTGATTTGCTTGAACCAGGCACAATACGACCATTCGCGTGGCTTGGGACTGTAGAGGCGAAGGCGCTCGGCACCCCAGTGGACCTCCATCGCCTCGCGGTAGATCAGCGGAAAGGTCGCCGCCGCAGGCTTTACCCACAGCGACCCGCCTTCATCAATCCCCACCGCTTCAATCGGATCTGTCCGCATCGAGCCTCCCAGCATATCATGCAGACAGCCTCCGAAGCTGGCAACGTTCATGGGTTCACGACCTGCCGTGATTTCGTTCCGGCGGCTGGTTGAAGGGCAGTGTCAGAGGAAGTTTCCGCTTGCCGGGTGGGGGGCTGCACTGCCCTTCACTGCATGACCCGGCCCGCCATTTTCCGCTCTTTCAAGACCAGTCCCGAGATCATCAGAAGGCTGATTGGAAAACGCACATAGAGCCAGACGGCGTGTTCAATGACGTCCGCCGGGAACCGGTCGACGCGATCAATGGGTTTCGCACGCGTCATCATCGCGCTCGAAGTGCCGATGTTCGTCGACACTTCATCAACCTGACAGGATCTCCGAGAGAGCCAGAGCGAAGCGGGGGCCAATGCGAGCCGGTCCGGAGCGAGAGAGCAGGGCTGGCCTGTCCCCACGTCTCTCCCCGGATAGATGCCATGACGATTGCAAGATCCCGCCCTGGCGACCGCGCGCGGCTCAAAGCCGACGGTCTCTTTGCCGAGATCATCGGCTGGACGTGGAGGCCGTTCGCGCCGGTCGATGCGTCAGGTGTGGATGTGCTGGGTCCTGTGCTGGCGCGGCATCCGGTCGAGCGCATCCCGGCAAAGGACGCTGCATCATGAAGCGGCGGAAGGGACAAGGCCATATCCCACACAGTGTCATCACCGATGTCGTCGACCGGCTAGCCTTGAACGCCGAGGCGGTGTGCCGACACTATCTTCCCAGGGGACGACGGCAGGGCGGCTACTGGCGTGTTGGCGATCTCGCCAACACGCCAGGCTGCTCGCTGTTCGTCAGGCTGCAATCCGGCGCCAGGGGACCGGCCGGCAAATGGACCGACGCCGCCACCGGCCAGCATGGCGACCTCCTCGACATCATCCGGGCGAGCTGCGCGCTGCGCTCGTTCTCCGAGACCCTCGCCGAAGCCTGCGCATTCCTTGGCCTGCCCATCACCTCAAGGAACGCGACGGCAGCGCCAGCAGGGCGGCGACAGTCAGGCGCGCCGTCATCGTCCTCGTCGTCAGGCGCAGCCTTCAGCCACGTGCCCTCCGATATCGTGTCAACGCTGGCCGACAGCATCAATGTGGCGCGGCGGCTGGTCATGGCCTCAACCCCCATCGATGGAACGTTGGCGGAGAGCTACCTTGGCCGCCGCGGCCTCATGGCGCTCGACGGCCTGACCGCGCTCCGCTTCCATCCTGCCAGCCTTTATCGTGACGAAGCGGACCAGGCCTCGGGCGCAGCCGCTGATCTGTCGCCGATGGAAGAGGGGTCATCGCAAGTCCGGTCCGCCCGCCGCGGTCCCGCGCTGATCGTGTCCATCACCGACGCAGCGGGCTGGGTCACCGGCATCCAGCGGACATGGCTCGATAGGGAAGCGCTGATGTCGGGTGCGCCTCTCAACGCCCGCCTCGGCAAGGCGGACCTTCCCGATCCGCGCCGCTCTCTCGGCCTGATCGCTGGCGGCGCGGCGCGGTTCGCAGCCCTGCGCGCCCGCGACGGTCTGGAAGCGCTTGTGCTCGGCGAGGGCATCGAGACGGTGCTGTCGCTGCGCGCCGTGCTGCCCACTGTGCCGTTGGCCGCCACGCTGTCGGCTGCCCAGCTCGCGGGGTTCGAGTGTCCGGCCGGCCTCCGTCACCTGCTGATCGCCCAGGACAATGACCCGGCTGGCCGGGCTGCGGCTGCCGCGCTCTCCGCCCGTGCCACGCAGGCTGGCCTCATGGCGGTCGTGCTGGTGCCGCGCCGCAGCGACTTCAACGATGACCTTCGGGGTGATGGGGCCGCAGGCCTGATGGCGCATGTCCGCATGCAGCTCGAACGTCACGGTCTCGGTGACCTCTGTCCGGCCTCTCCTTAAGGCCCCTCCACGCCATGGGGCCTTGGGATGAGGGTGGGCCTGTCGCCCGGCCGGCTCCGGTCCGGCAACGGCTGCCGCCGTCCTCCGCTCCGCTGCGGCCCAGGTGGGTGCCTGCCCGAATCCGCCAGGCGTTGGAGGCCCGGCCAAGGCCCCGCGATGGACGCGGGGGGAACAGGCCGACAGAGGAGGCCATGACATGACCCGCGATCCCGCTGACACACACGATGCGGCGAGCCCGATCGCCAACGCGCTCGATGCGCCTGATGCCGTCCCCTTCACCGACGCCCTCGAGGAGCTCCGTTTGAGCGGCCGTCGCCTCATCGGCGATGATGCCGCCGTCTTTCCGTCACCTGACGAGGCGCGTCTGGACGGCGCTGTCGCCGACATCGCGGACGCGCTCGTCGCCACCCTCTCCGACACGGCCTGCGAGCCTGACCTCGAGGGCCTGCTCTGGGGCGCCGTGCATCTTTTCCACCGGGCCGCCGAGCGGCTCGGTCAGCTCCTCGACACCAACGAGCTGGAGCAGCGCGAGAGCCAGCAGGGCCAGGATGGATCGGAAGTCGCCTCGGTCGAGCTCGAGAGGCTGCTGATCCGCGGGCGCTCGCTGATCGACCGGCGCGATGCGCTGGAGCATTTGCGCGACCAGGCCGTCATCCACTATGAGCGCCACACGGCCAAGAGCTGGCGGCCGCGCTACGGCTCCCTGGTCAACCACCGCGCCATGACCGCATCGCTGATCGACAGCCGGGAATTCCTGAACGCCAGGCGCCACGCCGAGGCCAGCGTCTTGCTGCCGCCCGGTCCCAGGGTCGCCTTCTCCGGCGGCACGGGTTTCAACGATCATACGCTGATCTGGGACAAGCTTGACCAGGTCATGGCCCGCCACCCCGATAGGGTGCTGCTGCATGGCGGCTCGGACCGCGGCGCCGAGCTGATCGCCGCACCCTGGGCGGATGCCCGCAAGGCGCCGCAGATCGCGTTTCGGCCCGACTGGACCCGCCATGCCAAGGCCGCGCCCTTCCGCCGCAACGACGCCATGCTCGAAGCCATGCCCATCGGGGTGATCGTTCTGCCCGGCACCGGCATCCAGGACAACCTCGCCGACAAGGCTAGGCTGCTCGGCATCCCGGTCTGGCGCTGC
The DNA here is from genome assembly GCA_026400565.1 of Hyphomicrobiales bacterium. Classification (GTDB taxonomy): domain Bacteria; phylum Pseudomonadota; class Alphaproteobacteria; order Rhizobiales; family Beijerinckiaceae; genus Allobosea. Next base: position 1,556 of record JAPLOV010000098.1, on the reverse strand, counting down.
GGCAGGTGAAACCCGCGAACAGCTGCGCAACGCACATCGACACCGCGCTGCCAGGCGGCGACGACCGCCTCGGTCTGCCGCGTGTCAGAACAGGCGCACGCGGCCCTAACCTTTGCAGCCGACCAGCAGCGCGAAGCATCTGTGAAGGCAATCCAGTCCGACCGGGCGTTCAGCGCGTTTCGCAGGATGACGCAGCAGGCGGATAGCGCGCAGCAGCTGATGGGCGTCGAGCGATCCTAGGACTGTGAAAATAGCAGCGGCAATGTTTTTGCCGATATGGGTCACAAACAAAAAGTGCCGAGAATACAGTGAGCGGAGGATCCGGCATCCCGGGCCGCCCGAAAGTTCTCGAGCGTATGAGCTGCGTGTTCAAAGAGCTGTCATAAACGTCAGCGATGAACGACGGCGGTTGCGAGGGAGTTACCAGCTGTGGATGACAAAACCCAGTCTGAAAGAGAGTGGCTCAAGCTTGAGCTCGAGGATGACCTCGACGAGGAGTTTGAGCAGGAAGTGGACGACAGCCGCTTCCCGGCGGAGCTCAAGAGCCTGCTCGCGGCCCATAAGCGCACGTCGATGGATCGGCAGCTTTACTTTGCTGAATTGCTGCGCCTGCAGAGTGAGTTGATCAAGCTTCAAGATTGGGTGGCTCATGCCGGCCTGAAGCTGGTGGTGCTGTTCGAGGGGCGGGACTCCGCAGGCAAGGGCGGCGTGATAAAGCGGATCACCCAGCGCATCAACCCGCGCACCTGTCGCGTGGTGGCGCTGCCTGCGCCCTCCGACCGCGAAAAAAAGCAATGGTACTTCCATCGTTATGTCCCCCATCTCCCCGCTGAGGGCGAGATCGTCCTGTTCGATCGCAGCTGGTACAATCGGGCGGGAGTCGAGCGGGTCATGGAGTTTGCATCCGAACACCAGGTCGAGGATTTCTTCCGCGACGTGCCGGAATTCGAGCGCATGCTGGTGCGCTCAGGCATCATCCTCGTCAAATACTGGTTCTCCATCACCGACCAGGAACAGCAGTTGCGGTTCTTGATGCGCATCCATGATCCGCTCAAACAGTGGAAGCTGTCGCCAATGGACCTGCAATCGCGGGTGCGCTGGGAGCGTTACACCAAGGCAAAGGAAGAGATGTTTTCGCGCACGAACATTCCCGAAGCGCCCTGGAACATTGTCGAGGGCAACGACAAGAAACGAGCGCGCCTCAACTGCATCGCCCATCTGCTCGAAAAGATCGATTATCGCGAGGTTCCGCACCAAACCATCCAGCTGCCCGACCGGGAATTCAATCCGGATTACGAACGGCGCGTGATTCCGACCGAACTGTATGTGCCTGAGAGGTACTGAACGGCGGCCAACGTCCCCCTGCCAGGTTACCGAGGCGTTGACGGCCGAATGTGTGGACACCGTGCCATGGTGTCGTCGGCGTTCCCGGCAAGAATGAGTGATGATCTGGCTGCGCCGCCACGGCTCCCTGGTCAGCCACCGCGCCATGACCGCATCGCTGAACGACAGCCGGGAATTCCTGAACGCCAGGCGCCATGCCGAGGCCAGCGTCT
>JAPLOV010000107.1 GCA_026400565.1 Hyphomicrobiales bacterium | reverse complement strand
GGAGCGGCGCTGGCTGGCGGCGCGGCCCGGCACGGTGCGTCTCTCGCTGGGGCCGCGAATCCTGCGCGCCGACACCGCCGCTGTCGCAGCCCTTGCCATCGTTCAGTCCACTTTGGGTGACTGGGGTGTTCGGCCCTGAGGGGCGGGTAGACAAAAATTGTTGTGTTTCAATTTTTTGTCGAGCTTTCGCATGCGTCACAAATAAATCTTGTTAAAAGTCAGTCGAGAGCCTCAAGAATCACAGTCGATTGTAGTTCTTTCTGTATTGCCTTGATAATTATTAAATAATGAAAAAATTCAAGAAATATTGATTCGGTATCAGAAATTGTATTTTATTGCAGATGAACTGACGCAGCCATCGGTGACACAGCCATCGGTCAGCAATGTATCTCCGCACTTCATTGCAGCCGTTCGTGCCGAATGTCTGGCCAAGGTACAGCACGAGATGCTGCAATGCCAGTTTGAAGTCGCCACCCGCCCTTGCGTCGAGATGGGTGAGGCGCGGACCGCGCTGGCCGACCTGCGCTAGGGCCTCTCGGCCATTGCCGGCGAGCACGGCATGCTGCGGATGGCCTTTGGCACCCATCCCGGCGCCAACTGGCTGCACCAGCGCGTCACGGCGGCGGCGCGCCATGACAGGATCATGCGCGATCTGCAGATGGTCGGCTCGCGCAACCAAGTCTGCGGAATGCATGTCCATGTCGAGGTGCCCGATGAGGACCGTCGCATCAGCATCATGGTCCGCATCCTGCCCTGTTTACCGCTGCTGCTGGCGCTGTCCACCTCCTCGCCGTTCTGGCAGGTCCACCGCACCGGCCTGATGGACTACCGCCTCGCGGCCTACCGCGAGTTGCCGCGCACCGGCCTGCCGGAGATCTTCGAGAGCGCCGCCGACGTCAAGCGCTATCTGGATGTGATGGTGAAGGCCCGCGCCCTCGAGAATTCCGGCTTCGTCTGGTAGGCCGTCCGCCCCTCGCGCGAGCATCCCACGCTCGAGCTGCGCGTGGCGGACAGTTGCATGCGGCTTGTGGACACGATCGGCATTGCCGCGCTGTATCGCTGCCCCGTGCGCCATCTCGATCTCGACACCGGCCTCAAGGTCGATCCATCCGCCTCGTCGCGGGCGATCACCGCCGAGAATTTCTGGCGCGCCCAACGCTGTGGCATCCATGCCGGCTTCGTCGATGAACACAGCGTCAGCATGCGCTCCGTGGCAGACGTGCTGGCCGAAACCATCACGCTGGTCGAGTCCGATGCCTGCGAGCTTGGCTGCCTGCCGGAACTCTGCAGCCTGCGCGACATCCTGCTGCGCGGCACCAGCGCCGATGGCCAGCTTGCCGTGTTCGAGGAACCCTGCAACCACCTGCGCCACAACGGCGAGGTGCTGGGTGTCTTGGTCGATAGGCTGGCTGCCGAAACACGGATGGACCGTTGCATCGCGGCCCGCTAGACGACCGCCGCAGCCGCGATGCTGCATTGATCTGGCGCCTGGCCTTGCGCCAGCGCCAGATCATCAGGCCGTTGAGAGGCCACCAGCTCGCCCCGGCTTTGCCGCCAATCGGGCGCCGCCACCGTCTGTCAGTTGGCCATGGGCCTGGTCCAGATGGCCAATGGCCGGCTCGGCGCGCCGAGCACGTTCTTGCGATGTCGCAAGATGACCTAGGGTGGAAATGGCCAATGTCGTTGCGTTGTCGCCAATTCCTCCATATCTCCCGATGCTCCGGTCGCGTCGCGCATCGGGTGACCATGCGCCCGGCGGCGACGGGTTTCCTGTCATCCGCGCCGACCTTTATCTGTCACCGAGACTTGCATGGCACGCGACCAGTCCGACCCCACCCCGCTGTCCTCCCGCGAAGACCTGATCGGCTGGATCGCCAAGGGCGAGAAGCCGCCAGCCGCGTTTCGCCTCGGCACCGAGCACGAGAAGTTCCCTTTCTTTGTCTCGGACCTGTCGCCAGTGCCTTATGAAGGCCCGCGCGGCGGCATCCGCCGGCTGCTTGACGGCATGTCCTGGCTGCTTGGCTGGGAGCCGATCATGGAGGGCGACCACCCGATCGGTCTGGCCGATATCACCGGTGGTGGCGCGATCTCGCTGGAGCCGGGCGGCCAGTTCGAGCTGTCGGGCGCGCCGGTGGAGACCCTGCACCAGACCCGCGACGAACTGAATGCGCATCTGGCCCAGCTCAAGCAGCTCGCAGAGCTGTTCGGCATCGGCTTTGTCGGGCTCGGTCACAGCCCGAAATGGAGCATCGCCGAGACACCCGTGATGCCCAAGGCGCGCTACCGGATCATGTCCGACTACATGCCGAAGGTCGGCACGCGGGGCCGCGATATGATGTTCCGGACCTGCACGGTGCAGGTCAATCTCGACTTCTGGAGCGAGCGCGACATGGTGCAGAAGCTGCGCGTCAGCCTCGCGTTGCAGCCCATCGCCACGGCCCTGTTCGCGGCCTCGCCCTTCACCGAGGGCAAGCTCAACGGCCTGCGCTCGATGCGTTCGGAGATCTGGCGCGACACCGACAACAACCGTTCCGGCATGCTGGCCTTCGCCTTCGAGGATGGCATGGGCTATGAGCGCTATGTCGACTGGGCGCTCGATGTGCCGATGTATTTCGTCAAGCGTGGCACGGTCTATCATGACGTCACCGGCGGCTCGTTCAGGGCCTTGATGGACGGCAAGCTGGCGGCTGCGCCCGGCGAGCGCGCCACATTGGCCGACTGGGCCAACCACATGGGCACGTTGTTCCCCGAAGTGCGGCTCAAGCGCTATCTGGAAATGCGCGGTGCCGACGCAGGGCCTGCCTCGATGCTGGTGGCGCTGCCCGCGTTCTGGGTCGGCCTGCTCTATGATGAGGCAGCGCTTGATCAGGCCTGGCAACTGGTCAAGGGCTGGACCGAGGCCGAGCGTCAGGCCCTGCGCGATGATGTGCCGGCCAAGGGGCTTGGAGCCATGATCGGCGGCAGGAGCGTGCACCATATCGCCGGCGATGTGCTGAAGCTGGCCCGCGACGGTCTTGCCCGGCGCGGACGTCTCGATCCGTTCGGCTGCGACGAGACCCGTTTTCTCGAACCACTCGACGAGATCGTCGCCTCCGGCAAGACCGTCGCCGACCGCCTGATCGAGTCCTATCACGGCGAATGGCGTGGTTCGGTCGATCCGGCCTTCCAGGCTTTCAAACTCTGAGCCTTGTAGGCCGGTAGCCGACAATTCGTCCTTTTCGCTTCACCGGCTGTAAAACATATGGCTACGCCATGGTGTGAGGTTGCGGCACGTTAACGGGTTGCCAATCCTCCACAGGTACGGTCGAGAGATGGCGAAGTATAAATGTATTTGCATAAAATTCGCTCATGACGAGCGTGGCAGCGTGCCTGTCGAGTACGCCATGATCGCCGTGTTCATCTCGATTATTGCCATCACGGCGCTAACCACGATCGGCACCCGGACCGAAATCCACTTCGCCGGCATCATTCCGGGGCGGACCAAGAAAACCGACTGACGCTGCCCTCGTGCACGGATGGCAGGGGTTACTCCGCCGCCATCGCCGGGCGCAGCGTCGCAAGGTTGTCGAGGCTCTGCACAATATGGTCGGCGAGGGCATCGATCAGTGGCGAGGGATCGCCCAGCGCGCGCACCAGTCCGATCCGGCAAGTGGTCAGCGGCGGAAATCCGTCCGACTGGCCAAGAATGCGCATGCCGGTTCGCACCGCGCTCTCCGGCAGCACCGAAACCGCGAGGCCCGCCATCACGGCAGCACCGACCGCCGTCGAGTTCCAACTGGCGTAGAGCACCCGGTAGGCCCTCCCGCTGCGCTCTAGCGCCTCTGTGGCCGACTGCCGCCAGGCACAGGTGGGGCGGCCCAGAGCCAGCGGCACCACCGCTTCCTCATGCACTTGGTGCCGCGCGGAGGTGACCCAGAGTAGCTGTTCGACGCGGACGATTTCCGCCGATCCATGCCGGTCGACATGGGTGATGATCGCCAGATCAAGGTCGCCCGCGGCCATCCGCTCCATCAGGTTCGGCGTGGGTTCGCACACCACCGTGACCTCGGCCTGCGGGTTCGAGCGCGAGAATCGGGCGAGGATCTCCGGCAGGTAGCGGTCGGCATAGTCATCCGGCACGCCCAGCCTGACCCGGCCCTTGAGGTCGGCATCGCTGAAGCTGGTGACGCATTCGAGGTTCAGCCTGACGATGCGGCGCGCATAATCGAGCACGCGCTCACCATCCTCTGTCAGCCTGGCGTTGCGGCCGTCGCGCTCGAACAGCGGCCTGCCAATCCGTTCCTCAAGCCGCTTGATCTGCATCGACACCGCCGATTGCGTCTTGTGCACCACATCCGCCGCCTTGGTGAACGAGCCCGCATCGACAATCGCGACGAAGGTGCGAAGCTGGTCTGAATCCAGAACGTGGGCCATGGCGCCGTCTCATCAGAATGAGTGAACCGAAACATCATATCTATTCGTTTCGATGATTCAAGCCCAGTCGTTATCGTGGTGATCGCTGCCAGCTGTCGGGCAGCCTCAGCGAGGAGGTCGCCATGATCGTTCTGTCATCCGCCCTGTCCGTCTCCCGGGCCACGCTCGGCAACCTGCACCGCGTCACCAGCGCTGCTCTGGTGCGCACTGGCACACTGGTGCGCATCCTCCGCAATCGCCACGAGGTTCGCAAGCTGGCCGAACTCGACGAGCGCTCCCTCAAGGATATCGGGCTGACCCGGAGCGATGTTCAGGGCGCGCTGGCCGCGTCGCTGCTGTCCGATCCGTCACTGGTCCTCGGAGACATTGCCGGCATGGAGCACGGCCGCGCGGCCGGCCACATGGCCCGCCTGCCAACGGCTAAGGTCGCGCTCCCGGCCAAGGATGGCGTCGGCATCAAAGCTGCCACGGGCTGCATCGCGCCAGCCTGATCTGTCAGGTTCAAAAAATCACTTGAGCACCCCGCGCGCTGTCATGGCAAGGAGCAAAGCGGCAAAGCCATCCAGAGCCGACGCCGGGGGAGGGCAAAAATCGCCTGATGTCCAGCTGAACCCGCGTCTGGATGGCGTCGCTTCGTTCGCCAAGACAGGGCGAGTGTCGTTCCGGCTACTTCTTCAGGAAGGCGTCAAAGATGCCCTGCAGGTTGTTTTGGTACTGGTCCTGCACCTGACGGCCCGTGCTGAACATGTTGGTTAGCGCTTCCAGCCCCATCGCCGCCGGATCGAAGGCGGCCTGCTGGGGCTGGGGCCGGGCCTGCTGGCCGCCGCCCATCATGCCGCCCAGCAGCCCGCCCAGAAGGCCGCCAAGCCCGCCCTGAGCGCTGCCGGCTCCGGCCTGCGCCCCGCCGCCGATCATGCCGCCGAGCAGTCCGCCCAGCGGATTGTTGGTCTGCGGCGCGGCCATGCCGCCCATGCCGGGCATCATGCCCTGCGCGAGCTGGCCGAGGATGCCGCCGAGGCCCTGGTTGCTGGCCGACTTGAAAAGCCCGCCCATGATCATCGAGGCGACCACCGGCAGCATCGACTTCAGCACCGTGGCGGAAACTCCGCTCATCATAGAGGCCTGTTCGGCCACGGCGCGGCTCATCTCCTTGGAGCCGAACAACTGGCCGAGGACCTGATTGCCCTCCTGCTGGAGATGGTCGGGGATGCCATCACCGTTTGCATCCTCGAAGGCCTGCTGGCCGCCCTGCGCACCGGCCATCATCCCTGCCAGCTGTGACAACATGTCGGGTGACTGCGCCTGGTTCTGCAGGCCCATCGAAAAGGCCGGCAGCAGCGCTTCAAGCGCGCCTTGCGTCTGCTGCGGCGACAGGCCGAACTGCTGCGACAGGTTGCCGACGGCGCGGCCGCCCTGTGCTGCCTGCATGATCTCGAAGAGGTTCATCATCGCTGGAGTTCCTTGCCGTCGGCGCGCCTCGCCGTTGGCCAAAAGCATAGGCGATGTCGCCCCGGTGCTCAATTGCCGGGTGTCATTATGTCGGGTGTCATTGCCGGGGCTCCCTTCTGCTGCGCGCGGGTGCTTTCAACCCGCCTGCTCAGTCGCCGCCCGCCTTGCGCTCCATCGTGCCGAGTGTCCGGAAGGCGACGACGAGGGCGGCGATACCGAACACGGCTCCGCCGGCAGCCATGCCGATCAGCGCGCCTTGCGCCCCGCCCAAGCGCGCGCCGAGCCAGACCAGCGGCACGGTGCCGATGGTGGCGCGGCCCCAGTTAAACAGCGTCGAGTAGATCGGGAAGCCGAGGTTGTTGAAGGCGGCATTCGCCACGAACAGGCCACCAAGCGTCAGCCACATCGGGCCGGACACGACCGTGAACAGCTTGAGCAGTTCTGCCGTGAGACCGGTGACGTGGAACAGGTCGATGAGCTGGTTCTGCGTGGCCATCAGCAGCAGCCACATCGGGATGACGTAGAGCACGCAGAACAGCGTCGCGTCCCTCATGGTCTGACGCATGCGGTCGAAGCGTTTTGCGCCCCAATTCTGGCCAAGGATCGGCCCCACGGCGCCCGACAGCGCGAACAGCACGCCGAAGGCCAGCGGCACGATGCGGTCGATGATGGCAAAGGCCGCGACAGCCTTGTCGCCGAAGCCCGACATGGTCGAGGCCACGAAGATGTTGGCCACCGGTGTCGCCAGGTTGGTCAGCACGGCGGGCAGGGCGATGAAGCTCGCCAGCCGCATGTCGGAGAACAGGTGGCTGCGCCGCGGCATCGCCACAATGTTGTGCACCATCACCGCGCCCCAGTATCCCACCAGCACGAAGCACACGCGCGACACCACCGTGGCCCAGGCCGCACCATCGGTGCCCAGTCCGAAGGTGAAGATCAGCAACGGGTCGAGCCCCGCCGTCACCAAACCGCCCGAGAGCGTCACATACATCGCCTTTCGCGCATCGCCGACCGCGCGCAGAGCGCCCGAAAACCCCATGCCCAGCGCCATCAGCACGTTCGAGGGCAGGGCGATCAAGAGGAAGCTGTACGCGACGTCATAGGCCTCGCCTGTTGCTCCAAGCCCGCGCAGCATCCATGGCATGCCGGCCAGCATCAGCGCCGTCACCACCACGGCGCACAGCACCATCAGTGCGATGGTCGAGCCGGCCATCTGGCGGGCGCGGGTGCGGTTGCCCGCCCCGATTTCCTTCGAGGCCAGGGCGCTGACCGCGATCAGGAAGCCGATGTTGACCGAGGTCGACAGGAACAGCACCAGCGTCGCAAAGCCGACGCCGGCGGTGGCCGCCGGCCGGCCCAGCCACGAGACGTAGAGCAGCGACAGGAAATCGACGAGGAAGATCGCCATCAGCCCGACCGACCCTGTCACGGTCATCACGATGACATGGCGCATGGTCGAGCCGTTAACGAACACGGCGGGCGGATGGGTGCCCGTCGGCGGCGGCGTTGTCGCCACAGCCGGGGTCTGGGCGGTCTGGCCTGTCACGCGCCTGCTCCCGCCGTTTGCGGCCGTGTCTGCTCGACGGCGGCTCGGGTTTCCTCGTTGAGGGCCATGCCGGCCTTCTGCGGCTTGACCAGCGGCTCGGGCAGCAGCGTGATGCCGGTGCCGCGCAGCAGGTCAGGCCAGGCCAGGATGCCGTCGGTGGCCTGCGCCTCAAGGCGCTGGAGGTCGCGTTTGCGTACGTCGGCCACGATGCGGGCAGCCTCATCCGGCGAAAGCCCGAGCGTCTCGAGCGTGATCCGCCCGAAATACAACGCGCTCTCGAAGGTCTCGCGCACGAAACGGTCGGCCCCGATGCCCATCAACTCGATGGCATGCACTCGGTCGAACACCCTGACATGCACCCGCGCCTGCGGGAATTCCTGCTTGACGATCTCGGTGATGCGCCGGGCCGCATCGCTGTCATCGACGCAGACCGCGATCAACTTCGCCTTGCCGGCCCCTGCCGCCCTGAGGACGTCGAGCCGCGTGCCATCGCCATAGTAGATCTTGAAGCCGAACCGCGCAGCGGACTTGATCCGCTCCACGTTCTTGTCGATCACGGTCACGTCGATGCGCTGGGTCAGCATGGTCTGGGTCACGATCTGCCCGAAGCGCCCGAAACCGATGATCACCACCGAGCCGCCCGTGCCGTTGAAATCCTCGTCGATGGTGGCGGCGGCGGCGGGGCTGCGCGCCAGCTGCGCATCGATCAGCTTGGCGACAGCCGGGCCGATCAGCATGGTCAGGGCCGCCAGCGCCGTGGCGATGGCGGCGTGTTCGGGTGTCAGCAGGGCCAGCGAGCCGGCCAGCGGCAACAGCACGAACGAGAATTCGCCCGCCGGTGACAGCAGCGCCCCGGCCCGGATCGCCTCGGCCGTGGACGAGCAAGAGGCCCTGAGGATGCCGGCGGCGACCGCGATCTTGAGCAGCACCAGCGCTGGCGCTGCCAGCGCCAGCAGCAGCCAGTTGGCCGCCACCAGCTTCAGGGCGATCGACATGCCGACGGCCATGAAGAACAGGCCCAGCAGCACACCCCTGAACGGCTCGATGTCGGCTTCCAGCTCATGCCGGAAGTTCGATTCGGCCAGCAGCACGCCTGCGAGGAAGGCCCCCAGCGCCATCGACAGCCCAACATGCTCCATCAGCACAGCGCTGCCGAGCACCACCAGCAGCGCCGCAGCCGTCATCACCTCGCGCGCGCTGGCCTTGGCCAGCAGGCGGAAGGCAGGATTAAGCACGTAGCCGCCCGCCAGCACCACTGCGGCGATGACCACCAGCGCGAGGCCAACCGCCAGCGCCGCCTTGCCGGCATCACCGCCGCCGGATGCACTGGCCGCCAGCGGCAGCAGTGCCAGGATCGGCGCAATCGCCATGTCCTGGAACAGCAGGATCGAGAAGGTGCGCCGCCCGTAATGCTCGTCCTGGTCGCCGCGCTCTTCGAGCAGCTGCAGCGCGATGGCGGTCGCCGACAGGCCCATCGCGATGCCGACCGCCAGCGCACCTTGCCAGCTCATGCCCAGCAGCATGGCAATGCCGCCGACCAGCAGCGCGGTCAGCCCGAGCTGGGCCGAGCCTGCGCCGAAGATATCCTTGCGCATGGCGATCAGGCGAGAGGGCTGCAATTCCAGCCCGACGATGAACAGCAGCAGCACCGCGCCGATTTCGGCGATACCCCGAATCGAATCCGCGTCGCTGATCACCGTGAGCACCGAGGGGCCGATCACCACGCCGGCGGCGAGATAGCCGAGCACTGCCGAGAGGCCAAAACGCCGGAACAGCTGCACAGCAACCACGGCGCCCGCACAGAAGGTCAGGATCGGTGGCAGGAAACTGGCATGGGAGGCGTCGGCCATGGCACTGGCGTCCGGAGGTTCGCGTGGACAGGCCCGCCAACCATATGTCGAGCACCGCCCCGAAATAGGACGTCGCGCGGCATTGTGCGAGTCTTTCAAGTGGAAATCGGCAGTCCGAGTTCGGCCAGCCGTGTCCGCAAGGTATCCGGCCCGGCATGGACATGGCCCATCAGCCCGGCCGCAATCGCCCCATCCACGTTCTCGGCCCGGTCATCGGTGAACAGTGTTTCATGGGCGCTGAAACCAAACAGCGCCAGCGCGCGGTGATAGACCTCCGGATCGGGCTTCTGCGCGCCGAGCCGGGCCGACATGGTGATCCGCTCGCCGAAGATCGGGCGCAGTTCGGGAAAGAGCGCATCGATGCACTCGCCGGTCAGATGGCCGTTGTTGCTGAGGATGGCGACGGTTGCCCTTTCGCTGATCGCTTTGGCCAGCGCGAGCATGTCCGGCCATGGCGTCATCGCCGCACGGCGGTTTTCTACCCATTGCGCGCGGTTCAGCGAAAGACCCAGCCGGGAACCGAACCTTGCCAGATACTCGGCAGCATCGATCTCGCCCCGGTCTGCCCTATCCTCGAGGTCTGCATCCCAGACATCGTCCGGGTACGCATCGCCGGCCAGACCGGCCAGCCGGGCAAGCGCAGCCACCCGGCCCGGCCAGTCATAGTGGCAAAGCACGTCATCCATGTCGAACAGCACAAGCCGGGGCGCAGGCATCTCCCCTTCTTGCGGCACCGCGCCGCGATTGCAAGGGGCGCGGTTGCGTCTCAGTCGCGCAAGGATGCTGGCAACCGGATTCTTGACAACGAACCCGTTGCGCCGAAAGTCCTGCTCTGTGCCCCGCGCGGCTTCTGCGCGGGCGTGGTCCGCGCCATCGATGCGGTCGAGCAGGCGCTGAAGCTGCACGGAGCGCCGGTCTACGTGCGCCACGAGATCGTCCACAACAAGTATGTAGTCGATGGCCTGCGCAAGAAGGGCGCGATCTTCATCAAGGAACTCGATCAGGTCCAGGATACCTCGCGCCCGGTCATCTTCTCGGCCCATGGCGTGCCGAAGTCGGTACCGGCGGACGCGGCCAGTCGCAACCTCATCGCCATCGATGCGACCTGCCCCCTGGTCACCAAGGTCCACCGTGAGGCGGAGATCCACCATCGGCGCGGTCGCCATCTCATCATGGTCGGCCATGCCGGCCATCCCGAAGTGGTGGGCACCATGGGCCAATTGCCCGCCGGGGCCATCACGCTCGTCGAGACCATCGAGGATGTCGCGGCGTTCAACCCTGCCAATCCGGAGGCGCTGGCCTATGTGACACAGACCACGTTGTCGGTCGATGACACCGCCGGGATCGTGGCGGCCCTGCAGGCGCGCTTTCCGTCCATGGTCGCGCCGCACAAGGAAGACATCTGCTACGCGACCACCAATCGGCAGGAAGCGGTCAAAGCCGTGGCACCGCGCGTCGATGCCCTGATCGTGGTCGGCTCACCCAATTCGTCGAACTCCCAGCGCTTGCGCGAGGTTGGCGAGCGGGCCGGCTGCCGGCTGGCGCGCCTCGTGCTGCGCGCCGAAGACATCGACTGGGCCGCGTTTTCCGGCATCACGACGCTGGCCATCACAGCGGGCGCCTCTGCACCGGAAGTGCTGGTCGAGGAGATCATCGATGCCTTTGCGGCGCGCTTCGCCATAGAGGTCGAGACGGTTTCGACAGCCGACGAGAACGTCTTCTTCCCGCTGCCGCGCGAACTGCGTCCACAGACGACGGCCTGAGCCATGGCCGTCTACACCGATGTGTCCGACGATGACCTTGCCACGTTCGTGGCGCGCTATGACATTGGCGAGCCGATTGCCTTCAAGGGCATTGCCGAAGGCGTGTCCAACTCCAATTTCTTCCTCCAGACCACGAAGGACCGCTACATCCTGACGGTCTACGAGGCCCGCGCCCCGCGCGAGGACCTGCCGTTCTTCATCGGCCTGATGGACCATCTCGCCGGCCAAGGCTTCGCTTGCCCGCGCCCGGTCCGGATGCGCGACGGCGAAGCACTTGCCGACATCGCCGGCAAGCCTGCCGCGCTGGTGAGTTATCTGGACGGGCTGTCCGTGAAGAAGCCCACCGCTGCCCATTGCCGGGCTGCCGGCCGGGCCATGGCTGATCTGCACCAGGCTGGGGCTGGCTTTGCCATGGCGCGGCCCAACCCCTTGTCCGTCTGCGGCTGGCGCCCTCTGGCCGAGGCCAGCGGCGAGCGGGCCGAGCGCATCTCGCCGGGCCTGAGCCGGCGCATCGCCGATGAAGTGGCCTTCCACGAGGCGCATTGGCCCAAGGGGCTGCCGGCGGGCGTGATCCACGCCGACATGTTCCCGGACAACGTCTTCTTCATGATGGGTCGCTGCTCCGGCGTCATCGACTTCTATTTCGCCGCACATGACGCGCTGACCTATGATCTGGCCATCGCGCTCAATGCCTGGTGCTTCGAGGCCGATGCCTCGTTCAACATGACCAAGGGCCAGGCTCTGCTGGCAGGCTATGAGGAGGTGCGCCCTCTCGATGTTGCCGAAGTTGCGGCGCTGCCCGTGCTGGCCCGGGGCGCCGCGCTGCGCTTCCTGCTGACGCGCACCCTCGACCTGCTTGATGTGCCGGCGGGGGCACTGGTCAAGCCGCATGACCCGATGCCCTATGACCGCCGCCTCGCCTTCCATCGCAAGATCGCGCACGCCGCTGAATACGGGCTGGTGCGATGAGCACCGACAAGGTCGTGGTCTTCACCGATGGTGCCTGCTCGGGCAATCCTGGTCCGGGCGGCTGGGGCGCGATCCTGACCTTCAAGGGTGTTGAGAAGGAACTGAGGGGCGGGGAAGCCCACACCACCAACAACCGCATGGAATTGATGGCGGCGATCAGCGCGCTGGAAGCGATGAAGCGGCCCTGCCTCGTCGAGCTTCACACCGACAGCCAATACGTCAAGAACGGCATCACCAGCTGGATTCACAACTGGAAGCGCAATGGCTGGCGCACCGCCGACAAGAAGCCGGTCAAGAACGAGGACCTGTGGCGGCGGCTGGACGAGGCGCTGGCCATCCACAATGTCGACTGGCGCTGGGTCAAGGGCCATGCCGGACACGATATGAACGAGCGCGCCGATGCGCTGGCCCGCGCCGGCCTCAAGGGCGACTAGCGCCGCGCGCCGGCAGATTGCGGGTGGCTGTGATCCAGTGTCGGCTCATGGCTCGTAGATTATCGTTGCGCACGGATTCGGGACTGGGGGCTTCCCTCCCGTAGAAGGCGACGAGACCGGGAGCCAGGGCGCGGCTCAAGGCCATGGCAACATCCCGCGCTCGCAGGTCCATCTGCCAGGAGGCGAGGATGTCTGAGGCCCAGTCCGTTCCACCCGTGGAGTTCCGCGTGGCCGCCATTCTTGGCGGCGAGGCTTTCGATCGCAAGGATGAATGGGAACGCTTCCGCTCGCTGGACGAGGCGAGGCGCTACATGGACCTTCTGGCGAAGCTTGGTCTGGGGTGTGTGCTCTATAGCCTGAGCCTGCAGGCAGGCGTGCCTATGATGGAAACGCTCAGCGAGATCATGCGCATCAACCTATAAGCTGGCGCGTTCCCCGCTCAAGCAGCGCGAAGCGCGCTAGCGGTGCGATCTCTGCTAGTTGCGCCTGCCGCTCCTGAGCAGTCGCGACAGGGTTTCCGCCGGCTTGCCGTCGCTCTGTTTGATCTGGTTGCGACCAGCAGCCTTGGCCGCATAGAGTGCAGTGTCGGCCTGCCGCAAGGCTTCTTCGATGCCTGTGCCCTTGGTCCAGGCTGCCAGACCGAAGCTGCATGTCAGCGCAATCGGGCCGATCGGGCTTGGGACTGGGCTGATACCGATGCGCACGCGGGCCTGCTCGATCAGGGCCATGGCCTCTGGCAGGCCCATTGGCAGCATGCAGACGAACTCGTCACCGCCTAGCCGCCCCACGATGCCATCGACCTGGCTGACCATATTGAAAAGCACAGCGCCCGCCTGCTGGATGGCCGCGTCGCCGATCAGGTGTCCGACGCGGTCGTTGACCTGCTTGAAGTGGTCGACATCCATTGCCACCAGCGAGCGCTGGTGATGCTTGTTGCCCCATTCGCCGGCTGCGGCAAAGAAGCCGCGGCGGTTGAGTGCACCCGTCAGAGGGTCTCGGTAGGCCAGTCCGCGCAGCATGTCGCCTTCGCTCTGCTGGCGGAAGATCTCGTTGCTTAACTGTTGCTTCTCACGCTCCAGCACGATGTTGGCCTGCTTCAGCGCGGTGATGTCGGCGATGTGCAGCAGCGCGCCGTCAAGGAACGGCGTGACCTGGAAACGCAGGTAGAGCGGCAGTTCCTCCGTATTGGCCAAGATCTCGACCATGTCCTTCCGGCGCTGGACGATGGCCGACCGGACCGCTGTCCAGAGGCTTTCGCTGGACAGGACAGGTCCTGCCGAGCGGAGCAACTGGCCTTCGAGGCTGTCCGAGGGCGAGCCAAGCAGCGCCAGGGACGCCGGGTTCGCCGAGACGATGTGGGCATCGAAGGGCACGCCGTCATTCTGGCGGCAAGTACGCAGCGCGATGATGCCGTCCGGCAGGACGTTGACCAGTGCCATCAGGAAATCCTGTTCGAACTGACGTGGCCTGTTGTAGACGATGAAGGCCGTGTCCCCGCACTCCATCCGGACCGGCATCACCAGTCGCTCCCAAGTGTGAACCAGATGCGACTTGATGGCGCGATGCACGGTGAACAGCGCCTTCATCTCGGCTTTGGCCCGCGCGTATGTGTCCTCGAAGAAGGCCCGCAGAGGCCCGTCGAAGTCGGCGGTTGACTTGCCTGTCATGTCAAAGTCTGCAACCGAGGCAATGCCGCGCCCGTAGTGCGCATAGCGATACGAACCCGTGCCGGTCGGCTCCAGCCGCATCAGGAAGGGCGCGTATTGCTGCAGCACCGAAATGTCGAAGGCCGCCTGCGACGGCATGGCCCCGTCGCGGTGTGCCGCAAGATACAACGCATGCAGTTCGCCGATATCGCGCGACTGGGCGCGCTCGGCGAAACTGCTGTCATGGACTTCGAAGAAAAGGCGATGAGGCATGGTGCGACCGCACGAGAGGATAGCCGAAATCGGGTGGCACAATGGCTGTCAATAATGGCTTAAGGCCATCATTCAAATGGCCCGATCTCGCGAATGAGATAACGTCACCGATCCATGATGCAACTTTAAATTGCGCAAACTCAAGAGGTTGTGCCGTTTCCCAAGCCTAGCGCTGGGAGATTGGCAGATTGCCCAATCTTGGGGCGCGCCGCTCAGAGCATCTTACGATACTGCAGGAAGCCGCTTCGGTCTGCGATGCGATCATAAAGCTGCATCGCCTCGTGGTTGGTCTCGTGCGTCAGCCAGTAGACCCGCGAGCAGCCGCCGGCTCGCGCTTCCGCATAGACCGCCTCGATCAGCGCTCGGCCGGCGCCAACCCCGCGTGCCGCAGGGTCGACGAAGAGGTCCTGCAGGTAGCAGTAGTCCCCGGCCGTCCAGCAACTGGGATGTCTGATCCAGTTGACCATGCCGACTGAGTGCTCGCCGTCCCAGGCCAGAAAGCCGCCCATCACGCCGCCTTTGGTGCTTAGCCGCGCAAAGGTCAGGTCCGTCACGTCCTGGCCGATGCTGGCCTTGTAGAAGGCGAGATAGCCTTGCCACAGCGGCTCCCAGGCAGCACGCTGGCCTGCATCGAGAGCCTTGATCACCACACCCATGTGCGCTCCCTCAGCGTCCTCGCGCCAGCGATGCGCGCCGTCCCCGGCCAACCCCGGCGGGGAGGCGCGGGATGTCCGGCAATCAGGCCCCGGTTAGGTCCT
Source organism: Hyphomicrobiales bacterium (assembly GCA_026400565.1). Taxonomy (GTDB): domain Bacteria; phylum Pseudomonadota; class Alphaproteobacteria; order Rhizobiales; family Beijerinckiaceae; genus Allobosea. The sequence goes on along the minus strand of JAPLOV010000107.1, from coordinate 2,822 downwards.
TGAGCAGGGCTTCAGCACCGGAAATCTCGGCCTTGCCCGGCCCATCCTCGACGTTGAGCGTCGTGACGACGCCATCCTTGACCACCATGGCGAAGCGCTGCAGGCGCGTGCCGAGGCCGAAGCCCGACCCGTCCAGCGTCAGGCCGACGGCCTTGGCGAAATCCGCGTTGCCGTCGGAAAGAAACTCGATCTTGTCAGCTCCGCCGCTGTCCTTGGCCCAAGCGTTCATCACGAACACGTCGTTGACGGCAACCACGGCGATCGCATCGATGCCCTTGGCCTTGATCTCGTCGGCCTTGGCGAGGAAGCCCGGCAGGTGGTTGCGGTGGCAGGTCGGCGTAAAGGCACCGGGCACGGCGAAGAGCACGACATTGCGACCGTTGAAGATCTCCTCTGTGGTCTTGGCCGCAGGACCATCGCTGGTCATCACGCGGAAGGTGCTCTGTGGCAGACGGTCGCCGATCTTGATCGTCATGGAACTACTCCGGGTCTGGAAGCGGCGCGAGGTATCGCGCGTGGGAAGGGACGGGGGAGGGCCAGAGCCGCCGCGCCGAATGACAGCGCTCCCCCTAGTTGGCACTTAGGGCTTAGGTGCCGGAATGTCGAGGTCGAAGCGGATCTCGCTGGAGTGCGGCGCAGCCGAAAGCGTTAGCACCACCGGCAGCGGTCCCGTCGCGTTCTTCGGCTTGTCTTCGATGGGCAGCCTCAGCACAACCTTGTCGGCCTCGCTGCTCAGCGTGGTCGGCGTGCCGAACAGCCAGCCATCCGGCCCTTCGAGGAAGACATCGTGCAGCGCGGCACCAGCCGGAAGGGCGATCACGAGATCGACCGCCTTCACGCCCTTGTCCGGCACGTAGTTGGCGGAGACGAGCCCCGGCTTGTCGTCAAGCTTGCCCGGCTCCTTGGCGCGCGGCACCTGGGCCCGGAAGGTGTCGAGGTCCGCGGCCAGCGGCTGTTCCGTGGCTTCCGGCAGTTTCAGCGTCAGTTCGGCCTTGGCCGGAATGCAGATGCGGTCGCAGACGGCATAATCCAGCTTCAGCGTCGCGGTGATCGGTTTGCTCGTGTCGGCGGCGCGCATTACGGCTGGAAAGATCACCCGCTCCTTGTAGCCAATCGTTGTGACGCCGGCATCGACATAGCGCTTCGGTGCAGGCCATCGCAGCGAGATCGAGCCGACATTCTCGGACGATGTCCAGTCGAACACCGGTGGCACCCCGGCGTCTCCGGGCATGCGCCAATAGGTCTTGAAGCCCGGTTTCATGCGGATTTCGATACCGATGCGGTAGGCACCGTCGCCGTTGCGCCCGCCGGCGATAAGCCTGACAGCGGAATGGGTGGCCCCCGACCATGCCGACGCGCCATCGCCTTGCTGTGCCCCGAGCGGGGTCGCAAGCACGAGCAGCAGCGCACAGATGAGAACGTTCAACCGCATGGAATGTTTCGATAGCGACATTTCATGACAATTGCGAGGCCTGCCTTCGCGGCCCACGAGGTGTTGAATGCGCGAGCACGCAGCATGGCGACCGGAAGGGACCATACCGGCGGCCACAAAAACCGGTTTCCACTTTCCCGAAGCTTGATCTAGCATGGCATCATGAAGATCACCGACGGTGCCAGATCCTCCGGGCGCAGCTATCTTGACGGACAGTGCCTGATTGCCATGCCCGGCATGCGCGACGAACGCTTCCAGCGTTCGGTGGTCTACATGTGCGCCCATTCGGATGAGGGCGCGATGGGCCTGATCATCAACCGCCGCGCGCCCGATGTGCAGCTGTCCGAATTGCTGATGCAGCTTGGCATCGTCGACGACGAGCGCGCCATCCGCGTTCGCCCCTCCGATGGCGAGGTGCAGGTGCTGCGCGGTGGGCCGGTCGAGACAGGACGCGGCTTCGTCCTGCACAGCGCCGACTACTTCGCCGATGCCTCGACCCTGCCAATCGATCAAGACATCTGCCTGACCCACACTGTCGATGTGCTCAGAGCCATCGCCTTCGGGGAGGGGCCGAGCAAGGCCGTCCTGGCGCTCGGCTATGCCGGCTGGGGCGCAGGCCAGCTCGAAAGTGAGATCAAGGCCAATGGCTGGCTGCACTGCGAGGCCGACCCTGCCTTGCTGTTCGATCCCGCCACCGACACCAAGTACCAGCGCGCCCTGTCCAAGCTCGGCGTCGATCCGGGTCGTTTGTCCGGTGTCGCCGGCAGGGCCTGACCGTCTCACCCGCTGATCATGCGGGGACGGAAGCAACGGCCTTTCAGGCGGCCTTCTCGACCGCGCCGACCAACCTGCGGGCTTCCAGCGCCGTCATCGGCTCGCCGAAGGCATAGCCCTGCGCATACTGGGCGCCGATCTGGAACAGCTCGATCGCGTCGGACTCGCTCTCGACGCCCTCCGCCACCACATCCATGCCGAGATCCGCTGCCAGCGACATGATCGAGCGCAGGATCACCGGCTGCTTGCCCTTGGACATCTGGCGCACGAAGCTCTGGTCGATCTTGATCGTGTCGAAGGGGAAGCGTTCAAGATAGGCCAGCGACGAATAGCCGGTGCCGAAATCATCCAGCGAAAGCCCCGCGCCCAGGGCCCTGATCCGCGTCAGCATCTGGGCAGCATATTCGGGGTTCTCCATCACCAGGCTCTCGGTCAGTTCGAGCTTCAGGGTCTGGGGCAGAACGCGGTTGCGGCCCAGCGCCGTCTTGACGTCGTGCAGCAGGTCATGGCGCAGCAACTGCCGGCTGGAAATGTTAACGCTGGCGAAAATCGGCGGGTCGACATCAAGCGCGGCCTGCCAGGCGGCCAGCTCCTGTGCGGTGCGTTCCAGCACGAA
>JAPLOV010000030.1:2385-8533 GCA_026400565.1 Hyphomicrobiales bacterium | reverse complement strand
GCGTTGAGATCGGTGCCGGACGAGGCCGCCGTCGGGCCGGTGTTCGGCACCTTATCCGTGGTGGTGGCAGTGATGCGCACGCGGTCGATGTCGACCCCGAAGGCTTCGGCCACGACCTGCGCCACCTTCTGATAGAGCCCCTGCCCCATCTCGGTGCCGCCATGGTTGAGCTGGATCGAGCCATCCTGATAGACGTGGACCAGCGCACCGGCTTGATTGAGCTGCTTCAGCGTGAACGAGATGCCGAACTTGACCGGGGTCAGCGCCAGCCCCCGCTTGATGACGCGCGAGCCGGCGTTGAAGGCAGAGATGCCGGCGCGGCGGGCGCGGTAGTCCGAAGTCTCCTCAAGCTGCCGGATCAGCGCATGCATGGTGCCAAGCTCGGTGACGTGCTGGCCATAGGGCGTCACATCCGCGCCGGGCCGGTAGAGGTTGGCATAGCGCACGTCGAGCGGATCGCGCCCTGTCGCCCAAGCGATCTCGTCGATCATGCGCTCGGCCATGAGCATGCCCTGCGGGCCGCCAAAGCCGCGGAAGGCGGTGTTGCTGATGGTGTTGGTGCGCAGCCGGCGGGTGTTGATCCGTGTCACGGGCAGCCAGTAGGACGAGTCCGAATGGAACATCGCCCGGTCGACCACGCCCTGGCTGAGATCCGCCGAATAGCCGCAGCGCGCCAGATAGTCGACATCGTAGGCTTGGATCACTCCGTCGGCATCGAAGCCAACCCGGTAGTCGCAGCGGAAATCATGGCGCTTGCCGGTGGTGGCGAAATCGTCGTCGCGGTCGAGCCTGATCTTGCAAGGGCGCTTGAGCCGGTGCGCCGCCAGCGCGGCGATGGCGGCCCATTGCGTGGCCTGACTTTCCTTGCCGCCGAAGCCGCCGCCCATGCGCCTGACCTCGCAGGTGATGAAGGCATCGGGCAGGCCAAGCACGCGGGCCACCACGTGCTGCACCTCGGTGGGATGCTGCGTGGAGGAATGCACCAGCAACTCGCCATCCTCGCGCGGGACAGCCATCGCCGCCTGCCCTTCTAGGTAGAAATGCTCCTGCCCGCCAATGCGGAAACGGCCTTGCAGTTGGCGCGGGCTGCTGGCCAGCGCAGCCTCGATGTCACCGCGCTCAAAGGCGTAGTCGGGCAGCACCGTCTCGCCGGCGATCTCGGCATCATCGACGCTGACAGCCGGCTTTTCGGCCTCGATAGCGACGTCTGCCAGTCGGGCCGCGCGCCGGGCCGAATCGCGGCTGGTGGCGGCGACAGCGAACAATACCTGCCCGTGGAACAGCACCTCGCCATCAGCCAGCATCGGATCACCGCCGATCGAAGGCGAGACATCGTTGCGGCCGGGCACATCGGCAGCGGTGAACACCGCGACCACGCCCGAATGGGCCCTGACCGCATCCAGCCCCAGATGCGTGATGCGCCCGCGCGCCACGGGCGACAGCCCACAGGCAAGATGCAAGGTGCCTTCCGGCTCCAGCAGATCGTCGATATAGGCCGCCGAGCCCTGCACATGACGGGCAGCACTGTCATGGGGAAGCGGCTGGTGGACATGACGCAGCGGCGCAGCCGGCGAGCCGGGAACCGGGCGAACCAAAGAGGCGGGAGGCACGGTCCTGTTCACTGGGCTGCCTCCAGTGCGCCGCGATGGGCGATCAGGCGCGTGACCTCGGTGTCCGCGCCGGCTACTTCGGTGAGCGCCTTGAACAGCAGGTTGCGGGCGACCATGCTGCGGTAGGCGCTGGTGGCGCGTTGGTCAGTGAGCGGCTGGTAGTCCTCAGCGAGGGCATCGAGCGCCGCATCCCAGCCGGCCGGATCGGCCAGCGAGACGCCGGCCAGTGCGGCTTCGCTCAGCAGCGCACGCTTCGGCGTGCCGGCCATGCCGCCGAACGCGATGCGGGCTTGGGTGATCGTGCCGCCAGCAAGGCTGAACCGGAACGCGCCCATGACCGCCGAAATGTCCTCGTCGAAGCGCTTCGAGATCTTGTAGGCGCGGAAAACCTGCCCCGCGACAAGGCGCGGCACATGCACCGCCGTGACGAACTCGGACGGCAGCCTGTCCTGCTTGCGGTAGGCAAGGAAGAAATCCTCCAGCGGCAGGCGGCGCGCCGTGTCGCCGAGGCGCAGTTCGAGCGTGGCCCCCAGCGCGATGAAGCAGGGCGCCAGATCGCCGATCGGCGAGCCATTGGCGATATTGCCGCCAACCGTGCCGGAAGCGCGGACCTGCGCCGAGCCGAAGCGGCGCATGACCTCGCCCAGATCCGGATCGAGGGCGGCGAGCGCGGCATGGGCCTCGGCATGGCTGGTGCCGGCTCCGATGCGGATCAGGCCGGGCTCTTCGCGGACGCCCGCAAAGCCCTCGATGCCACCGAGCCAGATGATCTTTTCCAGCGCCATCAGGCCTTTGGTCAGCCAGAGCCCGACATCGGTGCCGCCGGCCAGCAGCGTGGCACCGGGATGGTCGAGCGCCAGCCTTGCCAGCCCAGCCTCGCTGCGCGGAATGGCGAAGAAGCTGTCCCCTTGGCTGACCACGACCTCGCGGGCATCATCGGCAAGGCGTTGCAGCAGCGCCAGCGTCACCTGCCGAGCGGCCATGAAGCGATCCGCCGCCTCCGTTGCGCAGGCCGCGAGGGCCGCATCGATGATCGGCCTGTAGCCGGTGCAGCGGCACAGGTTGCCGGCCAGCGCATCGCAGATCGCCGCGCGTGTGACCGGACGCGCGCCTTCCTGATAGAACGCGAACAGGCTCATGACGATGCCGGGCGTGCAGAAGCCGCACTGCGAGCCATGATGCGCCACTATGGCTGCCTGCACCGGATGGAGCGTGCCATCACGGGCCAGATCGTCGACGGTGATCAGTTCGCAGCCATCGATCTGGCCGAGAAGGAGAATGCAGGTATTGACCGGTTCATAGACAAGCTGGCCGTGCCTGAGCCTGCCCAGCACCACGGTGCAGGCCCCGCAATCGCCCTCGGCGCAGCCTTCCTTGGTGCCAGTCAGGCGCTGGTCCTCGCGCAGCCAGTCGAGCAGCGTGCGGCGCGGGCTAAAACCACCCAGCGCGACCACGGCCCCGCGATGCACGAATCGGATGTCTTTTCGGATGGCGTGGGTCATGCTCTGATCGTGGCAAATCGCGTCATGCCTCACAATGGCGCGATGCGGGCGGGAACGGAAGAGGGGCAAAGCCGTGTCGATTGGTAGCAAGGAAAACGATGCGCCCGCCGTGCCGCCGCACGGCATGGTGACCCCCGCTGTGCTCGCCCGGCGCATTGCTGCAGGCATGGGTGAGGTACCGGCCGATCTGGTGATCACGAATGCGCGGCTGTTCTGCCTCGTCACCGGCGACATGATCGAGACGGACATCGCCATCGTCGGTGACACCATTGTCGGCACCCATGGGCGCTATGCGGGCGAGCGCACGATCGATGCGGAGGGCCGGATCGCCATGCCGGGCTTCAGCGACACCCATTGCCATGTTGAATCGTCGCTGATCACGCCGTTCGAGTTCGAGCGCTGCGTGCTGCCGCGCGGCGTGACCACAGCGATCTGCGACCCTCACGAGATCGCCAACGTGCTGGGCGCGGAGGGCATCCGCTATTTCCTCGCCTCGGCCGAGCGCATGGTGATGGACCTCAGGGTGCAACTGTCGAGTTGCGTGCCGGCAACGCATCTGGAAACCGCCGGAGCGACCCTGACCGCCGATGACCTGGTGCCATTCATGGACCACCCCAAGGTGATCGGGCTGGCCGAGTTCATGAACTTTCCGGGCGTGATCCAACGCGATGCCGGCTGCCTCGACAAGCTCAGCGCCTTCTCTGGCCGGCACATCGACGGACATGCACCCCTGCTGCACGGGCTGGCACTGAATGGCTATCTGAGCGCCGGCATTCGTACCGACCACGAGACAACGACGCCGGAGGAGGCCCGCGGGAAGCTCGCCAAGGGCATGCACATCCTGATCCGTGAGGGCTCGGTCTCCAAGGATCTCCATGCGCTGCTCGGCCTGATCGACCGCGACACCAGCCCATTCCTGGCCTTCTGCACCGATGATCGCAACCCGCTGGACATCGCCGAGGAGGGCCATCTCGATTTCATGATCCGCACCGCCATCGCGCACGGGCGCGATCCGCTCGCCGTCTATCGCTGCGCCACGCTCTCGGCCGCGCGGGCCTTCGGGCTGAGCGACCGCGGCTTCATCGGGCCGGGCAAGCGCGCCGACATCGTGCTGCTCGACGATCTTCATGCCTGCTCGGTCAGCCTCACCCTCGCGGGCGGGCGGCCGGGTAATGCGGCAGCCTTTGCTGCGCGCGAGCCGGTGCCGGTTGTCGGGCGCGGCAGTGTCAACTCGCGCCGGCTTGTCGCGGAAGATTTCGCGGTGAAGGCAAAGCCCGGCCCGGTCAGGGTGATCGGCGTCGTGCCCGGCAAGATCATCACCGGACACCTGACGCGGCAACTGCCCGAAACAGACGGCGCGTTGCGGGCCGACCTTGCGCAGGACGTAGTCAAGGTCAGCGTGATCGAGCGGCACGGCAAGCACAACGGCATCGCCACAGGTTTCGTGCATGGCTTCGGCATGCGGCGCGGGGCCATCGCCTCATCGGTGGGGCATGACAGCCACAACCTGTGTGTGGTCGGTGTCGATGAGGTCGCGATGGCCGCCGCCGCCAACAGGCTGATTGCTCTCGGTGGCGGCTTCTGCGTCTGCGAGGGCAATACGGTGCTGGCCGAGCTGGCCTTGCCGATTGCGGGGCTGATGAGCGAAGGCAGCTTCGAGGCGGTGCAAGATGCGCTGATCCCGCTCAGGGCGGCGGCGCGGAGCCTCGGCGTCACGTTGGGCGAGCCCTTTCTTCAGGTCGCCTTCCTGACGCTGCCTGTCATCCCGCATCTGAAGATCACGGATCTGGGGATGGTCGATGTGGACCGCTTCGCGCTGGTCTGAGCCGTAAGGCGTCAGTTCTGCTTGCCTGAATGCATCCCCAGCAGGCTGGCGACGCGGCGGGCTTCGCCGACCTGAAGGCGCGTATAATCCGCCTCGGCGCGTTGCAGGCGCGGGATGACCTGCCCAGCCTCGTAGCGCGCCATCAGGAAGCGAAGCACCGTCTCCCATGTCAGCGGCACGGCCTTGGCATAGGCCAGGAAGCCGCCATGCACATCGAGCGCAAACGCCCTTGCCACAGCCTGTACCGGGACGCCGACCTTGACGGCCAGTGTCCCGATGGCGGCATCGACCGCATTGGTCGCAAGCAGAAGGTGCAGTTCCCGATCGATGGCCGGGGTCCGATCCACCGACACGGGCGCAGGTGATGGTGCCGGTGATGGTGCGGGTGCAGGCGGCGGCGGTCCCCAGGCAGCGCCGGGCGGCAGCGAGGCATCGAGGAGATCGAGGTGTGCTGCCAGATCGGGCCGCTGCTGGACGATGTCGTAAAGGCCGCCATCGTCGAGAGCCGCCTCGACCAGCCTGTTCTGGCCGCGCTCGGAAAAATGCGCGCCTCGGTTGCTGGCCAGAGCAATCAGGATTTCGCCATTGGCCCGCGACAGGATGATGTCGGTGACGCCAGCATTGATGTTCGTGCGCTCGCAGATGGCGAGCAGATGCTCGGGGCTCTTCACTGTGGCGAGCGCCAGCAGGTGCTCGTCGAGCAGGAGCGGCGACAGTCGGATCACGGGGCGTGCCACGAGGATCGAATCGTCGAAAGCCAGTTGGCGGATCACCCTGATCGGCACGCGCTCATTGGGGGCAACCGCCTCGGCAAGGGTCTTGCGCGCCTCTTCCGAGCAGGCAGGGATCAGCGACACAAAAATCTTGTCGAAGGTCTCGACCCCGCCTTCGTCGAGCAGGTGCGAGACGCCTTCGAACAATTGCGCGAACTTGACCAGCATGTCGTCGCGCCGGGCCTGTCCGGACCCGGTGAGACTCTGCGTCAGCTCGCCCATCAATGCCGCAGATTGCGTCATGTTGCCCACGTGTGACGGATGCAGCCCGACGGCCTTTCTGGCCGGCATGAGCGGCCAGACATCCGAGTTCAGCCAACATCAAGATATGGCTCCGAATGCTAAATGAAATGCAAACCTTCAGGCCTGCATTTCAGAAATCTGCAATCAAAACGCCATCTTGCGCCGCTTTGAGGCGCAGGGCCATGCGTCTGGCGC
>JAPLOV010000030.1:0-2307 GCA_026400565.1 Hyphomicrobiales bacterium | reverse complement strand
GGCTTGCGTCTCGATGGCGGCGGCGAGGCTGGTCATGCGTTCGGCGAACCAGGTCCCGCCCAACGCCGACGGATCGATGGCCATGATGAGCTGGCCGGTTTTCGGTGGGCCGCCCTCGCCATCGAGGAAGGACGAGGCCTCGTAGGCGAAATGCGCGCCGACGAGCGCTGCGGCAAGAATTTCGACCATCATCGCCAGGGTCGCGCCCTTCGCGTCGCCCAGCGGCACCATGGTGCCGGCGATGGCCTTGGCCGGATCAGTGGTCGGCTTGCCGTCGACATCGAGCGCCCAGCCTTCGGGGATCGGCTCGCCCTTCTGCCGGGCCGCAACGATGGGACCGCGCGCCACCTTCGACAGGGCCATGTCGATGACCACGGGCGGACGCCCTTCGAGCGGCGCAGCAAAGGCGATCGGGTTGGTGCCGAAGATCGGCTTCGAGCCGCCCCATGGCGCCATGGCACCGGGCGTATTGGCGAACAGAAGGCCGACAAGCCCGGCATCGGCCAGCTTCTCGACATGCAGGCCCGCTGCGCCGCAATGGCTGGAGTTGCGCACCGGGGCGATGGCGATGCCCTGCGTGCGGGCGATTTCTGGCAGCCTTGCCAGCGCCAGATCGATGGCTGGATAGGCAAAGCCGTCGCGCGCATCGATCGCCAGCACGGAGGGGCGGGGCTGGCTGGCTTCGGGCGTGGCCTTGCCGTCGATCTTGCCAGTGCGCACCATCGCCAGATAGGTCGGCACGCGCGACAGCCCGTGGCCCTTGAGCCCGTCAGCCTCGGCGGAAACCAGCGCCCGCGCCACCGACAGGGCATTGGGCTGGCTGACACCAGCAGCGACGAAGACGTCGGCGACATGGTCGATGGCGGTGGGCAAGGGCAGGGTCGGCATGGCGCATCCTCGGCGTTGCGGCGGCGGGCGGTGAGCTCAGGCGAGTGCCTTCTTGACGTTCTCGACCGTGACCCACGAGACGCGGACGTTCGATTCCTCGGTCACCCCCGCGATATGCGGCGTCAGGATCAGGTTGGGGCAGCTGGCAAACAGCGCAACCCCTGCCCCCTTGAGCGGCTCGGTCTCGAAGACATCGAGCGCGGCTCCGGCAATCTGGTCGGCTTTCAGCGCCATGACCAGCGCCTCCTCGTCGATGACCCCGCCGCGCGCGGCGTTGATGACAATCGCATCAGAGCGCATCGCCTTCAACGCGGCGGCGTCAATCAGGTTGCGCGTCGCATCTGTCAGCGGCACGTGCAGGCTGACCACGTGGGCCGCGGCGAGCAGATCAGGCAGGCTGGCGGGTTCCGCGCCGAGCGCTGCCCAGACCGGGTTGTCGGCCTTGATGAAGGGATCATAGGCGATGACGCGCATGCCCATGGCGCGGGCGCGGGCCGCTGTCTCGCGCGCGATCGCGCCGAAACCGACAAGGCCCAAAGTCTTGCCGGACATCTCGCAGCCCATCAGGTCGTTGCATGGCCACTCGCCCGCTGCCACGCGGTCCGTGGCAAACCAGGCCCGACGCAGCAGCACCAGCGCGGCCGTGATGACATACTCCGCCACCGACACATCATTCGCGCCAGTCGCCGGATAAACCGCGATGCTGCGCGCGGCGCAGGCCACCATGTCGATGTTGTCGAGCCCGACGCCGAGCCGGCCGACCACCTTGAGCCGGGGCGCTGAGGCCAGCAGGGGTGCGCGCACCTGCGTGCGGTTGCGCACGATCAGGGCGCGGGCATCGCCCAGCAGCGAGGCGAGTTCCGCCGGCTTGTCGACCAGCTTTGGGTCATAAACGACATCGTGGCCCCTGAGGCCTTCGGTGATGGCCGCTTCATCCATGAATTCGGTGATGACGATGTCCGGCATGGGAGATGTCCTAGGTGACGATGCGAAGGCCAGCGATGACAACAAGCAGGATGACCAGCGTGGCGCCCATGAACACGGCCATGTGCCGCCAGCCAATGGTGAGGATGGAGGTCAGCGAGGTGCCGAGCCCGAGCGCGGCGATGGCAATCAGCAGGCCCCATTTCGAGGCTTCGCCGAGAAGGCCCTTGATGATGGGATAGCCGGTTGCCGCCGCCAGAGCGGGGCTGGCGACCATGAGGCTGTTGAGCACGCACAGGCCGAGGAAGACCAGCGCGAACACCGGCACAGGCACCCTCGCCTCGCCGGTCTGCTCACCATTGCGGATGAACCACCAGCCGATGGCCAGGACCATGGGCAGCAGCAGGAAAACCCGGAACAGCTTGACGATGACCGCCGTGTTGCCGACGCTGTCGGAGACGGCATAGCCCGCGCCGACGACCTGCGCCATGTCAT
>JAPLOV010000072.1 GCA_026400565.1 Hyphomicrobiales bacterium | reverse complement strand
GGGCCGCATGATCACGGGCCGCGTCACCTCCGGGTCGATCAAGCCGAACATGCCGATCAAGGCCCTGGCGCAGGACGGAACTCTGGTCGAGACGGGCCGCGTCTCCAAGATCCTCGCCTTCCGCGGTGTCGAGCGCACGCCCATCGATGAAGCCCTGCCCGGCGACATCATCGCCATTGCCGGCCTGTCGAAGGGCACAGTTGCCGACACGTTCTGCGCGCCGGAGGTGATGGAGGCCATGAAGGCCCAGCCCATCGATCCGCCGACCGTGTCGATGTCGTTCATCGTCAATGACAGCCCGCTGGCCGGAACCGAAGGCGACAAGGTGACCAGCCGCGTGATCCGCGACCGCCTGCTCAAGGAAGCCGAGGGCAATGTTGCGCTCAAGATCGAGGAAGCCGCCGACAAGGACGCCTTCATCGTCTCGGGCCGGGGCGAATTGCAGCTTGCCATCCTGATCGAGACGATGCGCCGGGAAGGCTTCGAGATCGGTGTGTCGCGTCCGCGCGTGGTCTACCAGAAAGATGCCGATGGCACGCTGCTCGAGCCGATCGAGGAAGTGCTGATCGACGTGGACGAGGAACACTCGGGAATCGTCGTGCAGAAGATGAGCGAGCGCAAGGCCGAGATGCTGGAAATGCGCCCATCCGGCGGCAACCGCCTCAGGCTGGTGTTCCATGCGCCGACGCGCGGCCTGATCGGGTACCAGTCCGAACTGATGACCGACACGCGCGGCACCGCGATCATGAACCGGTTGTTCCATGCCTATCAGCCCTATCGCGGCGAGATGGCTGGCCGGGTCAACGGCGTGCTGATCTCGAACGATGCCGGCGAAGCCGTGGCCTATGCGCTGTGGAACCTCGAAGACCGTGGCCCGATGGTGATCGAGCCGGGCTGGAAGGTCTATCAGGGCATGATCATCGGCATCCACAGCCGCGACAACGACCTTGAGGTCAATGTGCTCAAGGGCAAGAAGCTGACCAATATCCGCACCACCTCGAAGGACGAGGCCGTGCGCCTCACGCCGCCGATCCGGATGACGCTGGAGCGGGCTCTGGCCTGGATCCAGGACGACGAACTCGTCGAGGTTACGCCAAAGTCGATCCGCCTGCGCAAGACCAAGCTCGACCCGAATGAACGCAAGCGCGCCGAAAAGCAGAAGGAAGCGCTGGCAAGCTGATACGGCTCGCCAGGGGCTGGCCGCTCGGCCGCCATCTTGCGTGACTGGAGACCGATGCGCTGGGTTGTCCGGCTGACCTTGGTGCGCGCAAGACAAGCCTTTCGTCACGCCGCCTTTGTGCACCCGTTCATGGCACAAGACCCAGGCCGGAAGCGGCATCCTGCCGCCGGGGAGGACTGCCATAACACACGGTGACACAACCAGACTCGAAGCGTTTGCCGCGCCGGCCCATGTCGCGCGTGTGGCCTTGCAGGTACTGGACCTTGACCGGGTGGCGAGGTTCTATGCCGACGCACTGGGCCTTGCCGTCAGCGCCAGAACCGACACGCACATCACCCTTGCGGCAGGAGACGGAACGGCCCTTCTCGACCTGCGCACGGGGACGGGCCTGAAAGCTGCCGGGCAGGCTACGCCCGGCTTGTTCCACACGGCTTTCCTGCTGCCGGAACGGCGCGACCTCGCCGACTGGGTGCGCCATGCCCGGCGCACCTCACTGGCCATCGAGGGCGCATCGGACCATCTGGTCAGTGAGGCAATCTACCTGTCCGATCCGGAAGGCAACGGCATCGAGATCTACGTGGACCGGCCCCGGTCTTCCTGGAAGTCTGATGGCACCGGCGTGGCCATGGCGACCTTGCCGCTGGATGGCGCATCGCTGCTGGCAGAACCGGTGACAGCCGGCCCATGGCGCTTTCCGGATGCGGGACGGATCGGTCATGTCCATCTGAAGGTCGGCGATTTGGCAGCGGCGGAAGCGTTCTACCGGGCCGAACTCGGGCTTTACGTGATGGCGCGCTACCCGGGTGCCGTCTTTCTGGGATGGGGCGGCTATCACCACCACATCGCCCTCAATGTCTGGGCCTCGAAGGGAGCGCCGGCGCGCACGGCAGACCTTGCCGGCCTCGCCGAGATCGCGCTGACGGCCGATGGCACTGCGCCATGGGCCATGACCGGGCGGCCGGACCGTACCGATCCGGCTGGCAACCGGCTTGTGCTGTCTCAGGCCAGCGCGTCGATCTCGTGATCGCCCAGATGCCCTGGCACGATGGCCAGAGGCACGGGAAACTGGCCGGCTGAACGGCCCACCAGCGTCGAAACAAGCGGGCCTGGCCCTTCAGGCTCTGTACCCGCCGCAAGGATCAGGATGGCGATATCCTCGTCCTGTTCGATGATGCGCAGGATTTCCTCGGCCTTCTGGCCGGTTCTGACCAGTTTCTCGGCTTCGAGGCCCGCCACCGTGCGCACGATGGCGGCCGCTGCCTCAAGCCTGCGCTCTGCTGCGGCCACAGCCTCGGCCTGCATCACGTCGCCAACGCCTAGCCACTGGGAGAACTCAGGCGGCGCGACGATGGCGGCCAGAAGGACGCGGGAGCCGATGCGGGCCGCGCGCCGCGCGGCAAAGCGCACGGCCTTGGCGCATTCGGGGGTATCGTCGACCACCGCCATGAACTTGGGCTGGTGACCGGGCTCATAGGCGCGCCGGGTGGATGCGGTCATGACTGCTCGTGTCTGGCATGCAAGACGCACCGCGATGACGGGGCCATCATGCGCGCAAGCCTGCGGGGACGCCATGTTGAGGGCACCGTCGCGGCGAAAGCAAGGCGCGCGACAAGCAAGGTGACCGCCTTGCGCATCAGCGGGCGCGAACGAAGCCGACAATATCCTTGACCTCGGCCATGGTCGTGGTGGCGATCGCACGGGCGCGGTCGGCACCATCGACCAGAAGACGGTCGATTTCGGCCGGGTCAGCGAGAAGGCGCTTCATCTCGCCATTGATCGGGGACAGCTTGTCCACGGCCAGATCGACCAGCGCCGCCTTGAAGCCGGAGAACTGGGCCCCGCCGAAGCGGGCCAGAACATCCTGTTTCGAGAGATCGGCAAGACCTGCATAGATGCCGACCAGATTGTCGGCCTCGGGCCGGCCTTCGAGCCCCTTTTCCTCGGAGGGCAAGGCATCGGGATCAGTCTTGGCCTTGCGCACTTTCTGGGCGATCGTGTCCGCATCGTCGGTCATGTTGATGCGGGAATAGTCGGACGGGTCCGATTTCGACATCTTCTTGGTGCCGTCGCGCAGCGACATGACCCTGGCGGCAGGGCCGCCGATCATCGGTTCGGTCAGCGGAAAGAAGCTGTCGCCGTGGCCGTTCGCTTGGATCTGCGCGGCAAAATCGGTGTTGAATTTCTGCGCGATGTCACGCGTCAGTTCGAGATGCTGCTTCTGATCTTCGCCAACCGGCACGGCGGTAGCCTTGTAAAGAAGGATGTCGGCGGCCATCAGCACAGGGTAGCCATAGAGCCCGACCGAGGCGTTCTCGCGGTCCTTCCCGGCCTTTTCCTTGAACTGCGTCATGCGGTTGAGCCAGCCGAGCCGAGCCACGCAATTGAAGATCCAGGCGAGTTCGGCGTGCTGGGAGACCTGACTCTGGTTGAACAGGATCGAGCGCTTCGGATCAATGCCTGCTGCCATGTAGGCCGCCGTGACCTCGCGGATGGCGCGGGTCAGATCGGCCGGATCCTGCCAGACGGTGACGGCGTGCATGTCCACGACGCAGTAGATGCAATCGTGGCTTTCCTGCATCTGCACCCAGCGCTTGAGAGCGCCCAGGTAATTGCCCAGATGGAGGGTATGGGTGGGCTGCATGCCTGAAAACACGCGCGGGCTGAAACTGGCCATGGGGAAACTTCCGATCAAGAACAGGCTGAGGCCTTATGCGCGAAGCACGATCAGGCTGACAAGTGCGCAAGGCGCGGTTTGCTTGATCCGACTGCCGTTCAGGACGGCGCGGTGCCCTGCGGTGTCCGGGCCCAGAAGCGGCTGCGCAGGCCGAATGCCCACGCGGATGCGGCATAGACAGCAAGACCGGCTGTGCACAGGCCGATCAGCAGGGCGAAGGCGCGCCAGTCTGCCACCTGGCCGACCAGTTCGTCGTGCAGGTCCATGCCGAGCGTCATCACCGCGGCGGCCATGATCGCGGCCGAGGCCACACCGATCGCCACTGTCCGCAGCAGGGAAGCATCCGGCCGCCAGAGCCCGTCGCGCCAGAGCAGCGCCGCGAGAGCCAGGCTCTGGGTCCAGAAGGCCAGCGACGCGGCCAGCGCGGCCCCCGCTGCCGGCTGGCTGGCTGAGAACATCAGCCCCGCGCCGATGGCCATGGCGATCGAGACGAGGCCGACGATCAGCGGTTTTCCCGGATTTTGCCGTGCGAAATAGACCTGCGACAACACTTTTGCGACCACAGCCCCCGGCAAGCCGATGGCAAAGGCGGAAAGCGCGGCTGCCGTGCGCTCGCGGTCGACCGGGCCAAACTTGCCGCGCTCGAACAGAACCGCGACAATCGGCTCGGCGAGGACAGCGAGCGCGGTCGCGGCGGGGATGGCGAGCAGCAGGCCGAGCGCCAGGGCCGCCGAGACCGTGCGGCGCCGGCCATCGGCATCGCCTTCGGCTTCCCGTGCGGCGATTTCCGGCAGCAGCACAACACCCATGGCCACCGCCACGAAACCGAGCGGCAGCTGGAAGACGCGGTCGGCATAATACAGCCAGGACACCGCGCCGGGCTGGACCGAGGCGATCTGCGTCGCCACCAGCAGCACGAACTGGGAGGTCGCGCTGGCCAGCAGCGCAGGCAGGCCCAGCAGCAGGAGCCGTTTCATCGCAGGCGACCAGCCAACCCTGAGGCGCGGAATGCCGGGCGCTTTCCAGCCGAGGGCCCAGAACACCAGCAGAAGATGGAGGGCACCGGCGAGTGACACCGACCAGGCCAGTGTCTTGGCCGTGTGAAACGGGCTCTGGCCCTGCCATTCGCTCCAGACCAGAGTGCCGATCAGCACACAATTGAGCACGACCGGTGCCAGAGCCGCGACGGCAAAGCGCTTGTTGGCATTGAGCATGGCCGCGACCAGCGAGGCCATGATCGTGAAGCCGACGAAGGGCAGCGCCAGCCGCGTGTAACTCTGCGCCAGCGCATAGGTGACGGGCGCATCGCGGAAGCCGCCGGCCAGCGCCAGCACCAGCCAGGGCGCGATCAGCTCGGACAGCCCGACGATGATGAGCAGGATCACCGCGAAATTGCCCAGCGCCTCGCCGGCAAAGCGCCGTGCCTCCGCTTCGCCCTCGTTCGCCTTCAGGCCGAGATAGACCGGCACGAACGGCGCATTGAGGCCACCTTCGCCGAGGACGCGGCGGAACATGTTCGGCAACCGGAATGCCACGAGGAACGCATCGGCGATCGGCCCGGCACCGAGCGCGCGGGCAATCAGCACATCGCGGACAAAACCCAGGATGCGGGACAGCACCGTTGCCAGACCAACGATGACCGAGTCGCGCGCGAGGTGCGAAGACCCCTCAACCTGATCTTCGGCGCGGTCCCTCATGCGGCCGAGTTTAGCGCGCTTTGCGGCGGAAGGGAGACTGCGCGCGCACTGAGCAGCACGACAGCCTCACAGGATGAACCGGGACAGGTCGGTGTTCTTGGACAGATCGCCGACGCGGGCCTCGACATAGGCCGCATCGATGCGGATGGTCTCGCCGCTGCGGTCGGGCGCGGTGAACGAAATATCGTCCAGAACCCGCTCGATCACCGTCTGGAGCCGGCGTGCGCCGATGTTCTCGACCGTGGAATTGACATGCACGGCCACGCGGGCCAGCGCCGCGACGGCGTCGTCGGTGAAGACCATGTCCAGTCCTTCGGTCGCCATCATGGCGACGGACTGCTTGAGCAGGCTGACCTCGGTGTCGGTCAGGATGCGTTTGAAATCGTCGACATCGAGCGGCAAGAGCTCGACCCGGATCGGCAGCCGGCCCTGCAATTCGGGCAGCAGGTCGGACGGCTTGGCCACATGGAACGCCCCTGAGGCGATGAACAGGATATGGTCGCTCTTGACCGGCCCGTGCTTGGTCGAGACCGTGGTGCCTTCGATCAGCGGCAGCAGGTCGCGCTGCACGCCCTCGCGGGAGACATCGGCCCCGCCCCGGCCCTCGCGGCTGCAGATTTTGTCGATCTCGTCGAGAAAGACGATGCCGTTGTTCTCGACCTGCCTGATGGCCTCCTGCACCAGCGCATCCTGATCGAGCAGCTTGTCGCTCTCTTCCTGCACCAGCGGCTCGTAGGCGTCCTTGACCGACATGCGGCGCGGCTTGCCGGTCTTGCCGAAAGCCTTGCCGAACAGGTCACCGATGTTGATCGCGCCGACCGAGGTTCCGGGCTGGTTCGGCAGCTCGAACATCGGCATGCCGCCCCCGCCTGAAGGCAATTCGACCTCGATTTCCTTGTCGTCCATCTCGCCGGCGCGCAGCTTGCGGCGGAAGGAATCGCGGGTGGCGGGGCTGGCGGTCGCGCCGACCAGCGCATCGAGCACGCGCTCTTCGGCGGCCATGTGGGCCTTGGCCAGAACCTCCTTGCGCCTCGCGTCCCGCACCAGGCCGATGCCGACTTCCAGCAGATCGCGCACGATGGATTCGACATCGCGCCCGACATAGCCGACTTCCGTGAACTTGGTGGCCTCGACCTTGAGAAAGGGCGCGCCGGCAAGGCGGGCAAGGCGTCGCGAGATCTCCGTCTTGCCGCAGCCTGTCGGTCCGATCATCAGGATGTTCTTGGGCGCGACCTCATCGCGCAGCGGGCCTTCCAGCTGCTGCCGGCGCCAGCGGTTGCGCAACGCGATGGCCACGGCGCGCTTGGCATCCTTCTGGCCAACGATGAAGCGGTCGAGTTCGGAGACGATCTCGCGGGGGGAGAAGGTGGTCATTCGCGGCTCCTCACGCCAGATCGAGCTGCTCGATCACGAGCGAATGGTTGGTGTAAACGCAGATGTCGCCGGCGATCTTCATCGCCTTGCGCACGATGGCCTCGGCGTCGAGGTTCGTATCGGCCAGCGCGCGGGCCGCAGCCAGGGCGTAATTCCCGCCAGAGCCGATGGCCATGATGCCATCGGAGGGCTCGAGCACATCCCCGGTGCCGCTCAGCAACAGCGAAACCTCCTTGTCGGCGACCAGCAGCATGGCTTCGAGCCGCCGAAGATAGCGATCCGTCCGCCAGTCCTTGGCCAGTTCCACGCAGGCCCGCATCAGCTGGGCCGGATACTGATCGAGCTTGGCCTCGAGCCGCTCGAACAGGGTGAAGGCATCCGCCGTCGCTCCTGCAAAACCGGCAATGACCAGGCCCTTGGCGAGCAGGCGCACCTTGCGGGCATTGCCCTTGACGATTGTCGGACCGAGGCTGACCTGTCCGTCGCCGCCGATCACGACCTTGCCGCCCTTGCGCACCATCAGGATCGTGGTCGCATGCATCACGGGAAGGGCACCATGCTCCATCATCGCCGAATCGCCTCCAGGGGGAACCTCATGCGCTATGTAGGCATTGTCTTTGTCCAGACCAACGGTCGGCATCGGGACACGCGTCACGCGATGCGGCAAATCAGGTTTCCACTTTGGCGAGACTTGCTCTAAAGCGACCGGACCAAGGGGTTGCGAGGTCACAGCAATGCGCACCGGCGAAATCAAGCGTCGCACAGCGGAAACCGATGTCCATGTCGTCGTCAATCTCGACGGCACCGGCAAGGCCGAGATCAGGACGGGTGTGGGCTTTTTCGACCACATGCTGGAGCTGTTCGCGCGCCATTCGCTGATCGATGTCACCGCGCACGTGACCGGCGATCTCCACGTCGATTTCCACCACACGGTGGAGGATACCGGCATCGCGCTGGGGCAGGCGATCCTGACCGCGCTGGGCGACAAGAAAGGTCTGGCCCGCTATGCCGACATCCACATGCCGATGGATGAGACGCTGACGCGCGTGGCCGTCGATGTCTCGGGGCGGCCTTTCCTCGTCTTTCGCACCACATTCCCGGCTCCGAAGATCGGCGAGTTCGACACCGAGCTGGTGCGCGAGTTCTTTCAGGCCTTCGCCATGAACGCGGGCCTGACGCTGCATGTCGAGACCCTGTATGGGGCCAATGCGCACCACATCGCCGAAAGCTGCTTCAAGGGGCTGGCGCGTGTTCTTCGGCTGGCGCTCAGTGTCGATCCGCGTGAAGGTGGGCGCATCCCGTCCACCAAGGGCGCTTTGTGAGGACTCACCATGGCGTTCTACACCGTGCTGATGCCGCCGGCGGCTGCTGGCGAAACACAAACCGAACAGTTCGAAAAGACCGTCTTCCTGAAGGATGGCTTTGCGGTCTTCGCCTTTCTGTTCACCGGGCTCTGGCTGCTGTCGAAGCGGCTCTGGCTGGCCTTTGCCGTCTTCCTGCTGGTCTGGCTGGCGCTGGCCTTCGGCGGCCGGGCTGTCGGCCTGCACCCGCTCGGGCTGGCTCTGGCGCAGGCGCTGATCGGGCTGTTCCTCGGGCTTGAAGGCCATGCCCTGCAGGAGCGCAAGTTGCTCCGCAAGGGCTGGCAACTGGCCGGCGTGGTCGAAGGCAAGGATGTCGGGGCGGTGGAACGCCGGTTCTTCGAGACCTTGCCGATGGCGGCAATGCCAGTGCTGACCGCATCCGCGCCGGCCGGGCCGCTGTCCGGGCCGGCCATGGCAACACGCACGCCCGGAAACCAGGGCACGGTGCTTGGCCTCTTTCCGGATGCGCAAGGCCGGACATGAGCGCCAGCGTCGCGATCATCGACTATGGCTCAGGCAATCTGCATTCAGCCGCGAAAGCCTTCGAGCGGGCAGCGCGCGAGGCGGGATTGCCGGCGGCCGTCCACGTCACCAGCGCGCCGGAGGTTGTGGCGGCTGCCGACCGCATCGTACTGCCCGGCGTTGGGGCCTTCGCCGATTGCCGGCGTGGTCTTGATGCCGTTCCAGGGATGGTCGAAGCCATGAGCGAAGCGGTGCTGGTCAAGGGCAGGCCGTTTCTCGGCATCTGCGTCGGCATGCAACTGATGGCGACGCGCGGACTTGAACACGAGACCAGCCCCGGCCTTGGCTGGATTGCCGGAGATGTCGCGGCCATCGTGCCGTCTGACCCCGCCCTCAAGATCCCGCACATGGGCTGGAACACGCTCGACAGTTCCAGGCCCCATGCCCTGCTTGACGGCATCGTGCTGGGACCTTCGGGATGGCACGCCTACTTCGTGCATTCATTCGCGCTGACGCCGAGCCATGACGGAGACCTGATTGCCACCACGGACCATGGCGGGCCGGTGCCGGCCATGGTTGGCTGCGAGACCATGGCCGGGGTGCAGTTCCACCCGGAAAAGAGCCAGAAGCTCGGCCTCAGGCTGATCACGAACTTCCTGAGATGGACCCCATGACAGCGGTCGCCCGAATGGCTTTTGCAGCCCGAAGTGGTCGGTTCAGGAGGGTCACGCCATGATCCTGTTTCCCGCCATCGACCTCAAGAATGGCCAATGCGTCCGCCTTCGCCAGGGCGAGATGGACAGCGCCACGGTGTTCAGCGACGATCCTGCCGCCCAAGCCGCAAGCTTCGAGGCGCAGGGCTTCCGCTGGCTGCATGTGGTCGATCTTGATGGTGCCTTCGCCGGCAAGCCGATGAACGGGCTGGCTGTGGATGCCATCCTGGCGCGTGTGTCGTTCCCGGTGCAACTCGGAGGCGGCATCCGGGATCTGGCCACGGTCGAGGGCTGGCTCGCCAAGGGCGTGGCCCGCGTCATCATCGGCACGGCTGCCGTCCGCGATCCGGCCTTTGTGAAGGCGGCGGCCCGCGCCAATCCTGGCCGCATCGTGGTCGGCATCGATGCACGGGACGGCTTCGTCGCCGTCGAGGGCTGGGCCGAAACCTCGGCATTGGGTGCGGCCGATCTCGGCAGGCGCTTCGAGGATGCTGGCGTGGCAGCCATCGTCTACACCGACATTGCCCGCGACGGCATGTTGCAGGGTGTCAACTGGGACGGCACGATCAGCCTTGCGCAGGCCTTGTCGATCCCTGTCATCGCCTCGGGCGGGCTGGCCTCAATGGCTGATGTCGAGCGCCTGATGCAGCCTGATGCAGCCCTCCTCGAAGGGGCGATCACCGGCCGCGCCCTGTATGATGGCCGGATCGATGCGCAGGCTGCCCTGAAGCTCGTCGCCGGCCGGAGCCGCGCCGCATGACCCTCAAGACCCGCCTGATCCCCTGCCTCGACGTCAAGGATGGCCGCGTTGTCAAGGGCGTGCAGTTCGTCAACCTGCGTGATGCCGGAGACCCGGTGGAGGCTGCCAAGGCCTATGATGCCGCCGGTGCGGACGAATTGTGCTTCCTCGACATCAGCGCCAGCCATGAAGGGCGCGGCATCCTGCTCGATGTCGTGACGCGCACGGCGGAGGCCTGTTTCATGCCGCTGACCGTTGGTGGTGGCGTGCGCAGCACCGACGATATCCGCCGGCTCTTGCTGGCCGGTGCCGACAAGGTCTCGATCAACACCGCTGCCGTCACGCGCCGTGATTTCGTGCGCGAGGCTGCCGAGAAGTTTGGTGCGCAATGCATCGTCGTGGCCATCGACGCCAAGCGCGTCTCGGCGGATGGCGCACCGGCCCGGTTCGAGATCTTCACGCATGGTGGACGCAACCCGACCGGGCTCGACGCGGTGGCTTTTGCGCGCGAGGTTACGGCGCTGGGGGCGGGTGAGTTGCTCGTCACCTCGATGGATCGCGACGGCATGAAAACCGGCTACGATGTGGCCCTGACCCGCGTGATCGCCGACGCCGTATCCGTACCGGTGATCGCGTCCGGCGGCGTCGGCACGCTGGATCATCTGGTGGAAGGCGTCACCGAGGGGCATGCCAGCGCCGTGCTGGCGGCCTCGATCTTCCACTTCGGCACCTTCAGCATCGGACAGGCCAAGGCTCATATGGCGGCAGCCGGGCTGGCGATGCGGATCGATTGAGGAGCGCCCTGATGTCTGCGCCCGCGAAACCGGCTTTCACGCTGGGTGACCTTGCCGCCATCGTACACCAACGCGCGTCGGCCTCGCCTGAACAGAGCTGGACCGCGCGGCTTCTGGCGTCCGGGCCCGAACGCGTGGCGCGAAAGTTCGGCGAGGAAGCCCTTGAGGCCATGATTGCGGCGGTGCAGGGCGACAAGGCAGCGCTGACCGCCGAGGCAGCGGACGTGCTGTTCCATCTTCTGGTGCTGCTCGAAGCCGGCGGCATCGACCTCGACGATGTGATGAGCGTACTGGAACGGCGCACAAGCCAGTCGGGACTTGCGGAAAAAGCGGCAAGAAGCTCTAAGTCAAGCGATTGAAAGGCCTTGCAGTCCCGCACGGCACTGGCCAAGGCCCATTGGCGAACGCCGCGCCAACAGGCCGGATGGTGTGAGACAGTGATGGACCAGCGTGTGATCCCCACCCCGCCGGACGTGCCCGACCTGTCGCCCTACCGCGTGTTCTCGCGTGACGAGTGGGCGCATCTTCGGGCCGACACGCCGCTGACCCTGACCGCCAACGACATCGAGAAGCTGCAATCGATCAACGATCCGATCTCGCTGGATGAGGTGGTGTCGATCTACCTGCCGCTGTCACGGCTCCTTTCGGTCTATGTCGCGGCGGCGCAGGGCCTGTTCAGGGCGACCCAGCGCTTCCTCCAGGCCGAGGATGAGGTCAAGGTTCCGTATGTGATCGGCCTTGCGGGCTCTGTTGCTGCGGGCAAATCGACCACGGCGCGCGTCCTGACGGCGCTGCTCTCGCGCTGGCCCAACACGCCCAAGGTGAAGCTGATCACCACCGATGGCTTCCTGCTGCCCAATGCCGAACTTGCCGCGCGCGGGCTGATGGAGCGCAAGGGCTTTCCGGAAAGCTACGATAGCGCACGGCTCCTGCACTTCCTGTCACAGGTGAAGGCGGGGCACCGGGTGGTGAAGGCCCCGGTCTATTCGCACCTGGTCTATGACGTGGTGCCCGGCGAGGAGATCGTGGTCGAGCGGCCCGACATCCTGATCGTGGAGGGCCTGAACGTCCTGCAACCTGCCCGCCTTCCGAAGGACGGCTCGGCCATTCCGTTCGTCTCCGACTTCTTCGATGTCTCGATCTATCTCGATGCCGACGAGGAAGACCTCAGGCGCTGGTATATCAACCGCTTCTTGCTGTTGCGCCAGACTGCCTTCCGAGATCCGCGCTCGTTCTTCCGGAAATACGCCGATCTGACCGAAGCCGAGGCTCTGGAGATTGCCGAGAAGCTCTGGGACAGCATCAACCTGCCGAACCTGCGCGAGAATATCCTGCCGACACGGCAGCGAGCCAGCCTGATCCTGACCAAGGGAGCGAGCCATCGCATCCAGGACGTGGCGTTGCGCCGACTGTGACATGACTCTGGCAACAGACACTGCGCTGATCGGCCAGCCTTTCAGGCGACATGACGCCGATGCTTGAAGCGCTTGCTTCGCTGGCGGGCATGGCGGCCTCGGCCTTTCTGGCGGCGACGATCCTGCCCTTTCCATCGGAGGCCACGTTTGCAGCCTTGCTGCATCGCGGCCAGGTTTCGCCACTGCTGCTGCTGGCCGTCGCCACCGTGTTCAACACACTTGGCTCGACGGTGAACTGGTGGGTCGGCAAGGTCATCGCCGATGGCGGCATCGCGCGGCTGCCGCTGAGGCTCCGGCCGGATGCTGCCACGCTGGCAAAGGGCGAGCGCCTGTTTGCCCGCCACGGCTGGCTGGCGCTGCTGATGTCCTGGGTTCCGGGCATCGGCGATCTTGGCACGGTGGCAGCGGGACTCTTGCACTATCCGCTGTCGCGTTTCGTGCTGTTCGTCGGGCTGGGCAAGGGGGCACGCTATGCGGCGATCTGGGCCGGCTGGATCGCCATTGCCGGCTGACCGACCGCGTTTGATCCTGCCAGGCGAATGGGCTAGATCATTGCCCCGGACGACCAGACCCATCCGGGCCTCTTCTCCCACCATCAAGACCCATCACAAGGACATTTCGATGAGCATCGAGCGTTTCGGCGTCGGCCCCCGCATGAGCATGGCCGTTGCCCATGGCCAGACCGTCTATCTTGCCGGCCATGTTGCCAGCAATCCGAACGGCACTTCGGTGGCCGAACAGACCCGCGACATCCTGGCCCAGATCGAGGCCCGCCTCGTCGAAGCCGGCAGCGACAAGAGCAAGATCCTCAGCGCCAACATCTGGCTGACCGATATGGCCACCTTCGCCGAGATGAACGCAGTCTGGGATGCCTGGGTGGTCAAGGGCCACACGCCGGCCCGCGCCACCGTCAAGGCGGATCTGGCAACGCCGGACTACAAGGTCGAGATCATGGTGACGGCTGCGCGCTGAGCGGTCTGCGGAAGGCCAGACCCTTCCGAGCCCTCAGCCACCGCCAAGATGAAACACGCGGCGCGGATGCAACTCGCCGTGGATGACCTGCCCGATCGCGATGAGCTGGCCCTGGCAGAACACTGCCACGGCCTCCTCTTCGATCGGCGCACCGGCCCCGCGCAGCAGGCAGGACTGGCCGCGCGCCATGCGCCCGGCATCGTTGCGGCTGACGTTGATCGCCGGAATCTCGCCCAGAGCGCGGTCCACCGGGCTCATCAGCTGCGTGGGATCGGTGCCGTCGCGCCTCACCTGTTCGAGCAGTGCCAACGGCGTTGCGTCAGCCTCGGTGAAGGGCCCGACACGGGTCCGGCGCAGGGCCGTGACGTGGCCGAAGCAGCCGAGCATGCGCCCGAAATCACGGGCCAGAGCCCGCACATAGGTGCCCTTGCCGCACTCCGCTTCGAAGGTCGACGTGTCGCCATCGTGCGCCGTCAGCGTCAGGGCATCGATCTCGACGGGACGCGCCTCGAGCGTCACCTCTTCGCCATCGCGGGCCAGATCATAGGCGCGCTCGCCCGCGATCTTGATGGCCGAGAACTTCGGCGGCACCTGCTGCACCGTGCCGGTGAAGCCCGGCAGGATGGCTTCGATGGCGTTGCGTGTCGGTCGCTCGGCACTTGAGCGGACAACACTGCCCTCGGCGTCGTCGGTCGTCGTCTCCGCGCCCCAGGTCACCGTGAACCTGTAGGCCTTGCGGCCATCCATCACGAAAGGAACTGTCTTGGTGGCCTCGCCCATGGCAATCGGCAGGATGCCGGAGGCGAGCGGGTCGAGCGTGCCGGCATGTCCGGCTTTCCTCGCATGGAAGACGCGCTTGACGACAGCAACCGCGTATGTCGACGTCTCGTTGACGGGCTTGTCGAGGATCAGCCAGCCATGCACATCGCGCTTTTTCGGGCGCTGGACCGGTGGAACCAGGGCCGGGAGCGGGCCGGTGTCAGACATCGGTATCATCCGCCTTGTTCCCGTCCCCCGCATCGGCAGGGCGCACCAGATCGCGGCGAACCTTGTCGGAATAGAGCAGACGGTCGATGCGCAGCGCTTCGTCGAAGGCCTCATCGCGGCGGAAGCGCAGTTCCGGTGCAAACTTGAGGTTGACACGATGGGCGATCTCGCCACGCAGGTAGCGCTTGTGGCTGTCGAGCGCAGCGATCACGGGCTTCTCGTCCTGTCCGCCGAGCGGCATGATGTAACAGGTCGCGAGCTTCAAGTCTGGCGAGAGCCTGACCTGGGTGACCGAAATCACGTAGCGCGCCAGCACGTCGTCGTGGATCTCGCCGCGCGACAGAATCGCCGCCAGTTCGTGGCGGATCAGTTCGGCGACGCGCAGCTGGCGCTGGCTCGGGGCCTTGGGGCTTCGGGATACGGGTTTTGCCATGATGCGCTCTCCGGGGTCGGACCGGAAGGACGTTGAAATCGGACGGCCGGCCCTGACGCATCAGGGCCGGTACCGTCAGTGAGGTCGCGCTTGCCTGCCCAGCAGCCCCATCACAGGGAGCGCTTGATTTCCTCGACGCGGTAGCACTCGACCACGTCGCCGGCCCGGATGTCCTGATAGTTCTCGAAGGACATGCCGCATTCCTGGCCGACCTGCACCTCCTTCGCATCATCCTTGAAGCGCTTCAGCGTCGAGAGCTTGCCTTCGTGGATGACCGTGTTGTCGCGGATCAGGCGGACATGCTGGCCGCGTTCGATCATGCCTTCGGTGACACGGCAGCCGGCGATCTTGCCGACCTTGGTGATGTTGAAGATTTCCAGCATCGTGGCCGTGCCCAGCATGGTTTCGCGCAAGGTCGGTGCGAGCAGGCCGGACATCGCCGCCTTCACGTCATCCACCAGATCGTAGATGATGTTGTAGTAGCGGATTTCGACGCCGGCACGCTCGGCGGATTCGCGCGCTTCCTTGTTGGCACGGACGTTGAAGCCGATCACGACCGCGCCGGATGCCTGCGCCAGCGTGACATCGGACTCGTTGATGCCGCCCACGCCCGACAGCAGGACACGGGCGCGAACCTCATCATTGCCGAGCTTGTCGAGAGCGCCGACGATGGCTTCGACCGAGCCCTGCACGTCGCCCTTGACCAGAAGCGGGAATTCCTTGCGGCCCGCACTGGCTTTCAGGTCGCGCATCATGTCGACGAGCGACCGGCCGGCACCCGAGGTGCCGCGCGCGGCTGCGATGTCGCGCTTCTGACGGACGCGGTAGTCGGTGATCTCGCGGGCGCGGGCTTCGGAATCGACCACCGCAACGCGGTCGCCGGCCTCCGGAGTGCCATTGAAGCCAAGGACTTCGACGGGCTGCGAGGGTGGTGCTTCCTTCATGGTGGCACCGGTGTCGCCGATCAGGGCACGCACGCGGCCCCATTCGGAGCCAGCGACGATGATGTCGCCGGGGCGCAGTGTGCCGCGCTGGACCAGAACGGTGGCAACCGGGCCGCGACCGCGGTCAAGCTTGGCTTCGATGACGGTGCCTTCCGCAGGACGGTCCGGATTGGCGGTGAGATTCAGCAATTCAGCCTGAAGCGCGATGGCTTCGAGCAGCTTGTCGAGATTGAGCCGTGTCTTGGCCGACAATTCGATCTCGAGCACATCGCCGCCAAGGCTCTCGACCTGGATTTCGTGCTGGAGAAGGTCGGTCTTGACGCGTTCCGGCTTGGCATCGGGCAGGTCGATCTTGTTGATCGCCACGATCAGCGGCACCTTGGCCGCCTTGGCGTGATTGATGGCCTCGATGGTCTGCGGCATCACCGAATCGTTGGCCGCGACCACAAGGACCACGATGTCCGTGACCTTGGCACCGCGGGCACGCATCTGGGTGAAGGCCGCGTGGCCCGGCGTGTCGATGAAGGTGACACGGGCCCCAGACGGTGTCGAGACCTGGTAGGCGCCGATATGCTGGGTGATGCCGCCGGCTTCGCCGGAGACCACATTGGTCTGGCGGATGGCGTCGAGCAGCGAGGTCTTGCCGTGGTCGACATGGCCCATGATGGTCACGACCGCGGGGCGCGGGCTGAGCGCACCATCATCATCGGGCAGGTTGAACAGGCCGTCCTCGACGTCGGCCTCGGCCACGCGCTTGACGGTGTGGCCCATATCCTCGGCGATGAGCTGGGCCGTGTCAGCATCGACCACATCCGTGATCTTCAGCATCTGGCCCTGCTTCATCAGGAAGCGGATCACATCCACCGCACGTTCGGACATGCGGTTGGCAAGTTCCTGGATGGTGATCGTCTCGGGGACGATGACCTCTCGTGACAGCTTTTCCTTCGGCTCGCTCGAACCGCGCTGGCCGCTCATGCGCTGCACGCGGCGGCGGAAGGCCGCAACCGAGCGCATGCGTTCGGCATCGGCATCAAGGGCGTTGGTCAGGGTCAGGCGGCCACGGCTCTTGTCGCCGCCAACCTTGGGAACACGAACCTCGGCGCTGCCGGGCTTGGCAGCCCCGCC
Source organism: Hyphomicrobiales bacterium (assembly GCA_026400565.1). Lineage (GTDB taxonomy): Bacteria > Pseudomonadota > Alphaproteobacteria > Rhizobiales > Beijerinckiaceae > Allobosea. The sequence continues at coordinate 4,787 of JAPLOV010000072.1, read as the reverse complement.
GGGGCCACGGCGCACGCCGGCGCGATCGTCATCATCCCCGCGCGGGCGGGCCGTTCCGGGCGCGGCGCGGCGCGGTGCGCTCAGATCGAGCGGTGGTGCTTCGCCGGCGCTGGTCCGCAGCATGCGGGCCCCGGAGGGTGCCCCGAATCCGCCGGCAGGGCGCGGTCCGCGTGGCCCGTCACCATCGGTACGGGGGCGGAAGCCACCTTCGGGACGCGGCGCGCCGCCATCGGGGCGGGTGCCGCGATAGCCGCCGCCTTCGGGGCGGGGACCTGCGCCTTCCGGCCGGGGGCCGCGATAGCCACCCTCGGGACGCGGGGCGTCAGGGCGTGCACTGCGATAACCGGAATCGGGACGTGGCGCGCCGCCTTCGGGGCGCGGGCCGCGGAAACCACCATCCGGGCGCGGCGCGTCGGAGCGCATCGCCGGGCGATCACCTTCGGGACGGGCCGGCCTGTCCTCGCGCGGGGTACGCGGGGTATCGATGCGTGGAGGGCGTCCATCCATGCGGAACGGACGGCCATCCTGGCGCAGAGCCGCGGGGGCCGGTGCCCCGGCCGTCGGCGCACGCGGGGCGGAAGCCCCCTCGTCAGCCACGCGGCGAACGGCCTCGTCGCGGCCACGGCGGCGGAAATCATCCTCGGCGCGGCGGCGGTCTTCTTCCTCGCGCTGGCGCTGGGCAGCGGCTTCGCGCTCCGAGCGCTCGCGCTCTTCGCGGGCAGCCCTGGCGCGGGCATCTTCCTCGGCGCGACGGCGGTCTTCGGTTTCGCGGCCGCTGTAATCGGCCAGGGCGCGGGTGCGCGCATCCTGCTCGTCGGCGGACAGCGTGCGCAGGACCATGCTGGCTGCGGGCTTGGCCGGCGCGGCAGGCGGGGCTGGGGACGGGACGGGCGCCGGCGCCGGCGCCGGAGCGGCGGCCACGGGAGGCGGGGGTGCCGGACGAGGCTGGACGGCACCATGATGCGACACGTCCGAAGGGCCGGAAATGCGGCGCTTGACCTCGACCACCACCGACTTCGAGCGACCATGGGAGAAGCTCTGCTTCACCGTGTTCTGCTCGACCGGGCGCTTCAGCGTCAGGGTCTTGGGCGGCGACACAGTCAGGGTCTTGTCGCCGGGGTTCTTTGGATCGGTCATTCCGATGTGGGTCCTGCGGTTACAGTCTTTGTCTGGTGCTTTGTCTCGGGCGCGTCAGCGGGCGGACCTGCTTCTGGCAATGGTCTTGTCCGAAAATGCACGAGCCGACGCCAGCGATCGAGGAAAGCCCCAGCCGCAGCGCCATCTTTGACCGCTGCATGTATCACAAGGTCCCGCCCCAAAGCCAACGCCAAATCATGGCTCGTGAAACAATCGGCAACAGGGATGCGGGCGGCATGATCGCCGTGGCGGCGGGTGGCCACCTGCTGGAGCTTGCGGCGGCCATCCTGCGCTCCGTCGCTGGCCTCCAGCCAGATGGCAGGCCGCTGATGACCGCCAAGGGCAGACTCGACCTTGCCGAAGCCGGTGACCACCAGTCCCGCCTTGTTGGCGAAGGAAAGCGACTGCAGGGCATCGCGCGACAGCAGGTGATCGATGACGTCAGGCAGCGCCTCCGAGACCACGACAGGCCGTTTCAGCGAGCGCGCGAAGGCTTTCGTGCGGATGGCCAGTTCAACGGCCGGCCGCGACAAGGCTGTCCAGACACCGCGGCCCGGCAGCTTGCGCCGGATATCCGGCACCAGTTGACCGTCGGGGCCGGCGACGAACCGGAGAAGGTCATCGACAGGCAGCGTGAGCCGGGTCGCGACGCAGCGACGCTCGCTTTCAGACAAGCCTTCTTCCCGCGCGTCGCGTTCCATCCTTGCGGCTTGCCTTGCTGCCTGCCCGCTTCACCGGACCTGCGCTCAGGCTTCCACTTCGCCGGATCCCGGCTCTGGCTCCGCTGCGGGCGCCTCGATCCAGCCGGCCTTGACGCGGGCGGTCATGATCATGGCCTCGGCATCGTCGCGTGACAGGTTGAAGCTGTCGAGGAACCCGACATGCCGGGTGGTCTCGCCTTGCTTGCGCTCGGTGTAGCCGATTCGTCGAGATCAAGGCCGTGGCCCGCGATCCGGGCTCGCGCGCCAAGATCGCTGTGATCAGCCGCGATTCCTCGATCGACTTCACGTCGTTTTCGCCCAGCGCGACCATCATCGCGGTGGTGATGCCGTCGATCTCGCGGACCTCGTCGAGGACGCCAAGTTCCTGACGGCGCGCGTCGAACTCCGCCTCGCGCTCGGCCAGATAACCGAGAGCGCGGTTCTGGATCTCGCTCGCCGTGTCCTCGTCGAAACCCTGGATGCCCGCCAGTTCGGGCAGGTCGACATAAGCGACCTCCTCGACCGTGCGGAAACCTTCGGAGGCCAGCAACTGGCCGACCACCTCGTCGACGTTCATGGCGGACATGAACAGCTCGGTACGGCTCAGGAATTCCTTCTGGCGGCGCTCGGATTCCTCGGCTTCGGTCAGGATGTCGATGTTCCAGCCGGTCAACTGCGAAGCCAGACGGACATTCTGCCCACGGCGGCCGATAGCCAGCGAGAGCTGCTCGTCCGGCACGACGACCTCGATCTTGTCGGCCTCTTCGTCGAGCACGACCTTGGCGACCTCTGCGGGCTGGAGCGCGTTGACGATGAAGGTGGCGATATCCTGCGACCACGGAATGATGTCGACCTTCTCACCCTGCAACTCGCCGACGACAGCCTGCACGCGGCTGCCGCGCATGCCGACGCAGGCCCCGACCGGATCGATCGAGGAATCGCGGCTGATCACAGCGATCTTGGCGCGCGAGCCCGGATCGCGGGCCACGGCCTTGATCTCGACGATGCCATCATAGATTTCGGGCACTTCCTGGCCGAAGAGCTTGGCCATGAACTGGGGGTGGGTGCGGGACAGGAATATCTGCGGGCCGCGCTGCTCGCGGCGCACATCGTAGACATAGGCGCGGATGCGGTCGGAGACCTTGAAGGTTTCGCGCGGGATCAACTCGTCGCGGCGGATGATGCCTTCGCCGCGGCCCAGATCGACGAAGACATTGCCATATTCGACGCGCTTGACCACGCCGTTGATGATGTCGCCGATGCGATCCTTGTATTCATCGAACTGGTGGTCACGCTCGGCCTCGCGCACCTTCTGGACGATGACCTGCTTGGCCGACTGGGCCGCGATGCGCCCGAAATCGAAGGGCGGCAGGGGATCGGAGATGACATCGCCGGCCTGGGCGGCGGGGTTCTTGCGGCGCGCCTCGCTCAGGCTGATCTCGATGGCGTCGTTCTCGACCTGCTCGACCACCTGAAGGTGGCGCGAAAGGCGCAACTCGCCGGTCTTGGGGTGAATTTCGGCATGGACATCCGTCTCCGAACCGTAGCGGGAGCGGGCCGCCTTGGCGATGGCGTCCTCCATGGCACCGACCACGATCTGGCGGTCGATGGACTTCTCGCGGGCGACCGCGTCGGCGATCTGCAACAGCTCAAGGCGATTGGCGCTGACGACCATGGCTCAGTTCTCCTCGTTTAGCTTGCGGGCGTCGGGCTTGGGGGCCCGCGCGGATTTCGGCTTTGGGACGGTGCCGCCCTTCGGTTTCGGGGCAGCCTTCAACTTCACATCGGGTGCGGAACGGCGGCGCTCGACGGCCTCCGGCTCAGGCATGACCGGCTCGAGGCCATCCTTGCCGCGCTTGAGCGACTCGGCGATCAGCGCATCGGTCAGCATCAGACGGGCTTCCGACATGTCGGCAATCGGCAGCGAGACGATACGGTCGGCACCTTCGGGCGCATCGGGTAGCTCGAGCAGGGCATGCGTGCCTTCGACCCCGCGCAGGAAGCCGCGATAGCGCTTGCGGCCATGGGCCGGCACGGCCATCTCGATCTTGGTGTCGTGACCCGACCAGCGCGCGAAATCGGAGGGGCGGACAAGCGGCCTGTCGATGCCCGGCGAGGACAATTCAAGATAATAGGCTGCGGTGATCGGTTCCTCCACATCCATGACGGGGGACACGGCGCGGCTGACGATCTCGCAATCGTCGACACCCATCGATCCGTCCGGCTTCTCGGCCATGATCTGCACGGTGCAACCATTCATGCCGGTGACACGCACCCGCACGAGGCGATAGCCGAGTTGCTCGATGACGGGTTCGACCACGCTCGCAACCCGCGCGGCGACGCCGTTCTCGAGGATGAGCCGGATATCCTGGCTGCCGGCATCCGTCTTGTTGGTATCTTGGTCCTGCATGGCTGAAACCAGCGCATCCCCTGAGGTGGTGAATCGGTTCGAGCGATCAGGCAACAAAAAAGAGCGGGTCGTTTCGGACCCGCTCTTGATCGTGGCTTGCAGCCTGAACCAGAGCTTTGATGATCCTATAGGCGAATTCAACCGGCAGTTCAAGCAAGCCGTCACAGCAAGCCGTGACTTGAAGCCGTGACTTGAAGCTGTGACTTGAAGCTGTGACTTGGGCAGGGCAACGAGTTCAGGTCAACGGGTGGCAGGGTTCTGTGACGTGAAGGTGTTTGGCGTGATTCAAGGATCTTCCAACGATTCGGGAGGTCGAGATGATGACCGCCGCTGCTTCTGCCACGCCCGGCGCGCGCAACCCTCCCGCGCGCGCAACCTTCTGGAGCGTTTTTCACAGATCCGGGACACTTGGCAGCCCTGCAAGGTGCTGTATCCGCTCGGCGAGGTGCTGCTTCTGGTGGTGTGCGGGACGATGGCGGCGTGCGACGATGATGACATCGTCCTGTGGGGAAACAGGCATCTGCCGCTCCTGCGCGGGC
>JAPLOV010000105.1 GCA_026400565.1 Hyphomicrobiales bacterium | reverse complement strand
CCACCACGGATAAGGTGCCGAACACCGGCCCGACGGCGGCCTCGTCAGGCACCGATCTCAACGCGCGCGCTGCGCTCAACGCTGCCGAGACGATCAAGGCGCGGCTGGCGGAGCATGCCGCCCTGCTCTGGGGCTGCGAGTTGGCGAAGGTGCAGTTCCGCGATGACCGGGTCCATGCTCAGGGCCAGAGCATCGGGTTCGGCGAACTGGCGCTGAAGGCACATCTCGACCGCGTGCCCCTGTCCGCAACGGGCTTTTACGCCACGCCCGGCATCACCTGGGACAGGCCGGCGAAGACCGGCAGCCCATTCCTGTATTTCTCCTTCGGAGCGGCTTGCGCCGAAGTCGAGATCGACACGCTCACCGGCGAGAACCGCGTCCGCCGGGTCGATATCCTGCACGATGTTGGCCGCTCGCTGAACCCGGCTATCGACATCGGCCAGATCGAGGGCGGCTTCGTGCAGGGCATGGGCTGGCTGACCACCGAGGAACTGGTGTTCGACGCCAGGGGAAAGCTGCTCACGCATGCGCCCGCCACCTACAAGATCCCCGTCGCCAGCGATGTGCCGGCCGATTTCCGCGTGGCGCTGTATCCCAATGCCAACCGGGCCGATGTGGTCCACGCCTCCAAGGCCGTCGGCGAGCCGCCGGTGATGCTGGCCAATGCCGTGTTCTCGGCGCTGGCCGATGCGGTCCATGCGCTCAATCCGGCAATGCCGGTGTCGCTCGATGCGCCGGCCACACCCGAAGCGATCCTGCGCGCCTGCGAGGCGGTGCAGGGACGGGCCATGGGAGGCGAGAGGTGAGGGCGCTCGGCCGATGTCGATGAGCCCGGCAGCCCTGTTCTTCCGCCGGGTGCTGGATGCGGTCGAGCAAGGCCAGCCCGTCGTCATCGCCGCCGTGACCGAAACGAAAGGCTCCGCCCCGGGCTCAGACCCAGGCCCGCTCCATGCATGCCGCCTTCGCCGCCGACGGCACCACCGAGGTCCGGCAGATGCGGCGCGCGCTCGGCCCCGATCTTGGCCAATGCTGCGGCGGGCATGTGGCGATCAACCTCGCGCTCATGGCACGCGACAAGGTGCCGTGGCTGGACAGCCGCATCCGGAGCGCCCTGTCGTCGGATACGCGCCAGCCGGTGGCGCTGTTCGGGGCTGGCCATGTTGGGCGCGCGTTGGCGCTGGCGCTGGCCCCGCTGCCATTCCATCTGGTCTGGATCGACAGCCGCAAGGAGGCCTTCCCCGACAAGGTGCCGGCCAACTGCGATGCATTCACGCTTGCCGATCCTGTGGCCGTGATCGCCCGCACACCGCCCGGTGCGCTGGTGCTGGTGATGACCCATGATCACGGCCTCGATCTGGCGATCACGGCAGCTGCGCTTGGCCGCGATGACCTGCCGTTCGTCGGCCTGATCGGCTCGGCAACCAAACGAGCCCGCTTCGTGCGGCAGCTTCGCGACCTTGGCCTGACCGACGCGCGCATCGCCGCGCTGTCCTGCCCGGTCGGGCTGCCTGGCATCACCGGCAAGGAACCCGCCGTGATCGCCGCCAGCATCGCGGCGCAGCTTCTGGCCGAGCGCTCGCAATGCTTGCCGGAGCCTGCCATTATGGACGGCGCGGCGTTATCCGGCTAAAGCCGCGCAGGCCGGTGCCCACAAAATTGTCAGCCGGCGCGCCGTTCCCCTTGCGGCAGGGCCATGACCTCGCACAAACTGGCCCCGGATCCACGGACGGGCGCCGCCAAGGTGCCCGAGGACCGTGGATGGGGACGAGTGGAGGTTTACCCATGAAGACAATTGCAGCTTTCGCCGCAGCCGCCGCCTTTGTTGCTGCAGGCCTGGTCGGAGCGCAGGCTCAGGCCATCACCGAACTGAAGCTGGGCACCGAAGGTGATTATCCGCCCTTTAATGCGCTGAATGCCAACAAAGAACTGGTCGGCTTCGAGATCGATTACGGCAATGCGCTGTGCGAGAAGATGAAGATCAAGTGCACCTGGGTCGTGCAAGACTGGGATGGCATCATTCCCGCCCTTCTGGCCAAGAAATACGATGTCATCATCGCCGGCATGAACGCCACTGAGGAGCGCGCCAAGCGCGTGGACTTCAGCGCGGTCTATACCCGCACGCCGATCTCGATGATTTCGGCCAAGGCCACCACCTCGAATGACATGTCGCCCGCTGCGCTCAAGGGCAAGGCGATCGGCGCGCAGGGCTCGACCATCCACGCCAACTGGCTGGAAAAGCACTACAAGGACAGCAACATCCGGCTCTATCCCAAGCAGGAGGATGCCAACCTCGACCTGCTCAATGGCCGCCTCGACTACATCGTGGCCGACCGCCTCGCGCTGGAGGACTTCCTGGCTGCGCGCGGCAAGGATTGCTGCCGCCTGATCGGCGACATCCAGCGTGATCCGGTGATCCACGGCCCGGGCGTCGGCATGGCCGTGCGCAAGGAGGACACGGCGATCAAGGAGATGCTGAACAAGGCCATTGCCGAGTCGCTCGCTGATGGCACCCATGCCCGCATCGCTGCCAAGTGGTTCAAGTTCCCGGTGATGTGAGGGATCCACGCCGGTGTCATCCCCGGGGCCCAAAGGGCCGGGAAGGTAACCCAGTTCTTGTGTCAATGTTCTGGATTCCCTTCCCCTCCGTTGCGCTCCGGCCGGGAATGACAAAAGGTGTTCTGGGCTCTGCATTCTGCAGTCCTGCACTGATGCCGTGCTGTTCCGGCCATCCTCGTTCCACCAACCTCATCCCATCATCCTCATCCCGAGTGCGTCGAAGGATGAGGGCACTGAGGAAAAGACCGAAGCTCGCCACACGACATCCCCGCCGAGGTGATCCGCCTGCATGTTCAGCAATCTCCACTTGATCGGCTTCGGGGATGGCGGCTGGGGCTGGGCGTTGCTGCAAGGCGCGGGCGTCACGATCTCAATCGCATTGGCCACCTTGCCGTTCGGTCTGGCGCTCGGCCTCGCGATTGCGCTGATGGCGCGCTCCGGAAAACCGGTCGCACGCTGGTTCGCCACGGTCTATACCACGGTGTTTCGCGGCATTCCGGAGCTGTTGACGCTCTACATCTTCTATTTCGGCGTCCAGATCCTGGTCCAGCGCGGACTTGAGGGGATCGGCATCAAGGGCTTCTCGATCCACCCCTTCGTGGCGGGCATGGTGGCGCTCGGCATCGTGCTGGCCGCCTTCTCAAGCGAGGTCTGGGTCGGCGCGCTCAATTCCATCCACAAGGGCCAGCGCGAGGCCGGCGCGGCGCTGGGGCTGAGCAAGGCGCAGATTTTCCGGCTGGTCGTGCTCCCCCAATTGATGCGCGTGGCCCTGCCGGGTCTCGGCAACAACTGGATGGTGCTGCTGAAGGAAACCTCGCTGGTCTCGGTGATCACGCTGCAGGACATCATGTTCATTGCCCAGCGCGGCTCGTCGAACACCAAGGAGCCCTTGCTGTTCTTCGCCACGGCGGCCATGATCTACCTCGCCTTCTCGCTGGTCTCGTGGTGGTTCTTCGAGCGGCTGGAGCGGCGCTCAAACCGTGGCCATGCCGCCTTCGGGGGGCAGACCCGATGAGGTGGTGCGATCATCCCGGCTTCTGGCTCGGCTCCGAGGTTCTCCAGAACTACGGCTGCCGCATGGCCACGGGCCTCGGCATCACGCTGCAACTGGTCGTGATCTCGGTCTCGCTCGGCTGCGTGGCCGGGCTTGGGCTGGCGCTGGTCAGGCTTTACGGGCCGCGCTGGGCCGGCCTTGCGGTGGGTGGTTACACCACCTTCTTTCGCGGCACGCCGCTGCTGTGCCAGCTCTTCCTGGTCTATTATGGGCTCGGCCAACTGAGACCCTTCTGGCAGGATGTCGGGCTGTGGTGGTTCTTCCGCGAGCCGTTCTACTGCGCGCTGTTCACCTTCACCATCAACACCGCCGCCTATCAGGCCGAGGTCTTCCGTGGTGCGATCCAGTCCATCGGCCGGGGCCAGTTCGAGGGCGCGCTGGCGCTGGGCCTGCACCGCTGGGCCACGCTGCGCCATGTCATCCTGCCGCAGGCGATGATCGTGGCGCTGCGCCCGCTCGGCAACGAACTGATCGTGATGATCAAGTCCTCGTCGGTGGCCTCGCTGGTGACGCTGTTCGACCTGATGGGCGCGACACGGCTGGCCTTCTCCCGCTCCTTTGATCTCAGCATCTACCTCTACGCTGCTATCCTTTACCTCGCCATGGTCGAGATCATCCGCAGGCTCTGGGATGTGATGGAGAAGCGGCTGACGCGGCACGTGGTGGTGCGGTGATTTTTGTTACTACAAAAATTCTGACGTCCGTGCTATCCATGCCAAAGACGCTCGGATTAAGATCACATTCGATCCGTCAAAGCGGGCCGTCACGCTCCAGCAGCGTGGCCTCGATATGGCGCGTGCGGCGGATGTGTTCGAAGGCTCGACGCTGAGTGTGGAAGACAACAGGATCGACTACGGCGAAACACGCTGGATCACGATTGGTCATCTGGATCGCCGCATGGTTGTTCTGGTCTGGACCAAACGCCCGGGCGAGCGCCGCATCATCAGCATGAGGAAGGCCAATGAACGGGAACAAGCGATCTAAGGTGCCAGACTGGGCTGACCCAGACGACGCTCCCGATCTTTCTGGACCCGAATGGGTGGAGCGGCTCGCCGCTGTCAAGGCAAGGCCCGGTCGCCCCAAGGCTGCCGCTGCAAAGGTCTCGACCACAATCCGTCTTGATCCGGATATCCTCGATCATTTCCGCGCAGGCGGTGAGGGCTGGCAGTCCCGCATCAACGCGGCGCTGAGGGCCGTCATCGGGCAAAAGTAGAAAGGGGCAGCCTCGCGGCCGCCCCTTCCCGATCTCGTTGGCATTGTCGAACGCTGGTCCGATCAGACGCCGAGCCTCTTTGCAGAGAGGACCCAGCCCTGTTGAGACCGCGAATGATGACAATGAGACACTGGATCACCTCCTTTCTGAATGAAGCCGGCGACATTGCCGACCCCTTCAAGGTGCAATGAGTCGCTGCGGTGCGAAAGGGTTATTGCGTGATCGCCACTGGTGCGGCGCATGCTGGTGCAGTAGGGCCACACCTGCAACCCTGATCAGCACTGGAGACTGTCATGAACGTCGCATTCCTTGGCCTTGGCGTGATGGGCTATCCGATGGCCGGGCATCTGGTGAATAAGGGTGGCCACACCGTCACGGTTTACAACCGCACCTTTGCCAAGGCCGAGGTCTGGGTGGCCGAGCATGGGGGCAAAGCTGCAAGGACTCCGGCCGAAGCCGCGCGCGGGCAGGACATCGTCTTTGCCTGCGTGGGCAACGATGACGACCTGCGCGCCGTCACCATCGGCAAGGACGGCGCCTTCGCTGCCATGGGCAAGGGCACGATCTTCGTCGACCACACCACCGCCTCCGCCGATGTCGCCCGCGAGCTTCAAGCCGCGGCGAAGGCGCTGGGCTTCGACTTCATCGACGCGCCCGTCTCCGGCGGGCAGGCCGGCGCGCAGAATGGCGTGCTGACCGTGATGTGCGGTGGCGATGAGGCGCCCTATGCCAAGGCCGAGGCGGTGATCGCCAGCTTCGCGCGCATGTGCAAGCTTCTGGGGCCTTCGGGCGCAGGCCAGCTCACCAAGATGATCAACCAGATCTGCATTGCAGGGCTGGTGCAGGGCCTCGCAGAGGGGCTACATTTCGGCCAGAAGGCCGGGCTGGACATCGAGGCCGTGGTCGAGGTCATCTCCAAGGGCGCGGCGGGGTCGTGGCAGATGGAGAACCGCCACAAGACCATGAACAAGGGCCAATACGAGTTCGGCTTCGCGGTCGACTGGATGCGCAAGGATCTCGGCATGGCGACCTGAGCGCGGCCATCGCTGTGCGCCCGGGTGACCAGTCCAGCCTGATGGCGCGGCTGAAGCGGTGAGGGGCGGTTAGGGAGCGCAGCACCTGAGTCCGATTGCCCCTGAAACTGAAAGCAAAGCCTTGTCGGTTGTCAGCAGTGTCGCCGTATATGTGAGCGCGACGGCAGCGTGAACGGCATCGCCAGCCCGTAACCCAAGGCTCGTGCTCTCGCAAAGCCCTTCAGCCAGCGAGAAATGCTCGCGTGTCAGCTCGATCAAATGAAATCCGCTGCTCCTCGCACGATACGCCTGCATCACGGTCCGATGGCCGCTTGCATGCAATTGCCCAATGCGGGTCTTGAGCATCAAGGCGGAGGCAAACTCCACCGATGTCCAATCGTTTATGGCAATCGGGGAGGCGCGGTTGGCATCCAGCCACGCGAGTGAACGCTGCGTATAGGTATCTGGTACGAATGCGCTCACAAGAATGCACGTGTCGAGCACAAACATCAGTAACGCTGCTCGCTTTTCCAGCGTCTCAAAAAATCATCGGCGTCGGCAACCGGATTTCCATCATCGATCAAGCGAGCGATATGACCTCGCAGGGCATCGATATCGAGTTTGCTTCGTGGCGCCACGACATGGGCGTCTGCAGGCACAATCTTCGCCACGACCTTGCCACGCCGTGTGATGACGTGCGTCTCTCCGGCTTCGACGGCGGCCACGATTTCGCTGAGCTTTGCCTTCGCTTCTGCAATGCTGACATCAACCACAGCAACCTCCTGTTTGAGATGACCATATAGATGGTCATCTTGACCAAGTCGAGAAGCCCTCCCTCACCGCCCCTTGAACACCGGGGGGCGCTTGGTGGCAAAGGCGGCGATGGCGTCCTGGAAATCGTCGCTCTTGCCTGCCACGTTCTGCAATTCAGCTTCGAGCGCCAATTGGGCGGCAAAGTCGTGGTCGAGCGACCTCGCAAAGGCCTGCTTGATCAGCTTGTAGGCGCCGGCTGGCCCGGCTGCGAAGGGCGCGACGAAGCCGGCCACATCGGTGGCGAAGCTGGTATCCTCGAACACCTTGTAAATCAGGCCCATACGGTGGCCATCGTCCGCGCTCACGCGGTCTCCTGTCAGCGCCAGCGCCAGTGCCAGCTTCGAGCCGACAATGCGCGGCAACAGCCAGGTTCCGCCGGCATCCGGCACGAGCGCGATGCGCACAAAGGCCTGCTGGAAATAGGCCGAGCGGGCCGCCACCACCAGATCGCAGGCCAGCACCAGATTGGCCGCAGCCCCCACCGCCGGCCCGTTGATCGCTGCGACCGTGATCTTGGGGTAGGCCATCAGGCGCAGCGCCAGCGGGTTGTAGTCGCGCTCCAGCGGCGGGCCGAGGTTGATACGGCCATTCTCGTCGGTGGGCAGCGCCTCGGTCAGGTCCTGTCCGGAGGAGAAGGCCCGGCCGTGCCCCGTGAAGATCACCACCCTGACGCTGTCGTCCTTCTCGGCCTCGTCCAGCCCGGAGCGGATCGCCGCGAACATGCCGGCGGAGAAGGCATTGAGCTTCTCGGGGCGGTTGAGTGTGATCGTGGCGACGCCGTTGCCGGATGTGTAGAGGGCAGGGGATTGGCTGGGCGTGCTCATGGCAAGGGGCCTTCTTGGGGACGGGACCGGTTCGACAATCTGTTCAGATGTGAACCATGCGGCAAGCCCGCCTGCTTTGGAAGGCGCTTTCTCCGCGCGCCATCACGGCGGGACTGCATCGCCGCGCGGGGGAGGGCCGTCCTTGGCGCGGCGCTTGCGGCCTTCGGCCAGGGCATGCACCGCGCCGCGCAGGGTCCGGCAGTCCTGCTCGCTCATCGTCAGCCGGTGCAGGATGTCACGCAGGTTGCGCGCCATGATCTCGCGCTTGTCCGGCGGGAAGAAGCCGCCCTTGTCGAGTTCGTCCTCCAGATAGTCGAACAGCGACACTACCATCTCGCGCGGGGCCGGCACCTGTGCTTCCACCGGCGCGGGCACGATGTCGCCATGGGCGGCACGGAACCACTCATAGCCCATCAGCAGGACCGCCTGCGCCAGGTTCAGCGAGGCGAATTGAGGATTGACCGGGAAAGTGACGATCGCATCAGCGAGACTGATGTCCTCGTTCTCAAGGCCGGTGCGTTCGCGCCCGAACAGGATGCCGACGCATTGCCCTGCCGCCACGCGGCTGGCGACATCCGGCATCATCTCGGCCGGCGTGAACACCCGCTTCATCTGGCCGCGTGACCGGGCGGTGGTGGCGAACACCAGGTTCAGGTCGGCCATCGCCGCGCGCGTGTCGCCGAACAGCTTTGCGCCATGCAGAATGTGCACGGCGCCGGATGCGGCCTGATGCGCGCCCTTGGGCAGCCCCCCACCGGTCGGCCAGCCATCGCGCGGCTTGACCAGCCTCAGATCCGACAGCCCGAAATTCGCCATCGCCCGCGCCACCATGCCGATATTCTCGGACAATTGCGGCTCGACCAGAATGATGGCAGGGCCGAGGCCGGCCAACCCCTCCCCATCGCGATGTGTGCCCGATCCGGTCATGGTGCCGGGTCCATAGAGCATGCAGCGAAAAAGTGGAAACCGGTTTTTGCAGCGTGCCAACTTTGGCGAACTGCCACGATCAGCCAAAAGCCGAGCTTGCCGGAAGGACCGGGCGCGCGCTAGACAGCGTTGAAACGGGCGGGCACCTTCGGTGAGCACGCTCCGGCACACACACCCGCGGGAAGGTCGCACTCCATGAACAAGATCAAGGTTGCAGGCACCGTCGTCGAGATGGACGGCGACGAGATGACGCGCATCATCTGGCATTACATCAAGGACAAGCTGATCCACCCGTATCTCGACATCAACCTCGAATACTATGACCTCGGGATCGAGGAACGCGACCGCACCCGTGACCAGATCACGATCGACTCTGCCAACGCCACGAAGAAGCATGGCGTGGCCGTGAAATGCGCCACCATCACGGCGGATGAGGCCCGCGTGAAGGAATTCAATCTCAAGGAGATGTGGAAGTCGCCGAATGGCACCATCCGCAACATCCTCGGCGGCGTCATCTTCCGCGAGCCGATCATCTGCAAGAACGTGCCGCGCCTTGTCCCCGGCTGGACCCAGCCGATCATCGTCGGCCGACATGCCTTCGGCGACCAGTATCGCGCCACCGATTTCCGCTTCCCCGGCAAGGGCACGCTGACCATCAAGTTCGTCGGCGACGACGGCAACGTCATCGAGCGTGAGGTGTTCAAGTCCCCCGGCGCCGGCGTGGCCATGGCCATGTACAATCTCGATGACTCGATCCGCGACTTCGCTCGGGCCTCGCTAAACTATGGCCTGATCCGGAAGCTGCCGGTCTACATGTCGACCAAGAACACGATTCTGAAGGTCTATGACGGGCGCTTCAAGGACATCTTCGAGGAGGTGTTTGAAGCCGAGTTCAAGGCCAAGTTCGACGTGCTGAAACTCACCTACGAGCATCGCCTTATCGATGACATGGTGGCCTCTGCCCTGAAATGGTCCGGTGGCTATGTCTGGGCCACCAAGAACTACGACGGTGACGTGCAGTCCGACATCGTGGCGCAGGGCTTTGGCTCGCTCGGCCTGATGACCTCGGTGCTGATGACGCCTGATGGCTCGGTGGTGGAATCCGAAGCGGCGCACGGCACTGTCACCCGCCACTACCGCGAGCACCAGAAGGGCAAGGAGACCTCAACCAACTCCATCGCCTCGATCTACGCCTGGACCGGGGGCCTCAAGCACCGCGCCAAGCTCGACAACAACCTCCAGCTCGCGAAGTTTGCCGAGACGCTGGAAAAGGTCTGTGTCGATACGGTGGAGGCCGGCTTCATGACCAAGGATCTGGCCCTGCTGGTCGGCGCCGACCAGCGCTGGCTATCGACCACCGGCTTCCTCGACAAGATCAGCGAAAACCTGACCAAGGCCATGGCGGCCTGAGGCATTTCGCCTGAGGTTTTCTGCCTGAACGATCCAGCCCGGGTCTCGCCCTGCGAGGCCCGGGATTCGATTCAGCTGGCCAGGGCTGCCTCGATCGCGGCCATGGCCGCCTCGGCCTTGTCGCCATCCGGTCCGCCGGCCTGCGCCATGTCGCGCCGACCGCCGCCGCCCTTGCCGCCCAGCGCTTCGGAGGCGGCACGCACCAGCGCCACCGCATCGAACCGCGTCGTCAGGTCGTCGGTGACCGCGACCACGACGCCGGCCTTGCCATCGCCGGCGACACCGACAATGGCCACCACGCCCGAAGCGACGCCGCCTTTCGCCCCATCGGCCAGGCTCTTGAGGTCCTTCATCTCGACCCCGCTGACAATGCGCCCAAGAAAGCGGACGCCAGCCACCTCGCGCACCGCATCGGCGCTGCCGGCAGGGCCGCCCATGGCCAGCTTCTTGCGGGCATCGCCCAGCTCTCGCTCGAGCTTCCGGCGCTCATCGAGGATCGCCGCCAGTCTTTCGGGCGCCTCGGCAGGCGTCGTCCTCAGCAGGCCGGCCAGCTGGTGCAACATACGGCTCTCGCGTGCCAGATGCCCACGCGCGGCATCGCCCGTCATCGCCTCGATGCGGCGCACGCCGGCCGCAACCGCACCCTCGTCAACGACCGCGATCAGGCCGATGTCGCCCGTGGCGGAGGCATGCATGCCGCCGCACAGCTCGACCGAGAAGGTCTTGCCGGCCCGCTCAGCGCTGCGCACCGTGCCCATCGAAACGACGCGCACCTCATCGCCATACTTCTCGCCGAACAGCGCGCGCGCGCCTGACGCAATCGCCTCGTCAACGCCCATCAGCCGTGTCACGACCGGTTCGTTCTGGAGCACGATGCGGTTGGCAATGGCTTCAACCGCGCCAAGCTCTGCATCGGAAATACCCTTCGGGTGGCTGAAGTCGAAGCGCAGGCGCTCGTTCGATACCATTGAGCCCTTCTGTGCCACGTGGTCGCCAAGGGTCAGCCTGAGCGCCTCGTGCAGCAGGTGCGTGGCCGAATGGTTGGCCCTGATCGCGTTGCGGCGGCCGGCATCGACCACCAATTCGGCTGCCTTGCCGACCCTGAGTTCGCCGGACACGACCTCGACCTCATGCGCGAACACGTCTCCCACCTTCTTCTGCGTGTCGCTGACCCGCGCGCTGAACCCTTCGCCGCGGATCTCGCCCGTGTCGCCGACCTGCCCGCCCGATTCCGCATAGAACGGCGTCTGGTTGATAAGCACGAAGCCGCTCTCGCCGGCGCGCAGCGCCTCGACCACCGCGCCGCCACGCACCAGAGCCGTGATCACGCCCTCGGCACGGTCCGAGGCATAGCCAAGGAACTCGGTGGCGCCGACCTGCTCGCGCAAACCGAACCAGACCGTGTCAGTCGCCGCCTCGCCGGACCCGGCCCAGGCGGCCCGGGCCTTGGCCTTCTGCTCGTTCATCGCCGCTTGAAAGCCCTCCGTATCGACGCCGATGTCGCGCGCGCGCAGGGCGTCCTGCGTCAGGTCGAGCGGAAACCCGAACGTGTCATACAAGGTGAAGGCGACTGAGCCCTTCAGGCTGTCGCCAGCCTCCAGGCCTGCAGTCTCGGCATCCAGGATCGACAGCCCACGCGCCAGCGTGGTGCGGAAGCGCGTCTCCTCCAGTTCCAGCGTCTCGGCGATCAGGGTCGCGGCCCTGACCAGTTCGGGATAGGCCTGACCCATCTCGCGCACCAGCGTCGGCAGGATCTTGTGCAGCAACGGGTCGCGCGCACCGAGCAACTGCGCGTGGCGCATGCCGCGTCGCATGATCCGGCGCAACACATAGCCGCGCCCCTCGTTCGACGGCAGCACACCATCGGCGATCAGGAAAGCCGAGCAGCGCAGGTGGTCGGCGATGACGCGGTGGCTGGCCTTCTGCGCGCCAGCAGGATCGACGCCGGTTAGATCCGCGACTCGGCTGATCAGCGCCCGGAACAGGTCGATGTTGTAATTGTCATGGGTGCCCTGCAGCACGGCCGCGATCCGCTCCAGCCCCATGCCGGTGTCGATCGATGGGCGCGGCAAGGCCAGCCGCTCGCCTTCAGCCGTTTCCTCGAACTGCATGAAGACGAGATTCCAGATCTCGATGAAGCGGTCGCCATCCTGATCGACCGATCCAGGCGGCCCTCCTGGGATATGGTCGCCATGGTCATAGAAGATTTCCGAGCAGGGCCCGCAAGGGCCGACGTCACCCATCCGCCAGAAGTTGTCGGAGGTAGGGATGCGGATGATCTTGCTGTCGCTCAGGCCGGCGATCTTCGTCCAGAGCCGATGCGCCTCGTCGTCCTCGGAATAGACGGTGACAGTCAGCTTGTCCTTCGGCAGGCCATACTCGCGGGTGACGAGGTTCCAGGCATGCTCGATCGCGACATCCTTGAAGTAGTCGCCGAACGAGAAATTGCCGAGCATCTCGAAGAAGGTGTGATGCCGCGCTGTGTAGCCGACATTGTCGAGATCATTGTGCTTGCCGCCGGCGCGCACGCTCTTCTGGGCGGTGGTGGCGCGCACATAGGGGCGCTTTTCGACACCGGTGAAGACATTCTTGAACTGCACCATGCCCGAATTGGCGAACATCAGCGTCGGATCGTTGCGCGGAACCAGCGGGCTCGACGGCACCACCTCGTGACCCTGTCCCTTGAAATAGTTCAGGAAGGTCGACCTGATCTCGTTGACGCCGCTCATGGCACTCATCCGTCGCTAGACAATCGGGATAGTCGATGAGCCATCCCTTCTGCCTGTCTCTAGAGCATGCGGCGAAAAG
>JAPLOV010000002.1 GCA_026400565.1 Hyphomicrobiales bacterium | reverse complement strand
GCCGACGGCCAGAACCGCACGGCACCACAGGCCGCAGTGCCGGGCGCACCCAGCGTCGCCGCTGTCCAGTAAACAATCATCCTGCGAGCGGCATCCGGGCACCGGATGGGCTGGTCCTGTCCGGTCAATTCCCGGCGGCAGTCGCGGCAGTCCTGCGCGGTCGCGCAGCCTACGCCTCGATGCGCACGGCGGGGCTGCCCGGCCTTGTTCGGGAAGCCTGTCAGGCGGTGGTGCCGACCTGTCCGTGGCAGTGCTTGAACTTCTTGCCTGAACCGCAAGGGCAGGGCTCATTGCGCCCGACACGGCCCCAGGTTGCCGGATCGTTCGGATCGCGCTTGGTCGGCGCAACCGCCTCGGCCGGTGCGAGCATGAACTGCTGGTCGGAGCGTGGAAGCTGACCGAGTGCGGGAGCCGCGTCAGCAGGTGGCTCCTCGAAACGGACCTCGACCCGCATCAGCTGGCTGGTGACCTGCTCGCGCAGCTTGTCGATCAGCCCGTCGAAGAGCTGGAAGGCTTCCGACTTGTATTCGTTCAGCGGATCGCGCTGGGCGAGGCCGCGCCAGCCGACCACCTGCCTCAGGTGGTCGAGTGTGACCAGATGCTCACGCCAGAGATGGTCGAGCATCTGCAGCAGGACCTGCTTTTCGACATAGGTCATGACCTCGTCGCCGTTGCGCGCGATGCGCGCGGCATAGTCATCATCGGCGGCCTTGAGCAGGCGCTCGCGCATCTCCTCGTCGGCGATGCCGTCCTCCTTGGCCCACGCGTCGACCGGCAGGTCAAGATTGAGCGTCTTGAGCACTTCGTCCTTGAGCCCGACCACATCCCACTGCTCTGGATAGGCATCTTCCGGGATGTGATGACGCACGGCGTCGTCGACAACCTGGCTGCGCATCTCGTTGATGGTCTCGCGGATCGAGGCCTGGCGCATGAACTCGCGGCGCTGTTCGAACACCACCTTGCGCTGGTCGTTCATCACATCGTCGTATTTCAGGATGTTCTTGCGGGTGTCGAAGTTGCGGGCCTCGACCTTGCCTTGCGCCTTCTCGACGGCCTTGTTGATCCAGGGGTGGATGATCGCCTCGCCCTCCTGAAGCCCGAGCTTCTGGAGCATGCCGTCCATCCGGTCCGAGCCGAAGATGCGCATCAGATCGTCCTGCAGAGACAGGAAGAACTTGGAGCGACCCGGATCGCCCTGGCGGCCGGAGCGCCCGCGCAGCTGGTTGTCGATGCGGCGGCTCTCGTGGCGTTCGGTGCCGATGATGTAGAGGCCGCCCGGCATGGTCACGGTCCGCGCCGGGCGCGAGCCCCTGGCAGGCTCGATTTCGACCTCTTCCTTCGCGTTGAGCACGATTTGCCGGAAGCGTTCGACCTCGGCCTTGATCTCCGCGATCCTGGCTTCCCTGGCGGGGCCATCCTCCATCTCGGCCGTCTCGGCCTTGATGCGCATGTCGACCGAGCCGCCAAGCTTGATGTCGGTGCCGCGGCCCGCCATGTTGGTGGCGATGGTGATGGCGCCCGGAACGCCCGCCTCGGCCACGATGTAGGCTTCCTGCTCGTGGAAGCGGGCGTTGAGAACGGCGAACTGCTTGGTTGCCTTGCCCTCGCGGGCGGCCTTGTAGAGGCTGTCGAGCACGTTGGTCTGGGTGAAGTCGAGCTGCTTGTAGCCGGCCTTGATCAGCAGTTCGGCCACGAGTTCGGAGCGCTCGATCGAGGCGGTGCCGACCAGCGCCGGCTGCCGCGCTGACCTTTTCCTCGAAGGTGCGGTAGACCGAGTCATCCTCGTCCACGCGCTGCACTGGCATGTTGGTGGGAATCTCGACAACGTCGAGCTTGTAGATCTGCTGGAACTCCTCGGCCTCGGTCGCGGCGGTGCCGGTCATGCCGGCCAGCTTCTCGTAAAGCCTGAAGTAGTTCTGGAAGGTGATCGAGGCGAGCGTCGCATTCTCGGGCTGGATCGACACCTTCTCCTTGGCTTCGAGCGCCTGGTGCAACCCTTCGGAATAGCGCCGGCCCTGCATCATGCGGCCGGTGAATTCGTCGATGATCACCACTTCGTCGTTGCGGACGATGTAGTCCTTGTCGAGCGTGAACAGGGTGCGGGCCCGCAGGGCCTGGTTGAGGTGATGCACGATGCTGACATTCTGGGCATCGTAGAGGCCGCCGTCGCCGAGCAGACCAGCTGCCCGGATCAGCTCTTCCATCT
>JAPLOV010000126.1:12634-41098 GCA_026400565.1 Hyphomicrobiales bacterium | reverse complement strand
TCACCTTCACCGTGCCGACCGCCGATTTCGACCGCGCCCGCACCATCCTCGAAGGCCAGCGCGGCAGCATCCAGTATCAGTCGCTGCAAGGCGCGACCGATGTGGTCAAGGTCTCCGCCATCGGCATCGGCATGCGCAGCCACGCCGGTGTGGCCGCCCGCGCCTTCCGCGCCCTTGCCGACAAGGGCATCAACATCCGCGCCATAACCACATCCGAGATCAAGTTCTCGGTGCTGATCGATGCGGCCTATACCGAGTTGGCCGTGCGCACGCTGCACACCCTTTACGGACTGGACAACACCGCATGACCAGAAAGCCTGACTGGGCCCCGCGCACGCTCGCTGCGCAGGCCCTCGGCAAGATCGATCCGGTGACACGCGGCGTGGTACCACCGATCCATGTCTCCACGACCTTCATCCGCGACGAGGACAACGGCTATTCCACCGGCTTCGTCTATGGCCGGCCCGACAACGAGACTGTCCGCGAGGCCGAAGCCGTGCTGGCCATGCTGGAACAGGCCGGCGCCGGCGCTCTGCTCTTCGGCTCCGGCATGGCAGCGGCCACCGCCGTGTTCCAGGCGCTCGATCCGGGTGACCACATCGTCGCGCCCCGCGTGATGTACTGGGCGCTGCGCAGCTGGCTGATGACGGAGGCAAAACGCTGGGGCCTTCTGGTCAGCTTCTGCGAGACCGACGACCTTGAGCAGTTGAAAGCTGCCATCCAGCCCGGCAGGACAAAGCTGGTCTGGCTGGAGACGCCCTCCAATCCGCTCTGGACCATCACCGACATAGCGGCAGCCGCCGACATCGCGCGCAAGGCCGGCGCGAAACTGGCGGTCGATTCCACCTGCGCCTCGCCGGTCCACACGCAGCCGCTGCTGCTCGGCGCCGACGTGGTGATGCACGCCGCCACCAAGATCCTGAACGGCCACTCCGATGTGGTTGCCGGCGCACTGGCGGCGCGCGAGGATGACCCGTTCTGGCAGCGCATCAAGACCATCCGCAAGATGCAGGGCGGGATCCTCGGCCCCTTCGAGGCCTACCTGCTGATGCGCGGCATGCGCACCCTGCATGTCAGGGCCGAGCGCCAGGCCCGCACGGCCATGGCCCTTGCCACGCGCCTGTCCGCCCATCCGCAGATCGCCCGCGTGCTCTATCCCGGCCTGCCGCAGCACCCGGGCCATGATGTGGCAGCCCGCCAGATGCAGGGCGGTTTCGGCTACATGATGAGCGTGCAGGTGCACGGCGGTGAGACAGCCGCCATTGCCACCGCTGCGCAGGTCAGGCTGTTCAAGCGCGCCACCTCGCTCGGCGGGGTCGAGAGCCTGATCGAGCACCGGGCCTCGATCGAAGGCCCCGGCTCGCCCTGCCCGCCCGACCTGCTGCGCCTGTCCTGCGGCATCGAGGACGAGGACGACATGTTCGCCGATCTTGATGAATGCCTGAAGGCGGCTCACCGCTAGGCCCGTAGCCGCGGCAGTCATCCGGCTCAAAATACCAATTTGTTGCGAAAAACTATCGTTTTCCGCTGCTGGCACCCGCGCAAAAGGGGATCAGCCATGACCACAGACCTCACACGCCGGGACGCGATCAGGACCGGAGCAAGCGCCGCCGCCATCGCGACCCTGCCTTCCATCCTCAGCGCCCAGAGTCCGGCCCGCGTGAAGCTGCGTGTGCTCGAGACCTCGGATCTGCACGTCACTGTCGTGCCTTACGACTACGACCGCGACGGCGAGGACAACACGGTCGGGCTCGCCAAGACCGCGACGCTGGTCAAGGCCGCACGCGCCGAGGCGAAGAACCACATCCTGTTCGACAACGGCGATTTTCTCCAGGGGTCGCCGATGGGCGACTGGATGGCCTGCAAGCGCGGGATGAAACCCGGCGACGTGCACCCGATGATCGCGGCCATGAACGCCATGGACTATGCCGCCTCGACGCTGGGCAACCACGATTTCAACTATGGCCTCGATTTCCTCGACATCGGCGTGACGTCGGCGAACTTTCCCTTCGTCTGCGCCAATGTCGGCAAGGCCGATGGCAGCGCGCTGGTCCGGCCCTGGCTGATCATCGACCACAGGTGCGTCGACGAGGCCGGCGCAGCCCAGATGGTTCGCATCGGTGTCATCGGCTTCACGCCGCCGCAGATCATGCAATGGGACAAGGGCCACCTCGACGGCAAGGCCCGCGCCGGCGACATCGTCGAGGCTGCCCGCCGCGAGGTGCCGGCGCTGAAGGCCGCTGGTGCCGACATTGTCGTTGCCCTGTGCCACTCGGGCATCGCCGGCGGCAGCTATCGCGGCAACGAGGAAAACGCGGCGCTGCACCTCGCCGCCGTGGAGGGCATCGACGTTCTTCTCACCGGCCACCAGCATCTGGTCTTTCCCGGCGCCAAGGCCTTTGACGGCATCGAGGGCGTTGACAACGCGCGCGGTGCGCTGCTCGGCAAGCCTTGCGTGCAGCCCGGATTCTGGGGCTCGCACCTGGGCCTCGTCGATCTCGATCTGGAGTACGCCGGCCCGGGCTGGAAGATTGCCGGCTTCAAGGTCGAGGCGCGCCCCATCTTCGAGCGCACGGCGGACCGCAGCATCGTCTCGAAGGCCGATGCCGACCCCGCCATGTTCGCCACGGTCAAGGCCGCGCACGAGGCCACGCTGGTCTACGTCCGCGAGCCGGTGGGCGAGACCTCGGCCCCGATCAACAGCTATTTCGCGCTGGTTGCCGACGATCCGTCGGTGCAGATCGTCGCCGATGCGCAGATCGCCTATGTCCGGGGCCTGATGGCGGGCACCGCGCTGGCGTCCTTGCCGGTGCTTTCTGCCGCCGCCCCGTTCAAGTCGGGCGGGCGTGGCGGGCCGAACTTCTTCACCGACATCAAGGCCGGCCCGATCGCCATCAAGAACGTCGCGGACATCTACCCTTATCCCAACACCGTGCAAGTGGTGAAGGTCACCGGTGCGCAGGTGCGCGAGTGGCTGGAGCACTCGGCAGGCGTCTTCAACCGCATCGACCCCGAAAGGACAGATGAGCAGCCGCTGATCAACCCGGCCTTTCCGGCCTTCAATTTCGATATCATCGATGGCGTTACCTACCGGATCGATGTCACGCAGCCCTCGCGCTACGACGGCGCCGGCAAGCTGGTGGAGCCCGCCGCGCGGCGCATCATCGATCTCGCCTTCCAGGGCAGGCCGATTGGCGAGACGGCGGAATTCCTGATCGCCACCAACAACTATCGCGCCTCCGGCGGCGGGGATTTCCCCGGTACCAGGACCACGGTGGTGCTCGAGGCGCCCGACCTCAACCGCGATGTCGTGGTGCGCCACATCATCGAGAAGACGCGCATCGACCCGACGGCGGACAACAACTGGTCGCTGGCGCCCCTGCCAGCCTCGGTCAATGTGACCTTCCTGTCAGGGCCGCAATCCGCCAGCCTGAAACCGGCCAGCCTCAAGGCCGATCCTGCGGGCGATGCAGCAGATGGCTTCGTCAAGTATCGCCTGCGCAGCTGAGAGGCCGCCAGCGCTTCCGGACCGACCCCGCGCAATGCTCTACTTGCGGCTGGCCAGAACCACGCCCATGACGGTGACGACCATGCCGATGATCTGCACCAGCGTCAGGGTTTCGCCGAACAGCAGATAGGCCTCGATGGCAACGGCGGGCGGCACCAGATAGATCAAGGTTGCGGCGCGGGACACCTCGCCCTTCCGGATCAGCAGCAGGTAAAGCCCGATCCCGCCGAGCGACAGCCCGATCACGGACCATGCCAGCACCAGCACGATGGTAAGGTTCCAGGTGATCACCATGGGCTCAAGCGCCAGCGCCAGCGGCAAGGTCACCACCAGCGCGCCAAGGTATTGCACCGTGGTCATGGTCCTCAGTTCGCCGCTCTGCTGGTAGCGCTTCTGGTAGAAGCTGGCGAATGTGACCGCGAACATGCCCCCGATGTTGACGAGGAGCGGCACCGCCGCGAGCCAGAGCACGTCCGCTGGAAGGCCGACAAGCTTGGGGGCCAGCACCAGCGCAATGCCGGCAAAGCCGAGCGCGATGCCGGCCCAGCGCACCGGCGAGATGCGCTCGCCAACCAGCATCGGCGAGAAGGCCGCAGTGAGAATCGGTTGCAGCGCCGCAATCAGCCCGGAAATCCCGGCCGGAAGACCATGGCGCACCGCCCACCAGACCCCGGCGAGATAGATCCCGTGCAGGAAGGCCCCGGTGATAAGCGCGTGCATCCAGCTCTTCCAGCCGCGCGGCCAATCCGCGCCCATCGCGGCGGACAGCAGCGCCAGCAGTGCAGCGGCGCAGGCAAAGCGCACGCTCAGAAAGGTGAGCGGATCGGCATAGGGCGCGGCATAGCCGGCTGATATCCAGCCGGTCGACCAGATCAGCACGAAGGCAACCGGTGCCAGTCGCAGGGCGAGTGAAGCAGGCGTCATGGGGCCCTGGAGCGCAGTTCAGCCCGAGGCTATAGAACAGCCCGCGAGGCTTGTCCCCTTGGCATCGCGCCAGATGGCCATGCACGAACCGGGTATGCCAGACAAAGGCCCGGCGCGGCCCGTCTCAGGTCCTCAGCGTTCGGTGATCTTGAATTCGATGCGCCGGTTGCGCCGGAAGGCCTCGTCAGTCGTGCCCAGTTCCAGCGGCTGGAATTCGCCGAAGCCAGTAGCGGCCAGCCGTTCCGGAGAAAGCCCCTTGGTGGCGAGATACTCGACAACGGACACCGCGCGGGCAGTGGCCAGATGCCAGTTCGACGGGAATTGCGCGCTCCTGATCGGACGCACGTCGGTATGGCCGTCAACGCGGACGATCCACGGAATATCGGGCGGAATTTCGCGGGCGATATCGGTCAGCACTGCGGCCAGCTTGTCGAGTTCGGCCTGCCCTTCCGGCTTGAGCAGCGCGGCCCCTGCATCGAAGAACACCTCCGACTGGAACACGAATCGGTCGCCGACGACCCGGATGTCAGGCCGGTTGCCTAGGATCTGGCGCATGCGGCCAAAGAAGTCCGAGCGATAGCGCGCCAGTTCCTGGACCCGCTGCGCCAGCGCCACATTGAGGCGGCTGCCAAGGTCGGAAATGCGCGTCTGCGATTCCTTGTCGCGCGCTTCCGATGCGCTGAGCGCTTCCTCGAGTGCGGCAAGCTGGCGTCGCATGGCGCTGATCTGCTGGTTGAGCAGTTCCACTGCCGACTGAGCCCGTTGCGACAGCTGCTTTTCCGCATCAAGCGCGCCCTGCAACTGGGCGGCCCGGCTCTGTGCCGCTCCGGCCGCGCCCGCCCCGCCGTCAAGCAGGCCTTGCAGGCGCGCCCGGTCTCCGTCGGTGCGGTTGAGCGTCGATTGCAGCAGCGCGAGGTTCTCCTCCACCGAGCGCTTCTGGGTCTTTTCCAGCGCCAGCAGGTCGGTCAACTCCGCCACCTGGTTCTCGAGCCGGCGCAGGGCCGTGTCCTTGCCGGTGATCTCCTGGCTCAGAAAGAACTGTGCCAGCACGAACACCGAGAGCAGGAAGACGATGCCGATCACCAGTGTCGAGAGCGCATCGACAAAGCCTGGCCAGTAGTCGGCCCCTTCGCGTCGGCGGCTGCGGGAGAGCGCCATCGCTCACTCCGCCTTGCTGCGGTCGGCAAGCAGGCGCTCCAGCAGGCGGCGCGTTTCCTTCTCGCGGCCCGACTGCGCCTCGACCCAGTCGCGGATGAGCTGCTGCTCGGAGCGCATGTGCTGCACCAGCCCCTGAATGCCTTCAGCGAGGTTGGCCATGGCCTGCGTCGCCTGTTTTCCGCCGCCGGCATTATCGGCCAGCACCTGCGCGGTGCGTTGCAGCTGAAGGGCAAGGTCCGGGGTCAGCTGCGCGCTGGTCAGCGACGGCACGACGGCAGGAGGCAGGCCGGGTCCATCACCGATGCGCTGCATGCCAGCGGGGCCAAGCCCCGTCACCATCCAGTCCTCGACCTCGACACGGAAGCGCCGCTGGGCCTGCCCGACCTGAAGATCGAGGAAACCCAGCACCAGAGAGCCGGCAACCCCGAACAGCGACGACGAGAACGACAGACCCATGCCCGACAGCGGGGCCGAAAGGCCGGCCTTGAGCTCCTCGAACAGCACGCCGGCCTCGCCACCGGTGCGCAGCGTGTTGATGACCGCACCGACGGAACTGACCGTTTCGAGCAGGCCCCAGAACGTGCCGAGCAGGCCAAGGAACACCAGCAGCCCGGCCAGATAGCGCAGCGTGTCACGGCCTTCATCAAGGCGCAAAGCGATCGATTCCAGCACTGTCGCAGACTGGCTGGCGCTGAGCGAACGGCGTTCGATGGCCGGCAGGACGGTCAGCAGCGGTGCCAGCACGGGCAGTGGCCCGACCATGGTCGGCGGGGCGCCACCCTGCAAGGCATTGCCTGCCGCCGCCTCGCCCCTGAGCCGCATCACCTCGCGCAAGGCCACAAGCACACCGACGAGCAGGCAACCGATGATCAACCCGTTGAGACCGGGATTGGCCATGAAGGCGCTCATCACCGGCGTTTGCAGGATGAACACGCCAAACCCGATCAGGGCCAGGAAAACCAGCATGCGGACCAGGTAGCGCACAGGCCGCGACAGGCGCTGGCTCTCGGCAGCGGGCATCTGATCGGTGGGGGCTGACAAGGACATGGCTTCTCGACTGTTCGCGTTCAGGGGCGCCTTGAGGCTCTTGTCAGGTCCGGTGCAGCACCTGTGCCCATGCCCTCGCGAGGCACTGGCCTTATCCCAGACGATGCAGTTGCCGGTCCTGACGCAGGATCTGCCCCTAGTCTTGGCCGAGCATGGCCGATCGATCAAGCATCATGATGACAGCACCGCGCGAATGCGGACGCGCTCGCACTCTCCGGAGGTTTCTGGACTGTTAACCACCCCCGGTGACCGCTCGTTCACCCTGACGGCCAAAACCCCGGCTCTTGCGGGCAGGCGGTAACCGGCCGGTCACCCGATGCGTCGACCGTGCCGGACGTGGACCGATGTGCGGTCCGTCGTGGAGTTGCGTCGCGTGAAACGGCCGTGGATTGCCCCGGGTGCTTCGGAGCCGTTGCTGTCGGTGCTGGCCGGTTGGGCAGGGCGTTGCTCGGCCTTCGGCTTGCGGGCAGTCACCGGGGCCTCATGGCGCATGCTGGCGGCCTATGGCGGCGTGCTTGCCGCCGGCTGGCTGGCGAGCTCGGTGCCGAGCCTCCTCGATGCCCCCGCCGAAGCCCATGTGCCAGCCCTGCACGCCGCCTCGATCACCGGCACGCTGGCGGAGGCACCTCGGATAACGCCGGAATGGGTTGCGCTGCCGCGCCCCGTGGCCAGCTTTGGGCTCGGTCTGGCCGACATCGAAGGCCAGGCGGTTCGCTTGCAGGCGCGCCGCGACACAGCCTCGAGCGCACGCGAGGACCAGATGATCGCCGGCAGCTTTACAGGACAGGGCCCTTACCTCGTGCTGGTGCTGCAACGCAGCCAAGCTGCGCAACCGGGCAGCCTGTTCGTTGCGCTGACCCGCCAGGCCGCCGAGAACGGCCTTGCCATCGAACGCACGGCCCAGCCCGTGCCGCTGTCCAGCAAGTTCGGGACGCTCGAGTCCGCTGACATCGTTCTCGGCGATGGCGACAAGGCCAGAAGTTGCCTCGCCTTCCGGCATCTGGCGGAAGAAGCCGGTTTTGCCTTTCAGGGCTGGCTCTGCGCCGGTGCTGGCCGCCCGGTGGATCGCCAGCAGATCACCTGCCTGATCGACCGTGTCCATCTGGTGGCGGCTGGCGATGACAGGCCGCTGCGCGCCCACTTCAGCAAGGCCGAACTGCAACGTCAGCCGGCCTGCGTCAGCTCGAAGCTTCAGGCCGCCGGGCGCAAGACCAACTGGCTCGATGCCGGTCAGCCGGCCCCCGCGCTTCGCCGCAACACGCCGGAGCGCCTGGCTGCCCATCGTCCCGCACGCTGATATGTCTCTGGGCGCAGTTTCCGCTTGAGCAGTCGGGCCGCTTTCCGTTAATCAAAAGATGCTAGCGTCGCTGGATGGTTCAGCGTCCGGAGTGTTTCATGCGCCATCTCAGCCTCATTGCCGCCAGCCTCGTCGCTGCCGCCGCCGTTTCGACCCTTGGCGTCTCCACTGCCGAGGCCAGCAACCATCGCAAGCCGCTGCGCGTCGTGGTCGAGAAGCGCTCCTTCCTCGATGCGGGCAAGGTCGTGCCGGTCGGCACCTACAACCGCCATCTCGTGGCCGCACACGGCAGCGGCTCCTCCCCCATCGG
The DNA here is from genome assembly GCA_026400565.1 of Hyphomicrobiales bacterium. Taxonomy (GTDB): domain Bacteria; phylum Pseudomonadota; class Alphaproteobacteria; order Rhizobiales; family Beijerinckiaceae; genus Allobosea. The sequence continues at coordinate 32,854 of JAPLOV010000126.1, read as the reverse complement.
CAACATCGGTGGCTGGTATGGCCGCGATACGCTGCCCGGCCCGTTCAGCGGTGCCAACCCGTTCGAGAACAGCTTCTGGGGCCCGCGCGGCCGCTGACGCAAGGCTGCACCCGGAGCCCCGGCCCGCCAACGGCAGGCCAACGGCGGGGCAAGCCGGTTCTGGAGCGTCCCGCCTGCACAGCCCGTGCGCTCATGGATGCAAAAAGCCCGCTTCGCGCGGGCTTTTTCAGATCAGTGCATGGCCGCCCTTGAAAGAGCGCAGCCGGCTTACCGCACCAGGATATTCCGGAACTGCCAGGCGTCGGTGTAGTCGACGTCTTCGGCGAACAGCTTTTCGCGGTCCTTGAGCGGCGTCCAGTCGGTGTAGTAGCCCTTGACGGGTCCGAGATAGGGAGACTGGACGTCAAGGCAGCGCTTGTAGTCCATCTCGTCTGCCTCGACGATGCCGGCGCGCGGGTTTTCCAGCGCCCAGACCATGCCGGCCAGCACCGCCGAGGTCACCTGAAGCCCGGTGGCATTCTGGTAAGGCGCAAGCTGGCGGGTCTCCTCGACCGAAAGCTGCGAGCCATACCAGTAGGCATTCTTGCCGTGCCCATAGAGCAGCACGCCAAGCTCGTCGATGCCGTCGGCAATCTCCGCCTCGCCGAGGATGTGATGCTCCTCCTGCATCGTGCCGCCGTTCCCGAACATCTCGTGCAGTGACAGCACCGCGTCATTGGCCGGGTGGTAGGCATAGTGGCAGGTCGGCCGATACACCGCCTTGCCGCCTTCCTTGACCGTGAAATAGTCGGCGATCGAGATCGACTCGTTGTGCGTGACAAGGAATCCGTATTGCGCGCCCGGCGTCGGGCACCATGAGCGCACGCGGGTGTTGGCCCCCGGCTGTTCAAGGTAAATCGCAGCCTTGCAGCCCTTGGCGTGCTTCTTGCCGTTCTTCGGCATCCAGGTCTCATGCGTGCCCCAGCCAAGTTCGGCAGGTTGCAAGCCCTCGGACAGGAAGCCCTCGACCGACCAGGTATTGACGAACACGTCCATCGGCTTGGGCTGCTTTGCCCGCTGGGTGTCACGCTCGGCGATGTGGATGCCCTTGACGCCAACCTTGCGCATCAGCACGCCCCATTCGGCACGGCTGGTGGGCTCGCTGAACGGGATCTTGAGGTCGGTGGCGAGGTTGACCAGCGCCTGCTTGACGAACCACGAGACCATGCCCGGATTGGCCCCGCAGCAGGACACGGCGGTGGAGCCGCCCTGCTTCTTGCGCTTGGCCGCCAGAACCGTCTCGCGCAGGGCGTAGTTGGTGCGGGCCGCATTGCCGCCGGCATTGTCGAAGTAAAAGCCCGGCCATGGCTCAACCACCGTATCGATATAGAGCACGCCCAGTGCGCGGCAGTATTGCATGAGTTCGAGCGAGGACGTGTCGACCGAGAGGTTGACGCAGAAGCCCTGGCCCTTGCCGTTCTTGAGCAGCGGCTTCAGCAGATCGCGGTAGTTCTCGCGGGTCACGGCCACCTGCAGATAGCGGATGCCGCGCTCGTCAAGCAGCGCGCGGTCGGCATCGTCCGGGTCGATCACCACGAAGCGCTTCTTGTCGAACTTGAAGTGCCGTTCGATCAGCGGCAGCGTGCCACGGCCGATCGAGCCGAAGCCGATCATCACGATGGGGCCGGAGATGGTGGCGTGAACGGGCCAGCTGGTCATGGATGTCTCCTCTGGGCGCGGATGCGCCTTGTGGGCAGGATCGGCAGGGATGTCGCCGGATATAGCCCGTGCTTCAAGATGGCAAGCGCCGCACGCCGTCAACCGGGCTTGCAGGCAGGCGCTCCGCTGCCATGTCGTCCTGGCGCAGCGCCTCGTTGGGCCGTGGCCGCTTCTGGATGACCGACAGCGCGATCAGGCTGACCACGGCAAACCACAGGACAACCCGCATGACGGGACGCATGACAAGGGTCTCCATTCTTCAGGCCGCCAGGCGCTGTTCGGCAGCGACGCTGCGTCGGGATCGCTCCATCTCGCCTGTCGCCACCACCATGCCGCCAGCGTTGGCAAGCGCGCCGGGGATGATCTCGAAGGCGAGGAAGCGGGCGCGGTCCACAGGCCCTGGCAGGTCGAGCCCGGCGGGTGCAGGCTCGAAGCCGAAACGGGCGTAGTAGGGCCCATCCCCAACCAGCAGGACAAAGCGGTGGCCCATGCGCGCCGCGCGCCACAGCGCCTCGCGCATCAGCTTGCTGCCGATGCCGAGCCCACGCCGGTCTTCATCCACGGCGAGCGGGCCGAGCAGGAGTCCGGCGCCAGCGCGCCCCGCTACCACGTTCCACAGCCGGACGGTGCGGGCGGCTTGCGCTGAGGGAGAGTCCGCGCGCAGGCCGGCGACCTTCGCGCAGCCGCTCGGATATCTTCTCGAAGCGGGCCTCGCCGAACGAGGCATCAAGAAGCGCCTCGCGTGCACAGACATCGTCAGCGACTTCGTCACGAATCTTGACCATGACTGACCTCCCTTGCCGGCAAACCTGTCACCGACAGGCATGCCGACCCCGCGCCGTGTTGAGCGCGGACCAGAACCACAGGATGGATGAAAGGCGGCAGGGCTTGAACAGCCCTGCCCTGGACCTTGATCAGGTCAGATCGTGTACTGCTTCAAGGGCGGGAAGCCATTGAACGCCACGGCCGAATAGGTCGTGGTATAGGCACCCGTGCCTTCGATCAGCACCTTGTCGCCGATCTCAAGCGAAAACGGCAACATGTAAGGCACCTTCTCGTACATCACGTCGGCCGAGTCGCAGGTCGGGCCGGCCAGCACGCACGGGCCCATCTCCGCGCCGTCATGACGGGTGCGGATCGGGTAGCGGATCGACTCGTCCATCGTCTCGGCGAGACCGCCGAACTTGCCGATGTCGAGATAGACCCAGCGGGCCGTGTCCTCGTCGCTCTTCTTCGAGATGAGCACGACCTCGGCCTCGATGATGCCGGCATTGCCGACCATGCCGCGGCCTGGCTCGATGATGGTCTCGGGCAACTGGTTGCCGAAGTGCTTGGAGAGCGCCCGGAAAATGGCATCGCCATAGCGCGGCACACCCGGAACGTTCTTCAGGTACTTGGTCGGGAACCCGCCGCCGAGGTTGACCATCGACAGGTTGATGCCGCGCGTGGCGCACTCACGGAAGATCGCGGAGGCTGATGCCAGTGCGCTGTCCCACGAGTTGACGTTGCCCTGCTGCGAGCCGACATGGAACGACACACCGTAGGCTTCAAGACCGCGCCGGTGGGCATGCTCGAGCACATCGGTCGCCATCTCCGGCACGCAACCGAACTTGCGCGACAGCGGCCATTCGGCACCGGCTCCATCGCACAGGATGCGGCAGAACACCTTCACACCCTTCGCCCCGGTCAGGAGCTTGGCGCGCTCGACCTTCTCGACCTCGGCCTGGCAATCGACGGCGAACAGGCGAACGCCCAGTTCGAGGGCGCGCGCAATGTCGCGCTCCTTCTTGATGGTGTTGCCGAAGGAGATGCGGTCAGCCGTGGCACCGGCAGCAAGGCCCATCTCGATTTCCGCCACCGAGGCGCAATCGAAGCAGGAGCCGAGCTTGGCCAGAAGGTGCAGCAGCTCAGGCGCAGGGTTTGCCTTGACGGCATAGAAAACGCGCGTGTCCGGCAGGGCGCGGGCGAAGGCAAAGTAGTTCTCGCGCACGACCTCGAGGTCGACCACCACGCAGGGGCCGTCATCGCGGCGATTGCGCAGGAATTCGCGGATGCGATCAGTCATGGCAGACTCCTCACCCGGCGTGTGCCCACGCCGATGCCAAAAGAAAAGCTGACAGACGACGAATCGATCCGCGGCATTGTGGAGACGCCAGCGGACCGGCGCGTGGCCGGTCAAGGGATTGCCATTGTTTGAAGGATAACCCTCCGCACGCCGGGCAAGATGGACAAGCCTCTTCGGTTTCCCGCACTGATCCCTTTGGAGGGGTTCAGCAAAAGACCAAAAAAGCCCGATCCGTCGTTGCTTTAAGCTGCGTCCCCCATGGAGGATGGGGTTCGCCGGTTTCGCCTCCGGCTGCTGGTTTGTGTCGAGGTTCAGTTCACTCTCCGATTGCTCGGATCTTGAACCGGGAGTTGCGCCTCGAAGGGACATCCATCCCCCTCAACCTCGCTCCGGACCTCAGGCGGCTGTGCCGAATTTCCCCGGCATGCCCACCAACCAGCACGCGGCCACAGGCACGTGCGAAATTGGGCAAGGGCCTTATACGGAAAACACCCACCCCCTACAAGTTTTTTTTGGGACCATTTTCAGTGCTGTCTTCACCACGGCACCGAAACCGTGCACATCGCCCTAGACCGAACGCAATCCTCTGACTAAGTGCTGGAGGGAACACGGAGAAGTCAGCCGGCGGCGGCAGCGTCCAGCACCCGGTTCTGGCATCACATTCGGGTTGAATCTGGCCATGGGCATGATCGATCGACGCGCACTTCTTTCCGGCCTCGCCCTGGCGCTGGCCTCGTCCGCGGCGCCCGGTGTGCTGATGGCCCAGCAGGCACCCCCGCCGCCGGCCTCGCCGCAACCAGCACCGCGATTCGGCTTCGAGGATGTGGTGCGCCGGGCCCGTGACCTGTCGGCACTGGCCTACGAGGCGCAGCCGATCCAGTTGCCCGAACAGCTGCAGCGGCTCGAGTTCGACCAATGGCGCGAGATCCGCTTCCGCAGCGAGCGGGCCTTTTTCGGCAACACGGCGTCACCTTACCGCATGCACCTGTTCCACCTCGGCTTCCTGTTCATCAAGCCGGTGACGATCAACACCGTGCGCGATGGCCTGGCAACGCCGATCCCCTATTCTGCCAACCTGTTCGACTATGGCCGGACGCGCTTTGCCACACCGCTGCCGGTCAGTTCGGGCTTTGCGGGTTTCCGTCTGCACTTCCCGTTGAACGATCCGCGCGTCCATGACGAACTGGTGTCCTTCATCGGTGCCAGCTATTTCAGACTGCTGGGCCGCAACCAGCACTATGGGCTGTCGGCGCGCGGCCTCAGCATCGGCGCAGGCGTCAAGGACGGCGAGGAGTTCCCCTACTTCCGCGAGTTCTGGATCGAGACGCCCGGTGCCGATGCGGACCGCGTCGTTGTCCACGCCCTGCTTGATTCGCCCTCGATCACCGGGGCGTTCCAGTTCCACATCTATCCTGGGCGGGCCAGCGTCATGGCCGTGACGGCGCATCTGTTCCCGCGCCGCGAGATCGCCCGCCTTGGTCTGGCACCGCTGACCTCGATGTTCTTCACCGGCGAGAACGACCGCCGCTTCTTCGATGACTACCGCTCGGAACTGCACGATTCGGACGGCCTGCTGATCCATTCGGGCACCGGCGAGTGGATCTGGCGGCCCCTGCGCAATCCGAAGGAACAGGCTGTCTCGGCCTTCGTCGAGCGCAATCCGCGCGGCTTCGGCCTGATGCAGCGCGACCGGGTGTTCGAGCACTACCAGGACCTCGACCTCTCATACGAGATGCGCCCCTCCTACTGGATCGAACCGGAAGGCGAATGGGGCGAGGGCCATGTCGAACTGATCGAACTGCCCACGACCGACGAGACCAACGACAACATCGTGGCGCTCTGGGCCCCGCGCAGCCCGCTCCAGCCGGGCCGCGAGCATGTCATCCGCTACCGGCTGTCCTCACTCGGCAATGTCGATGCGCTGCATCCGGGCGGACGGGCTGTGAACACCTACCAGGCCAAGCCCAAGGCGCTGGGTTCGGGCGAAGCGGTGACGCCGGGCGCCCGGCGTTTCATCGTCTATTTTGCCGGCGGCGAACTGGCCTTCCATATCGCCGATCCGGACAAGGTCGAGATCGTACCTTCCGTCTCGGCAGGGCGGATCAACCGCGCCTTCCTGATCCCCAACCCCAAGATCGCCGGCTTCCGCGCCTTCATCGACGTGGTGATGGAGCCTGGCCAGTCCGGCGACCTGCGCGCCTTCCTGCGCACCGGCCCCAAGGCGCTGACGGAAACGTGGACTTATCCGTGGCGCGTTGAGTGATCAGAAACACGCAGCTATCAATCGTCATTGCGAGCGTAGCGAAGCGATGACGGCCCTCGGTCAAGCCGCCAGCTTCAACAGCGCTTCGATGTCACCCAGCGCAGGCAGGCCAGCCTCATTGCCCAGGTGCTGGATCTTGTGAGCGGAGGCAGCGCGGGCGAAGCGGAAATGCGCATCCCAGCCGGCCTCGGGCCGTGACAGATACGAATACATATAGGCCCCGTGGAAGACATCGCCGGCGCCATTGGTATCGATCACCTTGGCGGACGGCACAGGCAAGGCCTCGTGATGGCGCCGCTCGCCCTTTTCGTCATACCAGACGATGCCCTTGTCCCCCATGGTGACGCCGCCGATGCGGCAGCCCTTGGCCTTGAGGTGGTCGAGCATGCCGCCGGCATCGAGGCTCATCTGCTCGCACATGCGCTCCGATACCACCGCCACATCGATGAACTGGAGCAGTTCGTGCGTGTTGGAGCGCACACCACCGCCATCCAGCGAGGTCAGCACGCCGGCCTCGCGGCAGGCCTTGGCATAATGCAGCGCCGCGTCCGACTGGTGGCCGTCAAGATGCAGGGCGCGGCAGCCGCCGAGATTGAGAATCGGGAAAGGGTGCAGGTAGTGGTCGTCGCGGCAGCGCAGGATGGCGCGCTTGCCGTCATGCGGCATGATGAAGGACAGCGAACTTTCCTTGACCTTGCGGCCATGCACCGGAATGCCGTAGCGCGCCGCCATATCGAGGAACATGCGGCCCAGCCAGTCATCGGCCAGCGAGGACAGCAGGTCGGGCCTGACGCCAAGCTTGGCGCAGCAGAACGCGGCCGTGACCGAATTGCCGCCGAATGACACGGCATAGTCGCGGGCGACGGCCTTGTCGTCACCGGTGGGGATCGAATCGGCCAGAAAGACGATGTCGATATAGGTCTGGCCGATGAAAAGCGCTTCCATGTCTTCTCAACCCCCGGTTCTGGCTGTCTTGAGACGCCGCTCCTTGCGGGCGGCGATGACCTCGATCTCGACCACGAACTCGGGTCGTGTGAACCCTGTCACGATCATCAGGGTCGAGGCGGGGGGAGGCGTGCCGGCATGCCGGTCACGCGCGGCCATGTAGCCGGCCATGTGGGCGCGGTCGGTGACATAGGCATTGATCCTGACGATGTCCGCCAGCGTCATGCCGGCATCCTCCAGGATCAGGCGGATGTTGCCGAAGCACAGATCGGCCTGCGCCTCGGAACCTTCCGGAATGCTGTCATCCGGCCGGACGCCAAGCTGGCCGGAGGCGAAAACCATGCGGCTGCCGGCCTGCACCTCGACCGCGTGCGAGTAGCGCGCGAAGGGTGGTCTCAGCGCTGCGGGCGTGCGGGCCCGGTTGGTCGCGGCGGGTGCAGTCTTGGCGACCGTCGTCTTGGGAGTTGCGCGCGTTGTCATCAGGGGTCCATACGTCTTCATGCAGGGCTGCCTGTGACAGAAATCATGCTGTGCTATGCTTCGGCAAGCGCTTAAGTTAGAGGGATTGAAAGGAAGACAGCCCTGTCTGCCGTTCGGGCGCGGCGGCAGCCCGTGTGATGCGCCTTTTTCCGTCACCCCGAGGGCCTCCGGCATGGCTCTTTCCGCCCGGACCCAACCGCCCCACCAAGGAGATTGCCCGATGACCAAGCTGTCCCTGACCCGCCGCTCAGCCCTTGGCCTTGCAGCCGGTGGTGCATCTGCTCTCGCCCTCGGCTCTGGCGTGCGCGCGCAGGCGCGCGACAAGGTGCGCTTCGGCACCAACTGGCTCGCCCAGGCGGAGCATGGCGGCTACTACCAGGCCGTGGCCGATGGCACCTATGCCAGGGCCGGGCTCGACGTCGAGATCGTGATGGGCGGGCCGCAGACCAATGGCCGTCTGATGCTGCTGACAGGCCGGCTCGACTACTACATGGGCGGCAACATGATCCAGCCCTTCCTGGCGGTGAAGGAGAATGTGCCCACCGTGGTCATCGCCTCGATCTTCCAGAAAGAGCCCCAGTGCCTGATCGCCCATCCCGGACAGGGCTTCGACACCTTTCTCGACCTGAAGAAGTGCAACAACCTGATGCTGTCCAAGGAAGGGCAGGCCTCCTACTTCCAATGGATGAAGGCCGAGTTCGGCTTCCGTGACGAGCAGGTCCGCCCCTACACCTTCAATGCCGCACCCTTCCTCGCCGACAAGAAGTCGGCTATGCAGGGCTATGTCACCTCCGAGCCCTACGCGATCGAGAAGGAGGCGAAGTTCAAGCCGAATGTGTTCCTGCTCGCCGACAACGGCTTCGACACCTATTCGACCATGATCGAGACGCGCTCCGACGTGGTCACCGGCAAGGCCGACATCACCCAGCGCTTCGTCGATGCCACCATCATTGGCTGGTACAACTACATGTACGGTGACAATGCTGCGGCCAATGCCCTGATCAAGCGCGCCAACCCCGACATGACCGACGACAAGATCGCTGCCGGCATCGCCTTGATGAAGCAATATGGCATCGTCGATTCAGGGGATTCCCTGCGCCTCGGCATCGGGACGATGAGCGATGCGCAGATGAAGAGCTTCTTCGACAAGATGGTGAAGGCCGGTGTCGTCACAAGCGACCTCGATTACCGGAAGAGCTACAGCCTCGCCTTCGTCAACAAGGGCGTCGGCCTGAACCTCAGGAAGGGTTGAACGCACAACAATCCGGCCCGGGGCCTTGACGGCCCGCGATTTGCTTCGTTCTGTGGCGTCCGTGACACACGAGGGTCGATGGTCGAAAGACTGCCGGCCCTCCCTTTTTGACCGCTTTTCCAGATTGCAGATCCCATGCACGCAGGTTTTGCCGCACTGCCCGATGCACCCGCCTTCCGCCTGCTCGATGCCAGCGTGCCGCGTTGCGTCATGGATGCGCCGGCCCTGGCCGCCGACCGCGAGGGCTTTGCCCGGGTCGACCTGACCATCGCGGAGGGCCGGATCGTTTCCATCCTGGCCGCCGGCACCGCAACACCGGAGGACGGCCTGCCCGGCCTCGACATGAAGCGTGGCATCGTCTTTCCGCGTTTCACCGAGAGCCACACCCACCTCGACAAGGGCCACATCTGGCCCCGCAGAGCCAATCCCGATGGCACCTTCATGGGCGCGCTGACCGCCGTGACCGCCGACCGGGAGGCCAACTGGCATGCCGCCGACGTCCGCGCCCGGATGAGCTTCGGGCTGAAGTCCGCCTTCGCCCACGGCACCGGCGCGATCCGCACCCATCTTGATTCGGTCGGCTCTCAGGTCGGCATCTCGTGGCCGGTCTTTGCCGAATTGCGGGCCGAGTGGGCCGGCCGCATGGCCTTGCAGGCCACACCGCTGTTCGGCATCGACCATGCCGTCAATCCCGACCATATGCGTGCCGTGCTGGCAGCGGTGAGGCAGCATGGCTCAGGGGTTCTCGGCGCCGTGACCTACATGAGCCCGAACCTGAAGGCGGGGCTGGATATCCTGTTCCGGGCCGCCATCGACCAGGGCTACGATCTCGATTTCCACGTCGACGAGACCAACGACCCGGCGGCTCTGTCGCTGGAGGTCGTTGCCGACACCGCCCTGGCCATGGGCTTCGAAGGCAACATTCTGTGCGGACATTGCTGCTCGCTCGCGCTCCAGATGCCGCAGGCCGAGGCCCGCATCATCGACAAGGTGGCACGCGCCGGCCTGGCCGTGGTGTCTTTGCCGATGTGCAACATGTATCTGCAGGATCGACAGTCGGACCGGACACCGCGCTGGCGCGGCGTCACGCTGCTGCACGAACTGAAAGCCGCCGGCGTGCCGGTGATGGTCTCATCCGACAACACCCGCGATCCGTTCTATGCCTATGGCGATCTCGACATGGTCGAGGTCCTGCGCGAGGCAACCCGCATCCTGCAACTCGACCACGGCGCGACGGACTGGACCAGCGCCGTCACCACCACGCCCGCAGGCGTCACGCGCCTCGATGCCCTGCACGCATCGTCACTCAGGGCCGGTGCTGCCGCCGACATGGTGTTGACCCGCGCCAGATCAATGACAGAGCTCCTGTCCCGGCCCCAGAGCGAACGCACCGTGCTGGTGGCCGGCCGTGCGATCGACACCACCTTGCCGGACTATGCCGAGCTCGACACCATTCTGACCGCCTGAGGACCAGCCATGACCGCCCGCCACGACATCACCACCCTGAAGAGCCGGCTCGGCTCGATCCGCACCGAGGACAATCCGGCGCTGGTGAAGCAGAAGAGCCGCGATTTCTACTGGTATTCACCCACCCTGAAGCGCCAGCTTGACCATGTTACCGGCGACATCATCGTCTCGCCAACCAGCCAGGATGAGGTCATCCAGGTGCTGCGCACCGCCTTCGAGCTGGGCATTCCGGTGACGCCGCGCGGAACCGGCACCGGCAATTACGGGCAGGCCATGCCGCTTTCGGGCGGAATCGTGCTCGATCTGTCAGGATTCAGCAAAGTGCTCGACATCCGGCCCGGCAGCTATGTGGCCGAACCCGGCGCCCTCATTTCGAAGATCGACGAGGAAACGCGCCACCATTCCCGGCAGGAAGCCAGGCTGCATCCCTCGACCTATCACACGGCCTCGGTGGGCGGTTTCATCGCTGGCGGCTCGGGCGGTGTCGGCTCGATCAAGTGGGGCGGCCTGCGCGACCATGGCAACATCATCCGGCTCAAGGTCGTGACCATGCAAGCCAGCCCGCGCGTGCTGGAACTCAGCGGCGATGACCTGCACAAGGTTACCCACGCCTACGGCACCAACGGCATCATCACCGAGGTCGAGATGCCGCTCGGGCCGGCCTATGCTTGGGTCGACATGCTGTTCGGCTTCGATGACTTCCGCACGGCTGCGGCCTTCGCCGAAGCCCTCGGCCAGCAGGATGGCATCGCGCTCAAGGAGCTTGGTGTCATCGCCGCGCCCTTCCCGCATGACTACTTCCTCAGGCATCGCAAGTTCATCCCGCGCGGCAAGCATGTCGTGGTCGCGATGGTCGCTGACATCGCGGTGGCCTCGACCATCGCCTTCATGAACCGCTTCAAGGGCGCGGACCTGCTGATGCGGTCTGACACGCTCTCGGCCGACGACGCCAAGGGCCTGCCACCGGCTTTTGAGCTAACCTGGAACCACACCACCTTGCGGGCGCTGCGCGTCGAGCCGGCGATCACCTACCTTCAGGTTCTCTACCCCTACCCAAACGCGGTCGACCTTGCGACCCGCATCCACGAGCGCTTCGGCAACGAGGTTGCGGGCCACCTCGAATTCGTGCGCTTCGATGGCAAGGTCACGGCGTTCGGCCTGCCCTTGGTACGCTTCACCACCGAGGAGCGGCTGGAGGAGATCATGGCGATCCACGAGGCCATGGGCGCACCGATCTTCAACCCCCATCGCTACACGCTGGAAGAAGGCGGCATGAAGCAGACCGACGAGGTCCAGCTTGCCTTCAAGAAGGAAGCTGACCCCAGGGGCCTGCTCAACCCCGGCAAGATGGTGGCCTGGGAAGACCCGTCCTATGACTTCAAGGCGGGCAAGAACTTCCTGTTCAAGTCGCTGGCAGAAGCCGGGGTCAACGGCTGATGCGGGTTCTGGTCCTCCACGCCCATCCCAACCCGGAAAGCTACAACGCGGCCCTGTTCCGGCTGGTGGTGGACGGGTTGCGGGCCGGCGGTCACGAGGTCGATGCCTGCGACCTGCATGCTGAGGATTTCCAGCCCGTGCTGAGCCGGGCCGAGCGGGCGGGCTATCACGCCATCCCCGCAAACCGTTCGCCGGTTGAAGCCTACGTGCAGCGGCTGGAGGCTGCCGAGGCGCTGGTGCTGGTCTATCCGGTCTGGAACTTCGGCTTTCCGGCCATCCTCAAGGGGTTTCTCGACCGTGTCTTCCTGCCCGGTGTCAGCTTCCGCATCGTGGACGGACTGGTGCGGCCCAATCTCCAGCACATCAGCCGGCTGATGGTGGTCACGACCTATGGCGGGCCACGCTGGCGGGCCTTCCTCGTCGGCGATCCGCCGCGCAGATTCGCCACGCGCGTGCTGCGCGCCCTGATCAAGCCTGCGGGCAAGATGCGCTACCTCGCCCGCTACGACATGAACCGCTCGACGGATGCCTCCCGCTCGGCCTTCATCGGCCAGGTCAAAGCCGCCGTGGCAAGGCTGTGAGCGATGCGGGTTCTGGTCGTCTATTGCCATCCCTGCGAGGAGAGCTTCAACGCAAGCGTGCGCAATGCGGCCCTTAAGGCGCTGGCGGCGGCCGGTAATGAGACACGCCTCGTCGATCTGTATGCATCGGGCTTCGAGCCGGTGCTCACTGCCGACCAGCGCCGGCGCTACCACACGCCCGGTGACAACGAGCGTGGCATCGAGGAGCACCTGGCCCATCTGCGCTGGTGCGAGGCGCTGATCTTTGTCTACCCGACCTGGTGGTATGGTCCGCCGGCCATGCTCAAGGGCTGGCTCGACCGGGTCTGGATTCCCCACGCCACCTTCGGCATGCCCGAGCGCAACAAGCCGATCACGCGCGTCCTCACCAACATCCGCACCATCGGGGCGATCTCCACGCTGGGCAGCCCGCGCTGGTGGTGGTGGATCATGGGCGCGCCGGGACGCCGCACCTTGCTGACAGGCCTGTCGGTGCTCTGCGCTCCCCGTTGCCGGACCTTCTGGCTCGGTCTGCACCAGATGGATCAGTCCAGCGACGGCGAACGTGTGGCCTATCTGCAAAAGGTGCACAGGAAACTGGCCTCGCTGACATGAATGTCATCAAGCCGTCATCGTTCGCCGGCTAGTTGCATGCAGAAACAATCGGCAACGTTTGTCGCGCTGCACGGCGGAGGCCAGTCACATGGGCAACAAGAGCGAGAAGAGCATAGGTCGGCTGCTGATTCTGGCATCGCGCCTGCACAGGGCGCGGATCGGAGAGAAGCTGCAGGCCCTGTCCCTGTTTCCGGGTCAGGAGCAGGTGCTGGAAATCCTCGCCAGCGAGGGCGCCATGCCCATGGGCGAGTTGGCAGGCAAGCTCAGCGTTCGGCCGCCGACCGTCTCCAAGACCATCGCGCGGCTGTCCACGCAAGGTCTGGTGCAGCGCTCGCCCGATGGTGGCGACGGCAGGCTGGTCCGGGTGCAACTCACCGTGGAAGGCGAGAGCCGTGCCGCTGCCCTGGGCTCCCTGCTCGACGAGGTCGAGGGCGAGATGCTGGACGGGCTCGATGGCAAGGACCGCAAGCGCCTGCGCAAGCTGTTGCGCAAGGCCGCGAAGTCGCTTGGCAATGCCGGAGGGCGCAGCACCGGCGGCGCTGACGAGGAGACCGAGACCGACGAAGACGATACCTGACGCGTCAGCCTGCGAGCAGGCGTTGTCCTGCCGTGATGATGATGCCGGCAAGGCCCATGGCCAGCACGGTTTCGATCACGCCGCGATGCCAACGGAACAGCATCAGCCCGGCCAGCAAGGCAAGTCCGAGCGCCGGCCAGATCAGCGTCGTCAGAACGGGCGCTGGAAATGTCACTGGCCCGATCCGGCCTGTCCCGACCTCGGCAAACAGCACGCGGGGAGCGAAACTCAGGACCAGCGAGGCGATGACACCCGTCACCGCCGCGGTGATGGCGGAGAGCGCGCCGGCGATGCGCGGGTTGCTGCGCACCCGCTCGACAAACGGGCTGCCGGCAAAGATCCACACGAATGACGGCGCAAACGTCACCCAGACGGCCATGGTCGCAGCCAGCAGCCCACCCACTGCCTGAGAGAATGGCGCAGGCGCACGCCAGCCAGCCAGGAAGGCGGCGAACTGGTTGACGAGGATGGTCGGCCCCGGCGTGGTTTCCGCCAGCCCCAGCCCGTCGATCATCTCGGCCGCGCTGAGCCAGCCCTTGTCGTTGACCGCCGCGTCAGCGAGATAGGCCAGCACCGCATAGGCCCCGCCGAAGGTGATCATCGCCAGCTTCGAGAAGAACATCCCGACCTCGACCAGCAGGTGCCCGCTGCCCAGCAGAAGCGCCGCAACGGCAACCGGCAGCCACCAGATCCCGACCCAGACAAGGGCGGCCCTGAGCGCCGCGCGGGTCTGGCCTGCATCCGGCGGGGGTGCGGTCGCCAAAGCTTGGCTCCGTGCCAGCCAGCCCGGCCGCACCGTGGCCAGCCCCGCGCCCAGCAAGGCGGCAGCACCGACCACGAACGGGAAATCGACCGCGAGGAAGGCAAGGGCCACAAAACTCGCCACTGCGAGCCCAACCAGAAACGGTGAGCGCAGCGCGCGCTTGCCGATCTTCAACAGCGCCTCGATGACGATCGCGATCACGGCAGCCTTGATGCCGAAGAACAGGCCGGCAACCAGCGTCAGGTTCCCGCCCAGCACATAGAGCAGGCACAGCGCCATCATCACCAACGCGCCCGGGATGACGAACAGCAGCCCGGCCAGCACGCCACCGCGCACCCCGTGCAGGATAAAGCCCAGATAGCTCGCCAGTTGCTGCGCTTCGGGTCCGGGCAGCAGCGTGCAGTAGTTGAGGGCATCCAGAAAGCGGCGCTCCTCGACCCAGCGCTTCTCCTCCACAACCACCTTGTGCAGCATGGCGATCTGCGCGGCAGCGCCACCAAAGGACAGGCAGCCGATGCGCAGCCAGACCGCCGTTGCTTCAGCAAGGGTTGGCAGCGGAGCCAAGGTGCCCGGTGCCGCGTCCGGCGCAGCAGGATGACCCGCCACCGTGTCAGGCGTGCCGTTCACGAGACCGCTCCGCCGGAACGGGCTTCGACGGATGGTTTTGCCGAGGGCCAGTTGTGAGTTTCGTCCGTGGCGTTGCTACACCAGCGATACAAGGCATCATAGACCAGCATGCTGGCTTCAAGTTGCCTCAGATCATCACTGAACATGCGGGACAGCCCGAGCGACACGGCCAGCAGACCGGCAGCCTCCGGCGCAAGTTCGGGCCTTGCCGTATCAGCGCCGCGCACGATGGTCGCCAGCCTGTGCAAGGCATTCGAGCCAAGCCCGAACTCGGCGACCATCACGTCAAACGTGCAAAGCTCGCCGCGATGGCTCCAGAACTGGTCCTCGCCCTCGACGTCGAAGCTGGTTGCATCAAAGCGCTCGGCCACGCCACGCACCTCCGGCGGAGACACGAAAAGGAACACGGCCGAGGGATCGACAAAACGCCGGATCAGCCAAGGGCAGGCGATGCGGTCGATCTTGGGCCGCGACCGCGTGACCCACAGCGTGGAGCCATCGGCGCGCCGGTCTGGCACTTTTGCGGTCGCGACCATGGGCAAGCCTGCCCTGGCCCAGCCCATTGCGCCTCCTTCCAGGTTCCGCGCTCTTGCGCCGAGATGCCTGAGCCAGCCGGCAACGCCCTCGCTGAGCTTCAGGCCTTTCTGGCAGATCACGATAACATCCTGCCCGGCATGAGCCGGGCCCCACATCGCGACATCTTCATGCGAACGCCGGATGGAGCCCGGCACAAGACGTGGATCCAACGCAAAATCGGCTTGCGTGCAGACATCGATCAGCACGGGGCAATCGGGGCGACCGATCAGCCTGGACAGTTTTTCGGGGGAGAAGCTGGTGGTTGACAACATGCGTTTGCGCCCTTGGTTCGGTTGAACTGGACGCGATGCTTGGGCTGTCGCCTGATGGGGCGATCGCAAACCCCATGACCTGTAGGTAGGTGACACGACTCGGGCCTGTCAACGGAAACATGCGGCCGGTTTGCCAACGCAGGATGAGGCCCGGTCCATCGGCGCGTCATGCGCGCAGCGCACGATCCTGCCCGCTCTCGGCGTTAGCCAAAAGCTTCGCCAGCCCGTAGTTTCACTCTCAGACGACGGAAAGCTGACCGGGTCGTGCCAGAAGACAGCAAGCAAGCCAAGCCGCCCGACCTTCAGAAGCCACCACCCGGCAGCGGCCCGTCTGACCGGCTGATCGGCATTGCCCTGATGTGCGCGGCGCTGGCCATCTTTTCGGTGCTGGACACCACTGCGAAATGGGCTTCCCAGCACATGCACCCGATGCAGGCCGTCTGGGCGCGCTATCTCGTCAGCGTGCTGCTGGTGACGGTGCTGCTCAATCCGGTCAGCCGCCCCGGCGTGATGACCACCCGGGCGCCGGGCCTGCAAGCCGTGCGTTCGCTGATGTTGCTGTTGTCCACCATGCTGAACTTCTTTGCCCTCCAGTTCCTGCAGCTGGCGGAAGCGATCACCATCGTCTTCGCCACCCCGCTGCTGATCGCCCTGCTCTCCGGCCCGCTGCTCGGCGAATGGCCGGGGCCGCGCCGCATGATCGCCATCGGGGTCGGCTTTCTCGGCGTGCTGGTCGTCATGCGCCCCGGAGTCGAGGGCCTGCATCCGGCCGCCTTTCTGTCGATGGCCGGCGTCGTCTGCTACGCGCTTTACAACCTGACCACCCGGAAACTCGCCGGTGTCGACAGCAGCGAAACCACCATGGTCTACTCGGGCGTGGCCGGTGTGTTGCTGATCACGCCGCTCATGCCCTGGTTCTGGACGACGCCGACCTCGCCCGGGATATGGGCTGCAATGGTGCTGATGGGGGCCTGCGGCGCCTTCGGCCATTGGCTGGTCATCGGGGCGCACCGCCGCGCTCCAGCCAGCGTCCTAGCCCCGTTCATCTACACCCAGCTGATCTGGATGCTGATTCTCGGATGGCTGGTGTTCGGGCAATGGCCCGACAACTGGACATTGGTGGGCGGGTCCATCGTCGTCGCATCTGGGCTTTATCTGCTCTACCGCGAGCGGGTGCGTGGGGCTGACGTCAATCGTGTCGCGTGAAGCGACCACCTCTGGCCGCAACAAGGCAAGCAAGCTTGTGACGATTTTCGCACGGATCGGCTCATAAAGTGAGCGATTCTGATTTTTCCGTCCGAGAAAACCCACGAAACGAGGACTTTTCAGGCCCTTATGAATTTAGCCCTTGATTTTGCTGCGTCGCACTATAAATTGTGCATTGCAAGATAGCTCTCCGGAGTTGTCCTGCTTGCCCTCCTTGGGCGTTTCCTCCCTAGACTTGGGCCGCACCGTCAAACGTGCGGCCTTTTTTTGTCTGCGTCTTGCAGCAGCAATGCCGTGCCTCACTCGGCGGCGGCGGGGAAGCTCAGGAATCCGCTGGTCCAGGTGCTGAACATGCCGGCCATGCTGCGGCAAAGGGCCGATCGAACCTCGCCAAGGCCGGCCAGCGGCTCGATCGTCGCCTCGTTCATGTAAAGGCCGCGGTTGATCTCGATCTGGAGCGCGTGAACATGGGTCCCTGGCTGCCCATAATGCTCGGTGATGTAGCCGCCGGCATAAGGCCGGTTGCGGCTGACGCTGAACCCCTCGGCGCGCAAGGCCGCCTCGGCCGCATCGACAATGCCGACCGCCGCGCTGGTGCCGAACCGGTCGCCAAGGATGATGTCCGGACGCAGGCTGGCATCGCGTTCCAGCCCGGCAGACGGCATCGAGTGCAGATCGACCAGCACGCACAGGCCGAAACGGCTTCGCGTGCGCGCCACCAGGCCCCGCAGGGCGGCATGATAGGGCTTGTAGAGCGTCTCGATCCGATGCGTGGCCTCCTGCGCCGGCATCCGCCGGGCATAGATGTCCTGCCCGTCGCCGACGATGCGCGGAATTGTGCCGAGCCCGCCCGCCACCCGCATCGAGCGCGTGTTGACGAAGGGCGGCAGCTTGCCCTCGAACATGCGCGGATCAAGCTCGTAAGGTTCGCGGTTTACATCGAGATAGGCGCGCGGGAAGCGGGCCAGCAATTGCGGCACGCCAAGGTCGGGCGCATCCTGCGACAACAGGTCGACGAACGCATCCTCGGAGCGCCGCAAGGCCTGCGCCGAAAGCCGGGCCTGTTCGATGAACCGGCGCGGATACTGGCGTCCCGCATGGGGAACGCCAACCACTGCTGGGATGACCTGAAGCAGCGGTTCGCGGATCACGAACGCCGTCTCGATCTCGTCGACGATGTCCATGATGGTGTCGCGGGTATGCGCCGGATCTTTCATCTGCCAATCGAAGCGGATGTGGCCTGGCAAAGCAAGAGGCGCGCGATCTTCACCCCATGTTTACGACGAAGGGTGCTTATGGGAGATGAACACGATGCGGTGCCAGCGTCGCAGCCTCGCTCCTGATCGCCCGCCCATACCGAGAACCCTGTCGCCATGACCAAGATCCTGCTTGCTGAAGATGACAACGACATGCGCCGCTTCCTCGTGAAGGCGTTGCAGAACGCCGGCTACGACGTCGCTTCTTTCGACAACGGTTTGTCGGCCTACAACCGGCTGCGCGAGGAGCCCTTCGAGCTTCTGCTGACCGACATCGTCATGCCCGAGATGGACGGCATCGAGCTGGCCCGCCGCGCCACCGAACTCGATCCGGACATGAAGGTGATGTTCATCACCGGCTTCGCCGCCGTGGCGCTGAACCCCGATTCCAACGCCCCGAAGGATGCCAAGGTGCTGTCCAAGCCCTTCCATCTGCGCGACCTCGTCAACGAGGTCGAAAAGCTGATCAAGGCCGCCTGAGCCGCCGCCGGGGATCGCCGGAAGCGACCCCGCGACAAAGGGTTGCGCTGCCATTGGCGATTGGCTATAGCCCCTCCACCGCAGCGGCATATTCAGTGCCGCTCCCGAATTTCGGGCGCGTAGCTCAGCGGGAGAGCACTACGTTGACATCGTAGGGGTCACAGGTTCGATCCCTGTCGCGCCCACCATTTCGCGAGAAACCCCGCCTGTCCCGGACATGCGGGGTTTTTTGTGCCCCTCCTTTGGCAGGCCTGTCCGGCGCCCTCAGGGCGCCTGGTCCGCCTGCGCCGCCCGGTGCGCCAGAAGATGTGCGTACACGATGGCAAAGCCGCTCATGCCGACGAACCAGGCCTGCCACATGCCATGCGACACCGCCCAGACACCCAGCACCGCGGCGACGACGGACAGTTGCATGGCAGCGGCCGGCTGCCATGATGCCCTTGCAGCCGCCGACGTGCCGGCATGGATGCACCACAGCACCAGCGCCACCCCGACAAGGCCCAGATCGACCCATGTCTGCATGAGGAACGAATGCGGATGATTGTGCGACATATGCTGCCCGCTCTGGAAATCCCGATAGCCGACATCGCGGACAAACTCGACGCCATTGCCGATGAAGGGAGAGGCCTCGATATAGGGCAAGATGCCGACCCAGAGCCTGAAACGCTCGACGACTGACTGATAGCTGCCAGTCCAGAACGACGTCTGGGCCAGCCATTCGACCAGAGTCCGCATCACCAGCGGCATCAGCAGCATCGCAGCCGCCGCGCCAAGGATGATCAGCCACTTCGCCCAGGTCACGCGGACCAGGCAGACAAGCTGCACGAGCAGGATCAGCACAAGCGCCAGCTGGGCTGATTCGCTCTGGCTGCGCAGGATCACCGCGCCACTCGCCAGCACCACGATGAGACCAAGCGCGACCTTGGCAACATGACCGAGCGACATGCGTCCGACGGCGAAGATCGCCAGCGGCAGCAGCAGCACCAGCATCACAGCCGCGCGGTTGTAGTGCCACTTGGTGGCAAGGCGAGGTCCGCCCAGAAAGGCCAGCGACAACGCACCGGACACGATGAGGTCCAGCACCAAGGCGAAGACGAGGCTGAGGGCCGGCATGAAGCCCCAGCGCCAACGTCCGCCCGGCGGCATGTGCGCGCACAGCACCAGCGCAAGGGCCGAACAGGCGAAGGCAAAGGCAAAGCTGCCGAGCACAGCCGGCGCCTGCACCATCGGCGATGTCAGCGCGCGGAAGCCCGCCCAAAGACCAAACGCAAGCCATGGCAGCGCTGCGGGCCATGCCGTGCGCCAATCGACCGGCCATGGGGATGACGCGGACTCAGGCCCTGATGTGCCCATCCGTGCCACCCAGGCCAGAGCGAGCGCCAGCACCAGAGGCAGCCAGGTCAGCCCCTGCGGCGCGGTGATGGCGAACACGCAGGCTGTGATGAGCAAACCTGCGACCAGCGCGATGGCTGCGCCGGACCGGTGACCGGTCGCGTCCTGCCGCTGCGTGTTTGCCGTGCCGGCCATGGCCCCTGCCTGCGATACGTGCCGGACCTTCCGGACGGAAGGTGCCGCTCAACAGCCAGAACCATGAAGCCCTGACACAGGCAAGGCCCCGGGCCCGGCAATCGCGCCATGCATGCAACATTGGGCAAAAAGTTGTGATTGGTCCTTGGCCGAT
>JAPLOV010000126.1:0-12621 GCA_026400565.1 Hyphomicrobiales bacterium | reverse complement strand
ATGCCTCGGCAATAAGCGCAACCATCTGAACGGGCGCAGTTGCCTGCACTGCGCATGGCAGCATCACCCCCCGCCGCGCTTTGCCGGTTGGCCGCCTGTCTTGCCGGAATGCCGAGGAGAAGATCCCATGTCGCCAACCGCCACGACAGCGCGATCCGCTGCGATGACGCCGCCTGCCAGGATCGACTTCATCGACCTGAAGGCCCAGCGCCGCCACATCGGCGCGGCCATGGATGAGGCGATCCTCAAGGTCGTGCATGGCGGCGCCTATGTGCTCGGCCCGGAAGTCCGTGAATTCGAGAACCAACTGGCAGCCTTCTGCGGGGCCAGGCACGCGATCGGCTGCGCCAACGGCACCGATGCCATCGCCCTGTGCCTAATGGTGCTGAAGCTGCGTCCCGGCGATGCCGTGATCTGCCCGAGCTTCACCTTCGCCGCCACCGCCGAGGTTGTGGCCTGGCTTGGCGCAACCCCGATTTTCGTGGACATCGACGAAGCCACCTACAACCTGGACCCCAAGGGCCTGGATGCGGCCATGGTCACGGCAGGCCAGCTCGGCCTGAAGGTCAAGGCCCTGATCGCCGTCGACCTGTTCGGCCAGCCGGCAGACTATGATCCGATCAGCGCCTTCTGCGAAGCGCATGGGCTGGTCCTGATTGCCGATTCGGCGCAGGGCTTCGGCGGTCGCTACAAGGGCCGCATCGCCGGCTCGATCGGCCACTTCGCCACCACCAGCTTTTTTCCGGCTAAGCCGCTGGGCTGCTATGGCGACGGCGGGGCCGTGCTGACCGACAACGAGGAACACGTCGAGGTGCTGCGCTCCCTCCACGTCCATGGCCGCGGCACCGACAAGTATGACAACATTCGCATCGGCGTGAACTCGCGGCTCGACACGATCCAGGCGGCGGTGCTGCTGCAGAAGCTGGCGATCTTCGACTGGGAAATCGGCCAGCGTCAGGTGGTGGCCGCGCGCTATGCCGAAGGCCTCAGCGATGTGGCGATGGTGCCCGGCGTGATGGCCGATTGCGTTTCCACCTGGGCGCAATACACGATCCGCGTGCCGGCAGCGCAACGCGCCAGCTTCATCGAGCGCATGACCGCGCATGGCGTGCCGACGGCGGTGTATTACCCGAAGCCGCTGCACCAGCAGACCGCCTACAGGCGCTTCCCGGTGGCGGGCAACGGTCTGCCCGTCTCCGACAAGGTGGCGCACGAGGTCGTGGCGCTGCCGATGCACGCCTTTCTCGAGCCTGACACGCAGGATTACATCATCACAGCGGCACGCGAGGCGCTGCGCGGCTGAGCCTTGGCGTTCAGCGCTCGCGGAAGGCCTTCGAGAACTGGTCCGCCACCGGCCGCAGCAGATAGCTGAACGGGGTCCGGTCCCCGGTCTGCAAGTAGGCATCGGCCTGCATGCCGGCGCTGACCTTGAGCGGCGCAATCCGCGCCAGTTGCTCGGGCGCGATGCCGACCCGGATGGTGTAGTAGACCATGCCGGTCTGCGCCTCGCGCGTCACGTCGGGCGACATGCGCTTGACGAGCCCCCTCAGTTCGGGCGTCGTGCGCTGGTTGAAGGCATGCAGCTTGACCGTCACCTCCTGGCCAAGCTTGACCTGATCGTAGTCGCTGGTCGTCACACGCGCTTCGAGGCTCAAGTCCTCGCCGGACGGCACGATCAGCATGGCGGGCTCTGCCGGGCTGATCACCCCGCCGACCGTGTGAACCTGCATCTGGTGCACATAGCCCGACACCGGCGCACGCACGTCGATGCGCTTGAGCTGATCCTCGGCGGCAATGCGCCGCTCGTTGAGCTCGCCGGTGCGGCCCTGGATCTCGCGCAGTTCCTTCATCACCTCGGCGCGCAGGTCCTCGTTGAGCTGGAGGATCTGCAACTCGGTCTCGGCGATGCGACCTTCGCTCTGGGCAATCTGTGCCGTGAGCTGGCCCTTCTGCCCGTCCAGCGAGGCGGCTTCGCGCTCAAGCTGTGACAACCGCGTGATCTGCACGAGGTTCTGGCGGAACAGCTCGCGCACGCCGGTCAGCTCGCGCTTGATCAGCTCGGCTTCCCTGAGCTTGGCCGAGCGCTGCTCTGTCAGGCCCTCGATCTCGGAGCGGAGCTGGCCGATGCGCCGCGAAAGCTGGGCGCGAAGCCCGTCGCGGGCCGTGGCGCGGGCCGTGAACAGACGCTCCTCGGCCGTGATCAGTTGCGCCACATCCGGCTCATCAAGGCGCGAGGCCAGCCGTTCTGGCATGGTCAGGCTGGCGGCCTGATCGCGCTCGGCCTCCAGCCGGGCGCTGCGGGCCGCAAACTCGTCGAGTTGCCGCACGATGATCTGGAGGTTGGCGCGCGCCACCGTCGCATCGAGCCGGATCAGGAGATCACCGGCCTCGACCCTGTCACCCTCGCGCACCCTGAGCTCGCCAACCACACCGCCGGTCTGGTGCTGCACTTTCTTGACATTGCCATCGACAACGAATTGCCCCGAAGCGATCACCGCACCCGAAAGCGCTGCCGTCCCGCCCCAGACCCCGATCGTGCCGGCAAACAGCGCCAGCGCCGCGTAACCTGCCATCCACGTCCGGCGGCTGACCGCCGCGTGGCTTGGCTGCCCCGGGCTCGTGCCCTTGTCGCCGGTGCCCGGCCCGTCCGCGTGAAGCATCATGTCTCGCCTCCCACCTGGCGGATATGCGGCACGCTTGCCGCTCCGCCCTCGCCGGCGTGTATATTGACAGAGCCCGGCCCTTGCGGTCGGCGCGCTGCTGCCATGCCGCCACGGCGCATCATCTGTTGCAGGATGTCCTCGCGCGGCCCGAAGGCCTGCATCTTGCCCGCCGCCATCGCGCCGACCAGATCGACCGCCGCAAGGCCTGAAGGCCGGTGGGTGATCACGACGCAGATGCCGCCCCGTGCCTTCACAGCCTGGATGGCGCGGGTCAGGGCCTCGTCTCCCTCGGCATCGAGGCTGGCGTTGGGCTCGTCCAGCACGACCATGAACGGATCACCATACAGCGCCCTTGCAAGGGCCAGCCGCTGGCGCTGACCGCCGGAGAGGGCCGCCCCGCCCTCGCCGATGGCGGTGTCATAGCCTTCCGGAAAGCTGACGATCAGGTCATGCGCGCCGGCGGCCTTCGCCGCGGCCAGTACGCTCTCGCTGCTCATGGAAGCATCAAAGCGGGCAATGTTCTCGGCGATCGAGCCGTCGAACAGTTCCACGTCCTGCGGCAGGTAGCCGAGGAAGCCGCCAAGCTGCTCCGGCTCCCACTGCTCAAGGCGCGCGCCGTCCAGCTTCACCGCGCCGCGCAGCGCCGGCCAGACGCCGACCAGCGCCCGCGCCAGGCTCGACTTGCCGGAGCCGGACGGGCCTATCAGCCCCAGCGCCTGCCCCGCCTTCATCTCGAAGCTGACGCCCTGCACGATCACGCGCTGCGAACCGGGCGGCGCGACCACCACATCGCAGACCTGAAGCGCCCGCGACGGCTTGGGCAGGGCCAGGTCCTTGTCGCCGGCCACCAGATGGGGCGTCACGGCCTTCAGCCGCTGGTAGCCCTGCCGGGCTGCCACAAAGCCCTTCCAGTGCGCCACGGCCAGTTCGATCGGGGCCAGCGCCCGGCTGGTCAGGATCGAGGCTGCGATCATCGCGCCCGGCCCCATCTCGCCCTTGATCACCAGATAGGCTCCGAGGCCCAGCACCGCCGATTGCAGGCCGAAGCGGAAGATTCGCGCCAGCGCTCCGATGCTGCTCGCCGCATCGGCCAATAGCAGGTTGTCGGCCACATGCCGGCTGTGGACCCGCTGGAAGCGCGCGGCAAAGGCCCCGCCCATGCCCAGCGCACGGATCACCTCGGCATTGCGCCGCCCACCCTCGGCCAGCTGCGCCCGCTCCGCGCCGCTGCGCACCAGCGCCATGGTCGGCGCAGCGCTGCGCCGCTCGGTCCACAAGGTCAGGCACAGGATCAGCACGCCGCCAACGACAGCCAGCCAGCCAAGCCAGGGGTGCAGCACGAAGGTCGCCAGCACGAACAGCGGCATGAAGGGCATGTCGATCAGCGCGGTCGGACCGAGGCTGGACAGGAAGCCGCGCAGGGAATCGAGATCGCGCATCGGCTGCATGGCTTCGGCCGGCTTGGCACCCTTGATCGGCAGCAGCACCGTGGCACGCGCGGTCAAGGGCGACAACTCCTCGTCGACCTTGGCCCCGATCCGGCTGAGCAGCTTGAGGCGGAACGCGTCCATCACGCCTTGCAGCACGAAGGCGGCGAGCACGATCAGCGACAGCATCACCAGCGTGGCGATGGAGCGGCTGGACAGCACGCGGTCATAGACCTGGAGCATGTAGATCGAGCCGGTGAGCATCAGCAGGTTCACCGCCGTCGAGAACACGGCGACATGCAACCAGTCGGCACGCGTCGCCTTCAGCGCGCGGCTGACAGGGTTCTCAAGGGGGCGCTGGGTTCTCATCAGGCAAACCGATCGGCAAGGGTCATCCACGGTGCCGCGCAATGCCGCTCGGGAGGGCAAGTCCCCCGCGGCCTTTGCGGCACCTCACGATGACAGAAAACTTCAAACATCATCTTAAGCGCGCCTGCACACCCTTCAATCCGAGGCACCCCGATTTTCGCGCCCTGGCTTACGTCCTTCGTGCCAGCGTCTTTGGCTCCCGCCCCGACCGCCGCCATGCTCAGGCAGAACGCGGCTGCCCTGGCATTCAGCTCAATGCGCTGGCCCCGGCCCTGCGCTGGCAGGACCGGGGCCAGGTTGTTGCGAGCCGGCACTGGACCCGAATGCCGGCCCGAATGCCGGCCTTGGCCCAGCAGGGAGTCGTGGCCGAGAGTGTGGCGGTTGAGGTCACCTGGGCCAGCAGGACTGCAGCGCCAACGCCAGAACCATCGGCAACATCGTCGACGAAGGTGAGGTTGGAGCCCTGGTCATCCATGATCATTCGCGCTGTCGTGCCCGAAACGCTTCCCGGTACCCCTGCGAAGAACGGGTTCGGGTTGAGGGCATTGGCGAGGCCAAGGCTATTCAGCCCTGTGAACACGCTGTCTTCCAGCACGATCTTGTCCTGGCCAACAGGGAAGTCTGTGATGATGTCATCTCAGTTTTGAACGGTCGGCAGCCAGTCAAGGACAAAACGGTCGTTGCCAGCCCCACCCGTCAGGAAGTCCGAGTTTCCACCGCCGTCAAGCTCGTCACCGTTGCCGCCGATCAGGGTGTCATAACCCACATTGCCCGACAGCGTGTCATGGCCGGGTCAGCCATCGAGAACCTGATTGGCAAGGCCTCGTTGACGGGCACATGCTTTTGCGCCTGTGACGCGGCAATGAGGGGCAAGGCAAGATTGGGCGTGCACATGGCGAGCCTGACAAGATCGAATATATGAAAACAGTCCTATATCACAGACAAGGTCAGGATCAGGCCTGCAGGACGGGTCAGGCGGGGTTGCTTTCTGGGTCAGGAAAGGCACGCAGTGCGGGACTGGATGATGCAGCCGGGTTCTCCGGCAAGCGTCCCAGCCGCGTGTCAGGCGCTCGTCAGGCCTTGGCCAACGTCTCGCGAAGCAGGTGCTCGGCGGCTTCGTTGGCGCACAGGATGTCACGCGATTGCAGCGGGTCGGCATGGCCATCGAGCGACAGGCAGGTGCCGCCCGCCTCCCGCACAAGCGCGATCCCGGCCGCGAAATCCCACGAGTTGAGGCCGCGTTCCCAGAAACCGTCGAGCCGCCCCGCCGCAACATAGGCGATGTCGAGCGCAGCCGCGCCCATGCGGCGCACGTTCTGGAATTTTGGCATCACGGCCGCAAGCTCCTTGAGGAACTGCGGATGGCCGGGCTTGCCCACATGCGGGATGCCGGTGCCGATCAGCATGCCGGCAGCCTCGCGCCGCCCGGAGACGCGCAGCCGCCGGTTGTTGACATAGGCACCCTTGCCGCGCTCGGCGACAAACATCTCGTCCTTGATCACGTCCAGCACGACGCCGGCCACCATCTGGCCCTCACGTTCGAGGCCGACGGAAATCGCGAAATGCGGAATGCCGTGCAGGAAGTTCGACGTGCCGTCGAGCGGATCGATGTGCCAGCGATGGCTCTTGTCGCTGCCCTCGATGATGCCGCTCTCCTCCATCACGAAGCCGTAGCCGGGCCGCGCCTTGTCGAGCATCTCATAGATCGTCCTTTCGGCCTTCCGGTCAGCCTGGCTGACGAAATCGCCAGGGCCCTTCAGCGAAACCTGAAGGTTCTCGACCTCGCCGAAGTCGCGCTTGAGGTTGCGGGAGGCCTTGATGACCGCATCGGTCATCACGGTCATCAGGGGCGAGCGGATCATGATCGGCGCTTTCGAGGTGCTGGCGTCATGGCGGGCATGACGCAAGGGGTGTTCAGGGCTGATTGAAGCTGTTGCCGGTGGTTTGCGCCGCACTCACCGGTTGCGTCAAGGCATTTGCCTTCGCGCGGTCCTCAGCGAGAGCCTGAGCCTTGGCCCGTTCATCCTCGGTCAGCTTCGCCACATCCTCGTCGAGCTCGGCATCGGCCAGACCCTGCGCCTTCGCCGCCAGATGCCAGCCCGCTGCGGCAACCTTGTCCAGCGGCAGCCAGCGGCCCTGGAACAGGATGCGCGCCAGCCGGTTCTGGGCGATGGCATTGCCGCGCGCCGCAGCCCGGGCAAAACCGCGCGCGGCCGCGCGCTCGTCCCGCCCGATGCCCCGCCCGGCAAACTGGAGCAACGCAAACTCGACCTCGCCGGCCAGTGAGCCGTTGGCAGCAGCGCGCGCCATCATGTCCGCGCCGCCATCCTCATCCTTCGGCAGGCCGCGCCCTTCGAGCATCAGCACGGCCAGGGCGTGCTGCGCATCGCCGACCTCCGCTTCCGCCGCCAGCTTCAGCAGGCGGATGGCGCTGGCGAGATCCGCGTTCTTGCCGGTGATCAGGAGCGGCAAGGCCAGGTTGAAGGCCGCCGGACCATGGCCCTTGTCGGCAGCCTGCCTGAGCAGCGCCTGCGCCTTCTCTGCATCGCGCGGGGTGCCGCGTCCTTCCAGATGCAGTATGCCGAGCGCGAACAGGGCGTTGCGGTCGCCCCTGTCGGCAGCCAGCTTGTACCACTCGAAGGCCCTGCGATCATCCTGGCGCGTGCCAAGGCCTTGCAGGATCAGTTCGGCCAGCAGGGTCATGGCGGCGGCATCAGCCGGGTTGGCCTCGATCCGCTGCATCGCCATCCGGAACGCCGTGATGTAGCGACCGGCCTGATAGGCACCATAGGCCGGATCGACGCCGGCTGCCGGCTGCTGGGCAGCCGCTGGTGCCTGGAACGCCAGCACCAGTCCGGCCAGCACCAGACGCAGCGTCCGCCTGCCCCGCATGCCGTTCAGATGCCGCCTCATGCGGTCTGCTTGCCCCTGAGGGCGAGGCTGGCTCGCGCTTCGGTGATGGCGGCAGCGGCAGCCACCGGATCATCCACCCACCATGGCCCCAGCGCCACGAACTCGGCGCGCGTCAGCGCCATAGCCTCGACCGCCATGGCGGAGGCGGCATAGGCGACGCACGGCGTCTCGAACACCTCGGCCCACCAGCTCGCCCGGTCCGTCAATGCGGACAGCGTCATCACCGTGCCATCCTCGCGCGGCTCGCCGAACATCACATAGTCGGCTCCCGCTTCTCCGGCATCCATCGCGTCATGGCGTGACATCAGCCCGCCCGCCCCGACGATGCGCTCGGTCTTCAGGACCTCGCGCATGGCCGGCACCAGCAGCGGGGACGAGACATGCACCCCGTCCGCGCCGCCCCGCACTGCAACCTGTGCCGACGTGTTGACCAGCACGGCAGCACCGGTCTCCTGCGCCATCGGGCACAGCACCTTGATCAGGTTGATCTGGGCGCGCTCGTCGCCGACAGGCACATCGAACAGGATCGAGGCCGGCTGGAGAGCCCGCAAGGCTGCCTCGAGTCGGGGCCGGAGCGCCGCCGGATCGGTGATCAGGGGGCTGACAAGATAGACATCGAAGGCCATCATATGCTCTGTTCGCTCAGGCCCGGCGAGAGCCACCAGCCATACCGGCCCTGAAATGCGCCACGTTGCGCTCGATGGCAAGCGTGATCAGCCCGGCGACCAGCGCCCAGAAAGCCGCACCGACCCCGAAAATTGACAACCCCGAGGCCCCCACGGCGAAGGTCATCACCGCGGCAAAGCGTTGCCTTTCATCGGCCATGGCCGCCCCGAGCGAGCCGGCAAGCGAGCCGACAAGGCCAAGCCCCGCGACGGCCACGATCAGGGCCTTGGGCATGGCGAGGATGATCGCCAGCAGCGGCGCGGTCAGCAGCGCGATCAGGCACCAGATCACACCATACCACACGCCCGCGATCCAGCGCTTTGCCGGATCGGGATGCGTGTCAGGGCCGGTGCAGATCGCCGCCGAGATTGCGGCCATGTTGACCATGTGGGCGCCAAGCGGCGCGGTCAGCAGCGAGGTGGCACCGGTGACCGCAAGCGCAGCGGAGGTCGGAGGCTCGTAACCCGCCTGCCGTAGCACGGCGAAGCCGGGCAGGTTCTGGGCCGCCATCGTGACGAGATAGAGCGGCACACCGATACCAATGATCACCGCCGGCTCGAAGTGCGGGGTGATCCAGACCAGGCTCGGCACAAACGATGGCAACACCGGCATGGTCGCCTGACCTGCCGCGAAGGCCACGATGATCCCGCCGATCAGCGCGGCGATCACGGCCCCGAACGCGTTGAAGCCGCGCACCACCAGAAACAGCAGCACAATGAAACCGACCAGCAGCGGCGCTGTCCGCATCTCGTCAAATACCGCCACCACGAACCGGAAGATCACACCGGCCAGCATGGCCGAGGCGATCGGCATGGGGATGCGCGCCACGAGTTGGCCAAGCGGCTTGACCAGCGCTGTCACGATCATCAGCAAGGCAGCGACGATGAAGGCCCCGACCGCCGCATTCATGCCGACCCCGGACGAGGCCGCGATCAGGGCAGCGCCCGGCGTCGACCAGGCGCAGATGATGGGCATCCGGTAGTGCCAGCTCAGCGCCACCGCCGCGACGCCCTTGGCAATGCACAGGCCGGCCACCCACGACACGGTCTGCTCCGGAGTGGCCGAGAGCGCCTCGGCCGCCGCCAGCACCACGGCCACGGATGCAGCAAAGCCGACGAAAGCGGCCACGAACGCAGAGAAGAGTTGGGACACGTCGAGGCTCCTTGATGGATCCACACAGGCGGGAAAGGCAGGGTCGCGGAGGAGCATGGCGATCAGGCGACAGGCCTGCTGCGCCGCTCAGTCCTTCGGCGCCCGCCTGAGCCGGGCATGCTGCCAGGCGGTCAGCAGCGCACTGGCCAGTTCATCCTCTGGGAGGCGGTCGAGCCGGGCCGTCGTCCAGCCCTTCTTGCCGAAGCCACCCGCCACGGGCGTGAACGTGTCCCGCGCGATGGTGCACAGGTGGCGCTGCTCTTCGCGGCTGAACTTGAAGTTGGCCGTAGTCCCATCGGCCACCAGAACCGCATAGATGCGGTTCACCCCATAGCCGGTATTGCCCAGATGGGGGGCTGCAACGGTGCCCTTGAAGCCCAGCGCCAGGCGGTCAAAATCCTCAGCGCTCGACACGGGCCTGGCCTCAGGCGGCCTTGGCGTTGCCGACGACGGGGTCGAGTTCGCCCTTGGCATAGCGCTTCGCCATCTCGGCCAGCGTGTGGACCTTCTTGATCTTGCTGGCCTGGCCTGCGGTGTTGAATTCCTGCAGGCGCTGCTTGCAAAGCTTGGCCATCGCATCCATGGCGGGCTTGAGATACTTGCGTGGATCGAATTCGCCCGGGTTCTCGGCGAAAACCTTGCGGATCTGGCCGGTCATCGCCATCCGGTTGTCGGTGTCGATGTTGATCTTGCGCACGCCATGCTTGATGCCGCGCTGGATCTCCTCGACCGGCACGCCCCAGGTCGGCTTCATCACGCCGCCATAGGCGTTGATGATGTCCTGAAGCTCCTGCGGCACCGATGACGAGCCGTGCATCACCAGATGCGTGTTCGGCAGCTTGGCGTGGATCTCCTCGATCACGTTCATGGCCAGCACCTTGCCGTCCGGCTTGCGCGTGAACTTGTAGGCGCCATGGCTGGTGCCCATGGCGATCGCCAACGCATCGACATGGGTCTCCAGCACGAACTTCAGCGCTTCGTCAGGGTTGGTGAGAAGCTGGTCATGGCTGAGCTTGCCTTCTGCGCCGTGGCCGTCCTCCTTCTCGCCCTCGCCGGTTTCGAGGCTGCCGAGCACGCCGAGCTCGCCCTCCACCGAGATGCCGCCAAGATGCGCCATGTCCACGACCTTGCGGGTCACGGCCACGTTGTAATCCCAGTCGCCGGGCGTCTTGCCGTCGGCTTTCAGCGAGCCATCCATCATCACCGAGGTGAACCCTGCCTGGATCGCGGTCATGCAGGTCGCCGGCTCGTTGCCGTGGTCGAGATGCACGCAGACCGGGATGTGCGGGTAGATCTCCGTCACCGCATCCATCATGTGCTTGAGCATGATGTCGTTGGCGTAGGAGCGCGCGCCGCGCGATGCCTGGATGATCACCGGTGCATCGACCTCGTTGGCCGCCGCCATGATCGCCAGTGCCTGCTCCATGTTGTTGATGTTGAAGGCGGGCACGCCATAGTCATGCTCGGCGGCATGGTCGAGCAACTGGCGAAGGGTGATGCGGGCCATGGGGTTTCTCCGGTGTGCGGGCGACCGGAGGCGCGTGGCCACGGCCATGTTGGTCTTGGCGACCATCTAGTCCGGAATGGCCCACCGCGCCAGTAGGTCAGGAAGATATGGTTTCAGGTGGACTGGCGCCCAGCTCAAGTGTCATCCCACTCAGCTGCTGCGCTCGGCCCCTTCTAGCACGGCCAGCCGCTCCTCGAGCTCGTATACCCGCTCATCGAAATCACCAGCCGACGCGCGCATCATCACAAGCATGCCAGCTGAATCACGCCGTTGCTTGCGGTTGATGTCTTCCACCCTATCGAGCCGCTCCTCGACAGATCGACGAAATGCCGCGACATCGTCCTCAATCTTGGTCAGGATTTGCAACGTCGCGTCTTTAACATTGCCAGTCATGATGTGAACATACCAAAAACAGATATGAAAATAATCCCTGCATCAACAGACCCAACCTTCCTGCACCGGGCCTGGTGATAACCTCTGCTTCCGGCATCATGTGGCCAAAGATCAAATTGGGCGAAAAAAGCAGCAGTGCAAGAAAGACGACACGGCCCAGCAAATCGCACGGTCATGGAGCAACCTTCACCCATTCACCTCTTGAGCGCCTCGACCCCGGGCAGCGGCTTGCCTTCCAGCCATTCGAGGAACGCGCCGCCCGCCGTGGAAATGTAGGTCATGTCATCGCCCACGCCGGCATGGTTCAGGGCCGAGACCGTGTCGCCCCCACCCGCCACGCAGACCAGCTTGCCGGACCTCGTCAGCGCAGCAGCGGCCTTTGCGACGGCCACGGTCGCGGTGTCGAACGGCTCCAGTTCGAACGCGCCGAACGGGCCGTTCCAGACCAGCGTCCTCATGGTCTGGAGACGGACGATCACGGCCTCGATGGATTTCGGCCCGGAATCGAGGATCATCTCGTCCGCCGCAATGTCCGACACGTCGGCGATCCGGTGACCGGGATGGGCCTTGAACTCCTTCGCCGCCAGGACATCGATCGGCAGCATGATCTCGCAACCCGCAGCCTTGGCCTTGGCCTCGATCTCGCGGGCCGTGGCGACAAGATCGTGCTCGCCCTTGGCCTCGATCTCGCGGGCCGTGGCCACAAGATCGTGCTCGCACAGCGACTTGCCGACATCGAGCCCGCGGGCGCTGAGAAAGGTGTTGGCCATGCCGCCGCCGATCACCAGCACATCGACCTTGCTGACAAGGTTGCCGAGCAGTTCGAGTTTGGTCGAAACCTTGGCCCCGCCGACGATCGCCATCACGGGGCGTGCCGGCTTGCCGAGCGCCTTGTCGAGCGCCTCAAGCTCCGCCTGCATGGTACGCCCCGCACAGGCCGGCAGGACATGGGCAAGGCCCTCGGTCGAAGCATGGGCCCGATGAGCCGCCGAGAAAGCGTCGTTGACATAGACGTCGCCCAGCGCCGCGAGGGCAGCGACGAAAGCAGGGTCGTTCTTCTCCTCGCCGGCATGGAAGCGTGTGTTCTCGAGACACAGCACATCGCCGGGCTGCATCGCAGCCACGGCCGCAGCCGCCACCGAGCCGATGCAATTGGCAGCGAACGCCACCGGCTGACCGAGATGGCTTGCCAGCGCCGCCGCGATCGGCGCAAGGCTCTCCTTGGGATCGCGCCCCTTCGGCCGGCCGAAATGCGCCAGCAGGATGACCTTGCCACCACGGGAGGCGATGTTGCGGACGGTGGGCAGGATGCGTTCGAGGCGGGTCGCATCGGACACCACACCGTTCTCGACCGGCACATTGAGATCGACCCGGACCAGAACGCGCAGGCCAGCCGGATTGAGGTCATCGAGTGTCCGGAATGATCTCATCGTGGCAGCAGGCCTGGAATGCCGAACCGCGTCAGGGCAAAGCTGACGCCGGCCCCGATCAGCGCTGCGATCAGCGCAACCACGAACAGCGTAGCGACACC
>JAPLOV010000130.1 GCA_026400565.1 Hyphomicrobiales bacterium | reverse complement strand
CGAACCGGAAATGGTTTTCCAGTTGGTCAACATGCCGCCGAGCCAGCGCGAGTTTACGTAATACTGGGCCGAACGCTTGGCCGCATCGGCGACCAGATCCTGCGCCTGGCGCTTGGTGCCGACGAACAGCACGCGACCACCACGGGCCACGGTGTCGCTGACAGCCTGGAGGGCGCGGTGCAGCATCGGCACGGACTGGGCCAGATCGATGATATGGATCTTGTTGCGCTCGCCGAAGATGTACTGCGACATCTTGGGGTTCCAGCGGTGCGACTGGTGGCCAAAGTGCGCACCAGCCTCAAGCAATTGGCGCATGGAAAATTCAGGAACTGCCATGGGTCTTCTCCGGTTACGAGTGCCTCTGCGGACCAGTGCGGCGGATCAGGGCAGAGCCAGGATCAGCCACCGGATGGACGGAATAAGCTTCCGCCCGATAAAGCCCGCATGTGGGATGACGCGCGGATACATTCGATTGCAGCCCTTGGCAACCCCGAAAGGCATACGGCGACCGGCTTTCGGCTTCTTCCGCGGCAAATCGATCTTCCCTGCGCCCAGCACGGCCCTGAGCACGATGGCGACAGGCGCCACCTTCATCCCGGCCTTGAGCCGGTAACGCTTGCCATTCCTTGCGTGTCCGGCACCTGCTGCGCGCCCCCTCGTGATCCCGGCTCAAGGCCGGTATGACAGCTTAGTCTTGGGTTTCTTGAGCGATCCTCCACGTCATGGTCGGGTCAAGCCTGACCATGACGATCGGACGAGATGGGCTCCTGTTCCCTTGTTACTGTTCTGGAGCGCTTGTTCTGGATTAGGATAGGCGCAGCCCGGGGCTGGATGGCCTTCCTGCCCCGGGCGCGGCGTCGTCGCCCGATTTCCCTCAGGTTGCAACCTTGGAGAGCATGGGACTGTCGTCGCAGGCACGCACAACCGAACAGTCGCTGGGCTTCGGCTGCACGGACAAGGCAGGTTAGCTTGAACGAGATCCTTTGTGGAGTGGATGTCGCGAAGCATGCGCTGGTCGCGGCGTTGGAAGACGGGCGGCAGCTTGGCTGCTTTGCCAATGACGCCGAGGGCATCGGCGGCTTGATCGCGGTGCTGCAGGCCTGCGCCGTGGGCCTGACCGTGGTCGAGGCGACGGGTGGACTGGAACGTCGGCTTGTCCTGCTGCTGGCCGAGGCGGGGCGGCGTCGCGGTAGCTGATCAGCGGCGGGTCCGCCTGTTCGCAGAGGCGATTGGCGGGCGGGAGTAGACGGGCCGGATCAACGCCGTCATGATTGTGGCTTTCGCCCGTGTGAAGCAGCTCATGCCCATGAGGCCGTCCACCCCGGCGCAGCAGCGCCCGACCCTTCTGGTGCGTCGCCTGGACCAGGTGACCGCCAAACTCTCGGCCCACAAGAACCGGCTGTCCATCGCTGACGATGCCGAGAGCATCGCCTCGCTAGGACGCATCATGGCAGCGCTCAGGGCCGAGGCCCGCATGCCGGAGGGCGAGGTGGCCTCGCTGATCGACGACAACCCGCTCTGGGCTGCTCTGGTGCAGGAGTTCACGACCGTGAAGGGCGTCGCAGGTCGCGCCGTCGCACGCCTGATGGCCGACGTGCCGGAGGTCGGCACCTGCAATAGCAAGGCCATCGCCAAGCTCGTGGGCCTCGCGCCGATGGTCAATGACAGCGGCCAGCGCAAGGGACGCCGCATCACCGGTGGTGGACGTAAGCGCGGTCCGTTCCATCCTGTTCCTCGTCTCGAGAGGAGCGGCCCGCTTCCATGATGGATTCAAGGACTTCCACCAAAGGTTGAGCAATGCCTGAAAGCCACTGATGGGCATCCGCATCGCTCTCGCCCGCAAGCTCCTCGTGATCCTCAATGCGAAAGCACGCGATGCGCGCAAACAATACGCACACGCAACTTGACGCCCCAGATCCTCGCTCTCCCCTTAGCGGGAGAGGGTGAGGGAGAGGGTTAGAGAGAGGGGGGGCGAGTATGTTGGTGCATGGGGCCTTTTTGGTTCATACTCCAGGTCGTACCGACCGCTCTGCTGACCTCTCCCGCACGGAGAGAGGAGGCTCCGGCATCGCGGCCAACGTCAAAACGCGGATTGTGGCATGCCCCCCCTTCACATCAGATCCACACTCACCACCCCCGGCACAGCGCGTAAGGCGCCGGCGATCTGGGGGCTGACGAGGCGTTTGCCGGGCAGCTCGATCTCGATCTCCTCGTCGCCCTGGTCGACGATGACCACGACCGAAACGCGGGCATCGCCCTGCTGCTTCAGCCGCTCGGCCAGAGCCGCGACGGGCTTTTCGTCGCGCACAAAGATGCGCATGTCCTGTTTCTGGCGCGCGGCGGCGGCATCGAGCGGCTCGACACTTTCGATGCGCGGCTTGACCTCGTCGCCATCGAGCGTAGCCGACACCATCAGCAGCACGACCTTGCCCGGCTCCAGCAGATCGCGAAAGCGCTGCAGGCCTTCCGAAAACAGCACTGCCTCGAAATGGCCACTCTGATCGGAAAGCTGCACGATGCCCATCTTGTTGCCGGTCCGGGTGCGCCGCTCGGAACGGTCGATCACGGAAGCGGCGATGCGGCCCATGGATGCACCGGTCTGCCTGACCGTGGCAGCGAACTCCGAAAAGCGCCGCACACGCATGCGCTGCAGCACAATGGCGTAATCATCGAGCGGGTGGCCGCTGAGAAAGAAGCCGACCGCGGCATGCTCGCGCTGCAGCTTCTCGGAAGCCAGCCAAGGCACATGCGGCGGGATCACCAGAGCATCGATGGCGCCCGAGCCGAACAATTCGTCCTGCCCGCCCTCGGCAGATTCGCGCGTGCGCTGCGCCAAAGCCACGATGCCATCAATGGCGGCAATGGCACGGGCCCGGTCAGGCTCCAGTTCATCGAAGGCGCCAGCCGCGATCAGCGCTTCAAGGGTGCGCTTGTTCACCTTGCGCGTGTCGAACCGGCGGGCGAGATCCCCTAAGTCCCGGTAAGGACCGCCCTCCCCGCGCGCGGCCACCAGAGAGGCTGCAGCCTCCTGCCCGACGCCCCGGATCGCGGCCAGCGCATAGAAAATCCGGCCATCGCGCACATCGAAGTGTACGCCCGAACGGTTGATCGACGGAGGCTCAACCTTGATGACCATGCGTTCGGCATCACGCCGGAACTCGGCCAGTTTGTCGGTGTTGGACATGTCCAGCGTCATCGACGCCGCCATGAACTCGACCGGGAAGTTCGCCTTGAGATAGGCCGTCTGGTAGGACACCACGGCATAGGCGGCCGCGTGGCTCTTGTTGAAGCCGTAATCGGCGAATTTGGCCAGCAGATCGAAAATCTCGGAGGCGAGATCTGGTGACAGCCCGCGCTCGACGGCCCCGCGCGTGAACCGTTCGCGCTGCGCGTCCATCTCGGCCTTGACCTTCTTGCCCATGGCGCGGCGCAGCAGATCGGCCTCGCCGAGCGAATAGCCCGACAGCGCCTGCGCCACCTGCATCACCTGTTCCTGATAGACGATGATGCCATGGGTTTCGGACAGGAAAGGCTCGAGCTTGGGATGAAGGTAGGTCGCATTTTCGAGACCCAGCTTGCGGCGGCAATAAGTCGGGATGTTGTCCATCGGGCCTGGCCGATAGAGCGCAACCAGCGCGATCAGGTCCTCGACGCGGTCGGCTTTCATCTCGACCAGTGCCTTGCGCATGCCAGCGCTTTCCACCTGGAACACGCCGACCGTTTCGCCGCGCGCCAGCATCTCGTAGGTCTTCGGGTCATCGAACGGCAAGGCATCGAGCGAAACCGCGATGCCACGCTGCGCGATCAGCCGCACGGCCGTGGTCAGCACCGTGAGGGTCTTGAGGCCGAGGAAGTCGAACTTGACGAGGCCGGCCTGCTCGACCCACTTCATGTTGTACTGGGTCACGCGCGCGCCCGTGCGCGGGTCCCTGTAGAGCGGCACAAGCTGATCCAGCGCGCGATCCCCGATCACCACACCGGCGGCATGGGTCGAGGCATGGCGGTGAAGGCCTTCCAGCTTCTGCGCGATCTCCAGCATACGGGCCACGATGGGCTCGTCATTGGCGGCCATCTGCAGCTTGGGCTCGCCCGCAATCGCCTCCGCCAGCGGCGTGATCTTGCCTGGCGCCTGCGGCACCAGCTTGGTCAGTTTGTCGACCTGGCCATAGGGCATTTCGAGCACGCGCCCGACATCGCGCATGACGCCGCGCGCCAGCAGCGTGCCGAACGTGATGATCTGTGCCACCCGTTCATCGCCATAGCGCCGCTTGACATACTCGATCACCTCTTCGCGCCGGTCCTGGCAGAAGTCGATGTCGAAGTCCGGCATCGACACGCGGTCCGGGTTGAGAAAGCGCTCGAACAGCAGACCGAACCGCAGCGGGTCGACATCGGTGATGGTCAGCGCGTAGGCCACCAGCGAGCCTGCCCCCGAACCACGGCCAGGGCCCACCGGGATGTGCTCGGACTTGGCCCACTTGATAAAATCCGCCACGATCAGGAAATAGCCCGGGAACTGCATGCGCTCGATGATCGACAATTCGAACGCGAGACGCTTTTCGTAGTCCGCGACCGTGAAGTCCGCGCACGGACCATGAGCCGCGAGCCGGGCTTTCAGGCCGGCTTCGGCCTGGTCCCGCAACTCCGATGCCTCGTCGCGGCCATCGGCCGTCTCGTATCGGGGCAGGATCGGCTTTCGCACCACCGGCCTCCAGGCACAGCGCATGGCCACTTCGAGCGTGGTTGCCAGCGCTTCCGGCAAGTCGGCGAAGCGCCGCGTCATCTCCGCGCGCGATGCGAAGAACTGGCCCTCGCTGACACGGCGGCGCTCGTCATCGGACATCAGCCGGCCGGACGAGATCGCCATCAGCGCGTCATGCGCCTCATGATCGGTGGCCTTGCCGAAGAAGGGAATGTTCGTAGCAACGATGGGGAGATCGGCCGCATAGGCAAGGCCGAGCAGGGCCTGCTCGGTCGGAAGCCTGCCGCTCGTTGCCGGGCGCTGCACCTCGACATAGAGCCGGTCGCCAAATGCGGCCTGCAACATGTCAAGCCGGACCCTGGCCAATTCGTTCCGCCCCTCCGCAAGGGCCAGGTCGACCGGCCCGCCAGCCCCGCCGGTGAGCGCGATCAAGCCCTCGCCGTGCTCCGCCAGCAACCCGAGCCTGACGACCGGCGACGCGCCCAGCTCCGGCACCATGTAGGCGGCGCTGACAAGCGCGAGAAGATTGGCATAGCCCTGCTCGCTGGCGGCTAGCAACACCACATGCGGATGAACAACATGCAGTGGCTTTCTGGCATCGGCGGCGATGTCCTCGCAATCAACGTTGAGCTGGATGCCGACCAGGGGCTGAACGCCCGACCCAGCCAGCTTCTCGGAAAACTCAAGCGCACCAAACAGGTTGTTGGTGTCCGTCAGGGCCAGCGCGGGCTGACGGTCGGCAACGGCGAGCTTGCTCAATGTCGCGATGGTCATGGCCCCTTCCAGCAGCGAATAGCTGGAATGGACATGCAGGTGAACGAACCCCGCGTTGGACGCAGCAAAAGCCATGTTCAGCGCCTTTCCAGCGTTCCTCGCCAGGCGACTCTTGCCCCCGTCACCCACTCCAGCTATCGCGCCGAAGGCTGCCGAGGTCGAGGGCTTTCTCCGGCCATGGCGAGGTTGTTCACACGCCGGGGCCTGAGAAAATCGCTGCCCATGTCAGGATCATGGCGATGAACGTGCCGAGGGATGCCACTTCGGTGAAACCAACAACCAGACGCCGAGTCATATCCGAACTCCTTGTTTATGATATGTCCTTTTATGTATTTGTTTTGTTCTGGTGTCAACGGCCTGGGCGATGTGACCTGCGCCATGATCCGATCTATGGATTCGCACGACGGTGGACGGCTTCCAACACGTTCGCGGACCGGTTCTCCGGCAACGCGCTTGCGCGAAGGCATGGATCGTCTCGACACGACAGTGCTCTTGATGGACGTCTCACAGGACCACGCGCCTTGCTGCGGCTGTCGACGGTACACGGAGCGTGATCTGCCCCGCTCAATCCATCGTCACGACTTGCCCGCCCTTGATTGTCACGCGCCGGTCCATTTGCGCGGCAAGGTCGAGATTGTGGGTGGCGATCAGCGCCGCCAACCCCGAGGCCCGGACGAGAGAAGTCAGCGTTCGGAAGACATGGGACGAGGTGACAGGATCGAGATTGCCGGTCGGCTCATCAGCCAGCAACAGGCGCGGCGCATTGGCAACGGCGCGCGCGATGGCGACGCGCTGCTGTTCGCCGCCCGACAACTCGCCGGGGCGGTGCTTGAGGCGGGCGCCAAGTCCGAGGAAATCGAGCAGGTCGGAGGCCCTTTTTGCAGCTTCCGTTTTGCCGAGCCCGCGGATCAGCTGCGGCATCACCACATTCTCGAGCGCGGAGAATTCGGGCAGCAGGTGATGAAACTGGTAGACGAAGCCGATCTCCGTGCGGCGCAGACGCGTGCGGGCGCTGTCATCAAGCTTGGCCGTGGCGACGCCGCCGATGAAGACCTCGCCGGCATCAGGGTGCTCCAACAGCCCGGCCACATGCAGCAGCGTGGATTTGCCCGTTCCGGAGGGCGCCACCAGTGCGACCAGTTCGCCGGGCCAGATGGCGAAATCCGCCTTCTTCAGGATATCGAGCGAACCGCCTGTCTGCGGGTAGCTGCGATCGACCTGCGACAGGAACAGCGCGGGTGTGACGGGCTGGCTTGTGCCGGTTTCGGTCATGCCCGCCTCATCCGTATCTCAATGCTTCGACCGGATCGAGCCGGGCAGCG
The DNA here is from genome assembly GCA_026400565.1 of Hyphomicrobiales bacterium. Taxonomy (GTDB): domain Bacteria; phylum Pseudomonadota; class Alphaproteobacteria; order Rhizobiales; family Beijerinckiaceae; genus Allobosea. Next base: position 13,043 of record JAPLOV010000130.1, on the reverse strand, counting down.
CGCCAGGCCGGATATAGCGTGGCCAGCAGCGACAGGACCAGCGCCATGCCGACGACGGCAGCGACTTCGGTTGGGTTGGTCTCGGCGGGAATCTCGGTAAGGAAGCGAACTGTCGGATCCCAAAGCTGGGTTCCGCTGATGCGCGAGACGAAGCTCTGGATCGCCTGGATGTTGGCGCAAACCAGAAGCCCAAGGCCAAACCCGGCAATGGTGCCGACCACGCCGATCGACGCACCGGTGATCAGGAACACGCGCAGCACGGAGCCGCTGGTAGCCCCCATGGTGCGCAGGATGGCGATGTCCGAACTCTTGTCCTTCACCAGCATGATCAGGCCGGAGACGATGTTGAGCGCCGCGACCAGCACGATCAGCATCAGGATCAGGAACATAACGTTTCGCTCCACCTCCAGCGCAGAGAAGAAGGTGCGGTTGCGCTGCCGCCAGTCGGTCAGCACGAGCGGACGCGGGGCATTGGCCTCAATGGCATCCCGCACCGTCTGGGTGCGGTCGGCGTTCTCGATGAACACCTCGATGACGTTCACATCGTCATCTCGGTTGAAGTAGGCCTGCGCCTCGCCGAGTGGCATGAAAGCAAAGGTGCCGTCGAACTCAGACATGCCGATCTCGAACACGGCCACCACCGGATAGGCCTTGATGCGCGGCGCGGTGCCGAACGGTGTCGCGGCCCCCCGCGGACTGATGATGGTGATCTGGTCGCCCGCCCGGATGGACAGGGCTTCTGCCAGCCGGATGCCGATGGCAATGCCGTTGTTGGCATCGAAACCATCAAGCGTGCCCTGTTTGATGTTCTTGGCGATGAACGGGATTTTCTGGATGTCGCTTTCACGCATCCCCCGCACCAGCACGCCGCTGTTGCCATATTGCGAGGAGGCCAGCGCCTGCCCTTCCACCATGGGTATGGCCAGTGTCACGCCCTTGATGGCCATCAGTTTGGTAGCGACCTCGGCGTAATCATCGAGCGGACGCTCGATCGGGGTCAGAAAGATGTGGCCATTGACACCGACAATCTTGTCAAGCAGCTCCTTGCGAAAGCCGTTCATCACCGACAGCACGATGATCAGGGTCGCAACGCCGAGCATGATGCCGAGGAACGAGAAGCCGGCGATGACGGAGACGAAGCCCTCGCGGCGGCGGGTCCGCAGATAGCGCGAGGCCAGCATCCACTCAAAGCGGGCAAACGGCCTGGTGTCGGCGGGGGCGTCGATCATTGTGCTGGGCGGCCTGCGGTCAACTTGTCGAGGGCGGCGGCCGGAGACAGGCTTTCGCGCTCACCAGTGGCACGCCGTTTTAGTTCGACCTTGCCTTCGGCGAGGCTCTTGGGGCCGACGATCAGTTGCCAGGGCGAGCCAATCAGGTCGTTGACCACGAACTTCGCGCCGGGCCGCTCGTCACGATCATCATAAAGAACGTCGATACCGGCCGCGAGCAGCCCGGCATAGAGGGTTTCGCAAGCGGCATCGGTGCCGGCATCGCCCATCTTGAGGTTGAGCAAGGACACGGAGAATGGCGCGATCTCGTCAGGCCAGATGATGCCGGCCTCGTCGTGGCCCGCCTCGATCAGGGCTGCGATCAGGCGGGTGGGACCAATGCCATAAGAGCCCATGTGCACGTGCGTATCCTTGCCATCGGGGCCTGCCACCGTCGCGCCCATGGGCTCGGAATACTTGGTGCCAAAGTAGAAAATATGGCCGACCTCGATGCCGCGGGCCGAGACCCGCGAGGCTTCCGGAATGGCGTGATAGGCCGCTTCGTCGTGCATTTCCGAGGTGGCGGCATAGAGCGAGGTCCAGCGATCCACGATCCCCTGGACGCCGGCGACATCATCGAAATCGGTGTCGGGGCCGGGCACGGGATAGCTGAGAAAATCCTTGTGGCAGAACACCTCGCTCTCGCCGGTTGAGGCGAGGACGATGAATTCATGGCTGAGATTGCCGCCGATCGGGCCGGTGTCGGCACGCATGGGAATGGATTTCAGGCCCAACCGCTCGAAGGTGCGGAGGTAAGCCACGAACATCTTGTTGTAGGCATGCACGGCGCCGGCCTGATCGAGATCGAAGGAATAGGCATCCTTCATCATGAACTCGCGACCGCGCATGACGCCGAAGCGGGGGCGCACCTCGTCCCTGAACTTCCATTGGATATGATAAAGGTTCAGAGGTAGCTCCTTGTAGGACTTCACGTAGGACCTGAAGATCTCCGTGATCATTTCCTCGTTGGTGGGGCCGAACAGCATCTCGCGATCATGACGATCCTTGATGCGCAGCATCTCCTTGCCATAGGCATCGTAGCGCCCGCTCTCCCGCCACAGGTCGGCGGACTGGATGGTCGGCATGCGCAATTCGATCGCGCCGGAGCGATTCTGTTCTTCTCGGATCACGGCATTGATCTTGTTGAGCACGCGCAGGCCCAAGGGCAACAGCGTGTAGCTCCCCGCCGCCTGCTGGCGGATGAGGCCGGCCCGCAGCATCAGCTTGTGCGACACGATCTCGGCATCCTTGGGCGTATCGCGCAGGATCGGCAGGAAGTAACGGGACAGACGCATGGTGAACCTGTTCGAAAACGAAAACGGACCGTCGCAAACCCGCGAATGCGAGTCGCCACGTCATGATGCACCCCGACTGACACCATCCATGGGGCAAAATTGCAAGGGCAGGTGATGCGGACGCAGCAATTTGGGCGCCAGATCGCGCCTTCAATCTTTTCCGAAACGCGCCTTGAGCGCAGCGGCCACAGCCCCGGGAACGAACGCCGTGATGTCGCCGCCCATGGATGCAATCTGGCGCACCAGCGTCGCCGTCACCGGGCGAACCCTGGGAGACGCTGGCAAGAACACCGTCAGGATGTCGGGCGCAAGAATGCCGTTCATGCCGGCCATTTGCATCTCATAGTCAAGATCGGTGCCATCACGCAGGCCCCTGATCATCATCGAGGCCCCTGCCCGGCGGGCAGCATTAACGGCAAGATCAGAGAAGGTGACGACCTCCAGCCGGGTCTGCTCGACCCTTGCCATCGGCACGCAGATTTCGCGGATCATGGCGGCGCGCTCGTCGGCGCTGAACAGTGGCGCCTTGCCGGGGTGAATACCGATCGCCACGACCAGCGTGTCGACCATGCCGCAGGCCTGCCGCACCACATCGACGTGGCCGTTGGTGAGGGGATCGAACGAGCCGGTGTAAAGTGCGATGCGGGTCATGACAGATGGGTAAGGCAGGTTTTATGCGTTGGCAAATCGGACGTTGATGCGCCGCAAGCGTCTCAGGCTGCCCGGACGGCCTTCACCATGGCAGGCCATTCGGCCATGTGATCGATCACGGCCATGGCGCCTGCCTCCTTCAGCCGTGCGCTGATGCGGGCACGGTCATGCGCGACACCGGTAAAACCGATGACCGGCATTCCGGCTGCGCGAGCCGCCAGGACACCGGGCACCGAGTCCTCGATGACAAGGCAGTTATCAGGACGAGCACCCATGCTTTCTGCCGAAAACAGGAAGACATCAGGATGCGGCTTGCCGCGTGAAACCTGGCTGGCCGAAAAGACATGCGGATCGAACAGGTCAATCAACCCGGCCGTGGCGAGATTGCGCTTGAGCGGCACGAGACTGGTGGAAGACGCCACGCAGCGCGGACCCTCGATCAGGCTCACAGCGTTCCGGACACCGGGCAGGCTCTGCAATTCCTCGGTGAAGCGGCGATGGACCTCGCGCTCGATGCCAGCTTCGAAGTCGGCAGGGAGCGGCCCGCCATAGTCGGCCTCAAGAACCTTACGCCCCGCCGCCACCGGAATCCCGACCATCGCGTCGACGTAGGAATCCATGGTCCAGTGAGTCAGGCCGAGGCGGTGGTAGGCCTTGAGGTTGATCTCGGCATAGATCGTCTCGGTGTCGATCAGCGTACCGTCGCAATCGTAGATGATCAGATCATGCGGCACGGGCGGAATCCAAATGTCAGGGCCCTTTGTCCTAATGCGCCGTGTCCTTCTTCTCAAGGGACCGCATGATGTGTTGGCCTAGGCGCAGGGCGGGAAGCGAGATTTGCCGCGCCTGAATCAGGGCAATCTCGGTGTCGGACAGGTCGGGCGCGCCCTCTGCCACGTCGATGATGAAGAAATCCGGAGGGACCATTTCCTTGGGCAGCACGGTCAGGCCAAGACCGGCACGCACTGCGGCCTGCGCGCCAGCCAGCGAGGTCGAGGTGTAGGCCACACGCCAAGATCGGCCGGCCCGGTCGAGCGCTGCCGTGGCGCGCTTGCGGTAGACACACGGATGGGGCGAGACGACCAGCGGCAATGGACCCTCACTGGTGAAAATCTCCGGCCTGGTTCCGGCCCAGACCAGCGGTTCGCGCCAGACCCGAACGCCCTCGGTGGGGCCCATCGGCTCGCGCTTGATCAGCACCAGATCGAATTCGCCATCCTTGAAGCGCTCGATCAGGTTGAGGGTCAGGTCCGTGGTGACCTCAAGGGCCACTCCAGGATGGCTTTGGGCAAAGCGCGCCAGCACGCCGGACAGATGTGTGGTTGCGAAGTCCTCGGGCGTGCCAAGGCGCACTAGCCCCTGGATGACCGGCTCGCTGATCTTGCCGAGCGCTTCCTCGGCAAGGGCAAGGATGCGGCGCGCATAGGAGAGCATTATCTCGCCATCGCCCGTGAGCTGCACGCCTTTCGGGGAACGCCACATCAGGCTCCGGCCAAGCCCGTCCTCAAGGCGCTTCAACTGCAGGCTGACCGTCGGCTGGCTGATCAGCAGACGCTCGCCGGCCCGCGTGAGGCTCCCAAGCTCGGCCACCATCACGAAGGTCCGCAACAGATCAAGATCAAGGCGGGAGGTCATGTCTGTCAGTTTTCATGTGCGTGCACGTCAGGCCGGGCGATGCAAGCCGCGTCTTTGGCATTGCGAACTGCAATGATCATTCTCTCATCAACAAGCTTCTGGCAATGCGACGTTCCAGGCATCCACATGCGAAATCCATGCGTGACCCCATTGTGAATGGGCCACCGGGGCTGAACGACCGGCTGGTCGCTTTCCGGGGTGACCCGGCGCTGCAATTTCATCGTCTGGTCAAATCCGGGACGATTCGGATCGCAGTGGCAGACATGATGATGCCTCGAAAAAACGTCAGACACGGGAATAGAGCACCATGGATCGTCGCCATCTCCTGCTTGCCGAGGCAGTTGCCGCTGGCCTCATGAGTTCAACCGCTGCCTTTGCCCAGTCCAGGGGCCCTGTCGTCGGGCCCAGCTGGTCAAACGTCCAGGAAGAGCGCTGGAAGACCGATGAAGCCGCCATCAAGGCCGCCATCGAAAAGGCCGGCGGCATCTTTCTGATCAGCCACGATATCCATGACGTGTTTGACCTCGCGGACCGCGTAATGGTGATGAAGAAAGGGCAGGTCGTTGGCTCTGCTGCCGTGGCCGATGTCACCGAGGACGAGGTGCTCGGGATGATCATTCTCGGCCAATGTCTGCCCGGTGCGCGCCCTGGCCCCGGCGCCATGCGGGCCTGAAAAGCGACAGGGCCTCAGGCGCAGAAGCGCAGGAACTCTGTACAGAAGCGGCCAAAGGCATTTGGCATCGGGGCCGATGCCAACGGGCGATTAAAGCGGTCGGGAACCTCGACGCGCCAACTCAGCGTGATGGCATTGGCCTTCATCAACTCGGTCATCTTCTGCACCGGGATCGAGGCCAGTGCGATCGAGGGTGGCGTCGATGTGCCGGATGACCACTGAACAGAGGCCCCTTGACCGAGCCGACCTCGATATCCATGCGCCGGCGGCGCGTGGACACGTCTTCCGGACCGGCACTGACGATCACCTCCGCATCGCCCGGCAAGCGCGCCCCGCAGATGAACATGATCAGCGGACGGCCGCCCGGTTCCTGCACCAGGGCCAGCGTCGCCGTGCCCGACGCACTCGACAAGGTCCAGCGTTCGTGTTGCTCAACGCTGGCATCTGCGACCGACACCAAAGCCATGAGTGCGGCGGGAGCCAGCAGGCCCCGCCGCGCCGGAGCGGCAAGCATGGACAGGGTGCAGGTGGCCAACGCTATGCCGAAGCCGGGCGAGCGGCACCTCTTGAACAAGGAACGGAACATCGTGCTGCCTCCACCCATTGAATGCAGCCCTAGGTTGCAGATATTGCCCTTCCGTAAATGCGACCTGCTGCGCGGATGGTGACTGGAACATGGCGATGCGCGGGCGATGACGTGGCTGCACGGAGGCCGCCGCTCCTCATGCTTCCGTGCCGTCTCCATCGCCACTGTCCCCGCCGTCGTCGGTGATGTGCTCGACGCTGACAACACGCTCGCCATCCGCCGTGTCGAAGACGATGACGCCTTGCGTCGAGCGCCCGGCAACGCGGATGCCGGCGACCGGCACCCGGATCAACTGCCCGCCATCGGTGACAAGCATGATCTGGTCGCTGTCTTCCACCGGGAAGGACGCGATCAGCGGCCCGTTGCGGTCGTTGACCACCATGGCCACGATGCCCTTGCCGCCACGGCCCGTGACCCGATACTCGAATGACGACGTGCGCTTGCCGTAGCCATTCTCGGAAACGGTGAGTACAACCTGCTCGGCAGCGGACATGGCCGCGTAGCGCTCGGGAGAGATGCTTGCACCTGCGGTTGCGGCATCGCCGGCACCATCTGGGTCCGCGCCTTCGCTGTCCGGCATACCGGCATCCTCTGTCCCTTCGCCCGTTACCGCACGCCTCTTGCGCAGGAAGTCAGCTCTCTCGTCGGCATTGGCATCAAGGTGATGCAGGATCGCCAGCGAAATGACCTTGTCGCCATCGGCCAGATTGATGCCGCGCACGCCGGTCGAGTCGCGGCCCTTGAAGACGCGGACTTCCGGCACGGCAAAACGGATGCACTGGCCGAGTGCCGTGGTCAGGAGCACATCGTCGGCTTCCGAGCAGATTTGCACATCAACGATGGCATCGCCCTCGTCGAGCTTCATGGCGATCTTGCCGTTGCGGTTGACCTGCACGAAATCTGACAGCTTGTTGCGCCTGACGTTGCCCGATGCGGTGGCGAACATCACGTCGAGCGTTTCCCAGCTCGCCTCGTCCTCGGGCAGCGGCATCACGGTTGTGATCCGCTCGCCCTGTTCGAGCGGCAGCATGTTGACCAGAGCCTTGCCGCGGGCATTCGGCGCTGCCAGCGGAAGGCGCCAGACCTTCTCCTTGTAGGCCTGCCCACGCGATGAGAAGAACACCAGCGGCGTGTGCGTGTTGGCCACGAATAGCCGCGAGACGAAATCCTCGTCCCGCGTGGCCATGCCGGAACGGCCCTTGCCGCCTCGGCGCTGCGCCCGATAGGTCGAGAGCGGCACGCGCTTGATGTAACCGCCATGGCTCACCGTGACAACCATATCCTCGCGGGCGATCAGGTCCTCGTCCTCAAGATCAGCATCCCAGTCCTGGATGATGGTCTTGCGCGGAGTGGCATGCGCCGCGCGGATCTCGGCCAGTTCGGCCTTGACCAGCCCGAAGATTCGCTCGCGCGAGCGCAGGATGGCGAGGAAATCCTCGATCTCGGCGGCAAGCTTGGTGAGTTCGCCGCCGATCTCATCACGGCCGAGGGCTGTGAGGCGGGCCAGGCGCAATTCGAGGATCGCGCGGGCCTGCGTATCCGACAGACGATACGTGCCGTCCTCGTTGATCGGATAGCGAGGATCATCCACTAGACGGATCAGGGGCGCGAGATCGGATGCCTGCCACAGCCGGCCGGTCAGCGATTCACGCGCCGCGTTCGGATCGGGCGACGTCCGGATGATGCGGATCACCTCGTCGATGTTGGCGACAGCAATGGCCAGGCCGCACAGCACATGGGCCCGTTCCCGCGCCTTGTTAAGCAGGAACTTGGTGCGGCGAGAAATGACCTCCTCGCGGAAATCCACGAAGGCCTTGATGAAATCCTTGAGGTTCAGTGTTTCCGGGCGGCCGCCATTGAGCGCCACCATGTTGCACCCGAAGCTCGACTGCAGCGGCGTGAAGCGAAACAACTGGTTCAGCACCACCTCGGCCATGGCGTCGCGCTTGATCTCGATGACCATGCGCATGCCGTCGCGGTCGGATTCGTCACGCAGATCGGAAATGCCTTCAAGGCGCTTCTCGCGCACCAGATCGGCGATCTTCTCCATAAGGCTGGCCTTGTTGACCTGATAGGGCAGCTCATGAACGATGATCGCCTCGCGATCCTTGCGGATTTCCTCGACCGAGGTCTTCGCCCGCATGATCACCGAGCCGCGGCCCAGATGATAGGCGGCGCGGATGCCACCACGGCCCATGATCGAGGCACCGGTCGGGAAATCCGGGCCCGGCACGATCTCAATCAGGTCATCGATGCTGATCTCGGGATCGTCGATGTAGGCCACGCAGGCGTCGATCACCTCGCCGAGATTGTGCGGCGGGATGTTGGTTGCCATGCCGACCGCGATGCCGCCGGCTCCGTTGACGAGCAGGTTCGGATAGCGCGCCGGCAGGACGGACGGCTCTTCCTTGCTGTCATCGTAGTTGGCATGGAAATCGACGGTCTCCTTGTCGAGATCTTCCAGCAACGACATGGCCGGGCGTGCCAGCCGGCTCTCTGTATACCGCATCGCAGCGGGTGGATCGCCATCGACCGAGCCGAAGTTGCCTTGCCCGTCCACGAGCATCAGGCGCATCGAGAAATCCTGCGCCATGCGCACCAGCGCGTCATAGATGGCCTGGTCGCCATGCGGGTGATACTGGCCCATCACGTCGCCGACGATGCGCGCGGATTTCACGTATTTGCGGTCCGGCGTGAAGCTGTTTTCCCACATCGCGTAAAGGATGCGGCGGTGCACCGGCTTCAGCCCATCGCGCACATCAGGCAGCGCGCGGCTGACGATCACGCTCATGGCGTAGTCGAGGTAGCTCTTGCGCATTTCATCGGTGATCGAAATCGGCTTGATGTCGCTGCCCGATGCCGGCGCAGGGGGATCAACTGGCTTGTTGTCGTCGTCGCTCACTGCGCTTGTCCGTCGTCGATTGCCTGTTAGGACGGTCTAGACGATTCAAGCGCTCGAAGCCAGCGAAACACACCAAAACACACAGCCAAACAAGATATTTAAAATCAATGTTTTAGGCGTTGATTTGAAGCCAGATAGCGGTGGCGTCATCGCAGCGTTTCCAGCGCGGCTTGAGCACGCCGTCCGGATCAGTCTCGTGCTCGAATCGGCGCAACTGATCGCCCATCCGTGCAAGGCCTCCGCCGCGCGCGGCGTGCATCATCGCCTCAGGTCCGGCAAACAGGCCATAGCGCAATTCGGCCGCCGCAAAGCCATCGGTCATCATCAGCAGACTCGCCTGCCGTGTGGCAACAGTCGCCTGGCAGAGATGGTTGAGGAAGCCCCGGTCGGGTGCGAGGATGAACGCATTGCCTGGCGCGAGCGCGAGCCCCCTGCCTGCACGCAGTTCGGCCATAGCCTCCGGCTGGGCATAGCGCCTTGCGGGGTCTCCGCCGCGACCAAGCCGGGCCACCAGAGCGGCTTCCGCCTCCTCGCTGACGGGCGTTGCGCCAAAGCTCAGCACAGAACCATCGCCCTGCTGCACAAGCGCGCGGCAATCGCCCGACCAAGTGATGGTCAGGCCGGCTTCGCCGAGGCTGGCCAGCATGAACGCCCCACAAGGCAGTTCCCACGGCTCCTTCAGGTCACGCGAGCGCTCCTGTTCGAACGCTGCCACGAGATCATCAGCAGCACACCCCAGAAGCGCGCGCGGATCCGTGATGGCAGCATGGCGCGTGAAGGCCTCGTGCGCCCGCTGGGCCAGCCAGGCCGCATCGCTGCTCGAGCTGTTGCTGCTTTGGCCCATGAACGGCTCGCCGAGACCGGTTGCGCCATCGATCACCCAGGCATGACCCATGCTCTGGCCCATGCGGTCCTCGTTAGGTCGGTCGCGGAAGCCACCGAGGCTGATCTGGTCGCCGACATGGATGCCCATCGCCGTCACTCCGCAGCGCTTGCCGTGGCCGCAGCGCCTGACGGCTTGAGCGGACGGCGGGCCAGAACCTCTTTGAGGAAGCGGCCGGTGTGGCTGTCACTGACCTTGGCAATGTCTTCCGGCGTGCCTTCGGCCACGACCATGCCGCCGCCGTCGCCGCCTTCCGGCCCCATGTCGATGACCCAGTCGGCAGTCTTGATGACCTCGAGATTGTGCTCGATCACGACCACGGTATTGCCCTGGTCGACCAGTTCGTGCAGCACCTCCATAAGCTTGGCAACATCATGGAAATGCAGCCCAGTGGTCGGCTCGTCGAGGATATAGAGTGTGCGGCCGGTGGCGCGTTTGCTCAACTCCTTGGAGAGCTTGACGCGCTGCGCCTCGCCGCCGGACAGCGTCGTGGCCTGCTGGCCGACCTTGACATAGTCGAGGCCGACGCGCGCCAGCGTCTCCATCTTGTCGCGGATGCCGGGCACGGCCTTGAACAGGTCGGCAGCCTCCTCGACCGTCATGTCGAGCACATCGGCGATGGAGTGGTCGCGGAACTTCACCTCGAGGGTCTCGCGGTCATAGCGTTTGCCTTTGCAGACGTCGCAGGTGACGTAGACATCGGGCAGGAAGTGCATTTCGATCTTGATCAGGCCGTCGCCCTGGCAGGCCTCGCAGCGCCCGCCCTTGACGTTGAACGAGAACCGGCCCGGCTGGTAGCCGCGGGCCTTCGCCTCTGGCAGGCCGGCAAACCACTCGCGGATCGGGGTGGAGGCCCCGGTATAGGTGGCCGGGTTGGAGCGCGGTGTGCGCCCGATCGGGGACTGGTCGATGTCGATCACCTTGTCGAGGTGCTCCAGCCCCTCGATGCGGTCGAAGGGCGCGGGATGTTCGATCGAGCCGTTCAGCTTGCGGGCGACAGCCTTGTAGAGCGTATCGATGACAAGCGTCGACTTGCCGCCCCCCGACACGCCGGTGATGCAGGTGAAGGTGCCGAGCGGCAAGGTGACCGAGACATTCTTGAGGTTGTTGCCCCGCGCTCCGATCAACTTCAGCACGCGGCCCTTTTGGGGCTTTCGGCGCCGGGCGGGCACGGGCACCGACATCGCTCCGGTCAGATACTTCCCGGTCAGCGATGCAGGATTCGCCATGACCTCGGCGGGCGTGCCCTGCGCCACGATCTGCCCGCCATGGATGCCCGCGCCGGGGCCGACATCGACGACATGATCGGCCTGGAGCACGGCATCCTCATCATGCTCGACGACGATCACGGTGTTGCCGAGGTCGCGCAGGCGGCGCAAGGTGCCGAGCAGCCGTTCGTTGTCGCGCTGGTGCAGGCCAATCGAGGGCTCGTCGAGCACGTAGAGCACGCCGGTCAGACCCGAGCCGATCTGGGACGCGAGCCGGATGCGCTGGCTTTCGCCGCCCGACAAGGTGCCCGAGGCACGCGACAAGGTCAGGTATTCGAGGCCGACATCGAGCAGGAAGGTCAGCCGGTCGCGGATCTCTTTCAGGATGCGGGCCGCAATTTCCATCTGCTTGGGCGAGAGCTGCGCCGGCAAGGCACTGAACCAGCCCAGCGCATCGCGCACCGAAAGCTGGCTGATCTCGCCGATATGCTTCATGCCGACCTTGACCGCCAGCGCTTCGGGCTTGAGCCGGAAACCCTTGCAGGCGGCGCAGGGCGTTTCGCTCATGAAGCGGCCGATTTCCTCGCGTGACCAGTCCGACTCGGTCTCGCGATAACGGCGCTCGAGGTTGGTGATCACCCCTTCGAACGGCTTATTGACATCATACGAACGCAAGCCGTCATCATAGGCGAAACGGATGGCCTCGTTGCCACTGCCGTGCAGCAGCATGGACTGCACGGTCTCCGGCAGGTCCGACCACGGCTTGGTCATCGAGAAGCCGAAGTGCCGGGCCAACGCCGTCAGGGTCTGACCATAGTAAGGCGAACTCGACTTGGCCCACGGCGCGAGCGCGCCATTCTTCAAGTTGGCCGTGCGGTCCGGCACCACCATGTCAGGGTCAATGCGCATTTCGTGGCCGAGGCCGTCGCAGGTCGGACAGGCCCCGAACGGATTGTTGAACGAGAACAGGCGCGGCTCGATCTCCGAGATCGTGAAGCCGGAAACCGGGCAGGCGAATTTCGACGAGAAGATCGTGGTCCGAGCCTCGCCCTTGTCGGTCTTCTCGTCGGCGAATTCGATCGTGGCGAGGCCATCTGCCAGTTCGAGCGCGGTCTCAAAGCTCTCGGCCAGCCGCGCTGCCAGATCGGCGCGCACCACGATGCGGTCAACGACCACGTCGATGTCGTGCTTCAGCTTCTTGTCGAGCGCCGGGGCATCGGCGATCTCGTAGAACTGACCGTCGATCTTGACGCGCTGGAAGCCGCGCTTCTGGAATTCGGCCAGTTCCTTGCGGTATTCGCCCTTGCGGCCGCGCACCACGGGCGCCAGGAGGAACAGACGTATCTTTTCCGGCAAGGCCAGCACGCGGTCGACCATCTGGCTGATCGTCTGGCTCTCGATCGGCAAGCCGGTGGCGGGCGAATACGGGATGCCGACGCGCGCCCAGAGCAGGCGCATGTAATCGTGGATCTCGGTGACGGTGCCCACCGTCGAGCGCGGGTTTTTCGATGTGGTCTTCTGTTCGATGGAAATGGCAGGCGAAAGCCCGTCGATCTGGTCGACATCGGGCTTCTGCATCATTTCAAGGAACTGCCGCGCATAGGCCGAGAGCGATTCGACATAGCGTCGCTGCCCTTCGGCGTAGATCGTGTCGAAGGCCAGCGAGGACTTGCCGGAGCCTGACAGGCCGGTGAACACGACCAGCTTGTCGCGCGGAATGGCCAGATCGACGTTCTTGAGGTTGTGCTCGCGCGCGCCGCGCACCGTGATCATCCGGGCATTCGTGTCCGCCATCGGGTTCTTGTCGAACAGGTTTTCGATCGGGTCTCGGGCGCGGGGCATGGGGTGCTCGGTCTCGGGATCACGGTTTCACATGCAGATAGGGTGCCAAGCGGCAATGACCAATCCCGCTTTGCCTCCCGTCAGGCTCAGCGGACATGTG
>JAPLOV010000035.1:3561-12836 GCA_026400565.1 Hyphomicrobiales bacterium | reverse complement strand
GTCCGCAAGAGCTGGCTCGACAAGAACGGCGGCAAGTTTCCAGACACCTGGGAAGAGGTGAAGACGCTGTCCGCTGCCTTCCGCGACAAGGATCCGGACGGCAACGGTCAGGCCGACACGTTCGGCATGGCGCTGCAGGCCGCAAAGCCCCGCGACCTCATTCACATGCTTGATCTTTTTGTCTTCGGCTCAGGGCTGCGCCACACGCTGATCGACCCTGAAGGCAAGATCACCATCGATCAGCCGGCACATGCGCAGGTGCTGGAGGAGTTCCTGAAGGCATACTCGACCTACAAGTTCGTCTCGCCGGACACGATCAACCACTCCTTCACGGAGATGTATCAGATCATCGAAGGTGGCCGCGGCGGCATGTTCCGCGTCGGTGACTGGAACGTGCGCAAGTGGGACGGTCCACAGGTGCTGAATGGCGACTTCGTCTCTGGTCCCTGGCCTAAGTTCGCGCCAGATCGCCCGAACGCCGTGGTGATCGGTGGCATGCGCGGTGTTGCGGTGCCAGAAAATTCCCCGAACAAGGCTTTGGCTCAGGAGTTCGCGGCCTTCATGCTGACGAAGGCTGCGCAGCAGGCCTCGCTTGAAAACATTGGTGCAGGCGTCCGAAAGGATCTCGACGACTCGAAACTCTCGGAGCGTTCGCAGTACTTTGCCAAGGCCGAGCACCGGCTGGTCGCCTACGACTTCCCAGAATCGATCCACACCTTCTACCCGGAGCTCGAGGCCGCTTTCCATCGCAAGCTGCTTTCCGGCATCACCAACCCGCCTGCCGACTGGAAGGCCTTCATCGCCGAGACGGCGAAAGAGATGCGCGACCTCGCGACCAAGTTGAAAGGCTGATGTTTCCAGAAGGCGATCCGCCGGCAGTTGACTGCCGGCGGCAATCACGAGCGGACGCATGTCGATGATGGATGCTCTTGGAAGCCTGTCGCGCGACAGGATCTTCTACCTCTTTGTCGCCCCCTTCGCCGCACTGACGATCCTGTTCGGCGTTTGGCCCATTGTTCTCTCGATCCAGGTATCGTTCACGGCGTCGGCGACAGCGCTGCGGCCCAATCCAACCTATGTCGGGTTTGCCAACTATATCGCCGTTCTCGCAGACCCTATCTTCCTCGCGTCTTTATCGCGGACACTGCTCTACACAGTGCTGTCAGTCTTCGCGAACCTCGCTTTCGCACTCGGCTTTGCCATCCTGCTCGACTCGACATTGTTGAAGCGCGGCAATCTGTTTTTTCGCTTAGCGATCTTCCTGCCCGTCATAACGCCCGATGTTGCGGGCTATGTCGTCTGGCGCTGGCTCTTTGACAGGTCCTTCGGAGCAATCAATGCCGCTTTGAAGATGCTGGGGCTTCCGGCCTTCGGCGGCCTCTCCAGCGTGGACACCGCCATGCTGTCGATCCTTATTGCGGAACTCTGGCATCACGCCGGCTTCTACATGATCATCTTCCTGGCCAATCTCTCGATCCGCGACCGGGCGCTGGAGGAAGCTGCGCATATCGACGGTGCCACCACGTGGCAGCGGTGGTGGTACGTGATCCTGCCGCAGCTTCGGCCGGCACTCGTCATCAATACCGTCTACGCGCTGATCCAGTTCCTCAAGACCTTTACCGTCGTTGTCGTCATGACCAAGGGCGGTCCGAACGATCAGACGAACTTCGTAAGCTACTACGCCTACCAGCTCTTCGATCAGGCGCGTTACGGCGAGGCAACGGCAATGGCCACCATACTCTTCGCCATCGTGATTGGACTTTCGCTGACGGCCTATCGGATAGGCGACAGGGAGCCAGGCAAGTGAACGATGACATTCGCCCCAACCGCCTGTTACAGGTCGTGGCCTACGCCGTCGCGATCCTCACAAGTCTGTTGTTCCTCTATCCCTACTGGTGGATGCTTGTATCGGCGTTCCGGCCGACGCGGGCGATCATGTCCGCGCCGCTGCGCCCCTGGCCGGAGACGCTGAACTTTCAGATCTTCTCCGAGATCGGCCGGATCGGCGGGGTGAACCTGTCGACATATGCGGTCAATTCACTGGCAATCACAACGCTTTCGACGATCCTGGGCGTCATCGTCACCGCGCTCGGTGCCTATGCTCTCGTGCGTAGGCCGAAGGCGCCAGGCTTCACGCTTGTGCGCTACGGGTTTCTCATCACGATCATGTACCCTTACATGCTGCTCGTGATTCCGGTTTATCTCGTGATGTTCAAGCTGGGGCTGCTTGGCAGCTATGCCGGCATCATCCTGTTCCTGGCGCTGGGTCCGTTGCAATTTTTCCTGTTCGAACAGTTCTTCCGAAAAATCCCGAACGAGGTGATCGAGGCGGCTGTGATTGATGGAGCCAGTGAATGGCAGATCCTCACACGCGTCGTCCTGCCGATGGCGATGCCGATCACCGCAACGGTTGCGCTTATCACCTTCCTGCTCAATTGGGCGCAATGGTTCCCGATCATGGTGATCTCGCGGTCTCCTGACACCTACACCCTGCCAGTCGCGTTGTTGTCCATGAACAGCGAACTCGGCTCCAATTTCCAGGGGATCATGGCGCTTGCAGTGCTGACCACGCTGCCCGTGGCCGCGCTGTTCCTGCTGGCGCAAAAGCGGGTGATGGAAGGCATGGCGGCGGGCGCGGTAAAAGGATGACGCGATGCTGAAGAAGATCGACAGCCGCGAGAAGCTCGCGATCGGAATTGACAATGCACGCGCAGCCACACTCGACTGGCTCAAGACAATGCAGTCCGCGGGCAAACCGAAGGGCTGCATGCGTATCAGCGGGATGCATGACGCCGACCGCTGGCCGGGCGTCCTGCTGCCTGGAACATACAACGGGATCATGTGTCTCGACCTGCTGGGCGGCCTCGCGGACTGGTCTGCGGCTGAACGTACTTCACTCGTGAAATGGCTTGAAGCGAGCCGTCTCCCCGACGGCCGCTTCCGGATCGAGGGCATGCAGGAGGCTGACGTCTTCAAGAAGCCGGATCTTGACGAAACCTGGCGCTACATCGATTTCCACGTCACCAACTATACGCTCGGTGCGATCGAGACTCTCGCCCCGGACCACCGACCGATCCTTGAGTTCGCCAAGGACTACCTGGATGACAGGACGCTGGGCCATTGGCTGAGCCTGCGCGACCTGCGCGACCCCTGGCAGGAGGGCAACAACATCGTCAATCTGGCCAGCTTTCTGCTGCTTCTGCGCCAGCATGGCGATGGGCATCAAAGCGGCTCCGCGTGGCAACCTGAAGTGGATCGCGCGCTGCAGCAGCTCTTCGCCTGGCATGACCGTCTGCGCGAGCCGACAACCGGCTTCTGGGGCGTGGGTCAACTCAGCGACAAGACGCAGTTGCTGCACGCCTTCGCGGGTTCGATGCACAACTTCCACATCTGGTATCACGAAGGTTGTGCGCTGGAGGGGCAGGATCGTGCTGTCGACTATTGCCTGTCGTTGCCGCCGCGCATCGACAGTGCCTGCATCGATGTCGACGCCGTCGACGTGCTCGTGCACGGGTGGCGACTGCTTGATCATCGTCGCAACGACATCGAGGAGTGGCTCGCGGCGCTTCTGCCAAAGCTGCTTGCATTCCAGAGAACCGATGGCGGCTTTTGCGATGTGCTGGGGGGTGTCCGCCGACAGGACGGCTGGGTGAACGGCTACGAGGAGCCGCAAGGCCATTCCAACAGCTTTGCCACCTGGTTCCGCTGGATCGCCATTGCCATGATCGCGGACGTACTATGGCCGCGACGCTGGAACTGGAAGTTTCGTCGCATGATAGGCATCGGGTACCGGGCCGCAAACTGGACTGCTGCGGCATGACGGCCCATCCGGCGGACGACCCTTTCGCACATCTGCACAATGAGGACTATGCGCGGCCTTTCGAGCAGCGCATGGCAACTTCGAAGACGCTCGTGACGTTGGCGGGCCGCGAGACCATTTCGCTGGATGGTCAATGGCACATGACCCTTGATCTCTTCGATGAAGGACTACGGCAGTGCTGGTTTGCACTCGACGAGATGCCGCCATCGCAGTGGGCCACACCGCGCGACTACGAGATCGAGGCGGGAGAGCTTGTGCCGGTACCTTCCTGCTGGAATGTGCTCAAACCGGAATGGACGTACTTCGAAGGTGCTGCCTGGTACACGCGATGGCTGGATTGGGAGCCGCTTGCCGGCAGAGAACGGACCATCCTCAGTTTCGGTGCGGCGAATTACGCCGCTATGGTCTTCCTGAACGGCATCCACATCGGCAGCCACAAAGGCGGCTCTACACCCTTCTGCATCGAGGCGACCGGGCATCTTCAGCCGGGCCGCAACCGGCTGCAGGTCTATGTCGCGAACCGCCGCCGGCCCGACAGTGTGCCGATGCACCATATCGACTGGTTCAACTATGGCGGGCTGTATCGGGAGGTCGCGCTGCTGCACCTGCCGCAGGTATTCATCCGTTACGTCAGCGCAGCGCTGACCGGAGATGGTTCGGCAGTCCGGTTCAGCATGTCCCTGTCCTCTCCGGTAGCAGGAACGGCTGATGTCGAGATTGCGGAGCTCGGCTTGCGCATCAGCCTGCCGCTTGTAGACGGCGAGGGAGAGCTCACGGTTCCCGTTCCCCTCACCTGCTGGTCGCCGGTTACGCCAAAACTCTACGATGTGCGGTTTGCGTTCGCGACCGACGAGGTAACCGAGCGCATCGGCTTTCGGACCATTAAAACGCGCGGCACAGAAATCCTGCTGAACGGCAGCCCCATCTGGCTCAAGGGTGTTTGCGTTCACGAGGATGATCTCAAACTCGGCAAGGTCTCCTCCGAGGCGGATATCCGCCGCCGCTTCAGACATGCGAAGGAGCTTGGCTGCAATTTTCTCAGGCTCGCGCACTATCCCCATCACGACCTGGTCGCCCGCATCGCCGACGAGGAAGGGTTCCTCCTTTGGGCCGAGATCCCGGTTTACTGGGCAATCGATTTTGCCAATCCCGATACACTCGCGGACGCGCGCAACCAGCTTTCGGAGCTCATTCTCAGGGACATCAACCGCGCAAGCGTCATCATCTGGGGGGTGGGGAATGAAAACGCCGACACGGACGCACGGCTTGCCTTCATGGGCGAACTGGCTGCGACAGCGAAGCAGCTTGATCCCTCCCGCCTGACATCGGCCGCCTGCCTCATCAACCGTGAGCGCTTCACGATCGAGGATCGGCTTGCCGCTCATCTCGATGTGATCGGCCTTAACGAGTATTTCGGCTGGTATGAGCCGGACTTTTCCGGGCTGGACCGGCTGCTTGCCAACTCGAACCCAGACAGGCCCGTGATCATCAGCGAGACCGGCGCGGACGCAGTTCCCGGGCATCGCGGCGCAGGGCGCATGCTCTTCACCGAGGACTGGCAAGCCGAGTTCTACCGCCAGCAGTTTCGGCGCATCGCGGCGACGCCCTTCATCGCCGGGCTTGCCGCATGGTTGTTGTACGATTTCCGCACCGAGCGGCGGCAAACCGGATTTCAGCGTGGCTTCAACCGGAAAGGCCTGATCGAAACCGATAAAGTGACAAGGAAGCTGGCTTTTGAGGCCCTGGCTGACTGCTACCGCAATAAGGGACCGTCGCCGTCGTAATTTTGACGTTGGCTCCTTGCCCGTTCTGACCACCGGTTGTTTGTTCAGAAGCGATTGCTGCTTGGCTGTCGAGGCTGATCTGCTCCCAAGAAACTGGACCGTTTGAAGCTGGAGTTTTCCGCGCCATCATCCCTTGGCCGGAAGGAGCGGAAGTCGATGAAGGCGAGCAACTTCTCTGAAGCGCAGAAGGTATTCATTCTAAAGCACGGCGCCGATGACGTGCCGGTCTCGGAGAACTGCCGGAAGGCTGGGATTGCGGGGATCAGTCAGGCGACTTGATTCAACTTGAATTGCCCCTCGAGAGAGCACTCAGGACAGCTCGAGCGCGGCACAGGGCAGATATCAAGGATTGCCAGGAGCGCTTCGTCGTTTTCCCGTCGCTGTTGACCGGAGAGCCTCAAGCGTTGCGATCATCGCCCGCCGCGCACCGATCATGTGGAGGCGCACGCGCTGCGCCGCAAGACGTCCATCTCCCTCGCGAATTGCGGCGGTGATGCCTGCGTGTTCGCTCAGCATTTCCTTCAACCGCAGAGTAGAGAAGCCAACGCGCAGGCGCATCGACTGAATGAGGGGCATTGATCTCGCGAGCGTCGCCATTGCGAGATCGTTTCCAGCGATCTGGTTGATCGTATTGTGGAAAGCCTGGTCGGCAGCGAGGATGGCGCTCCGCTCGCCCTTCTCTACAGACGCCTCAACTGCGGCTCGCGCCACCTCGATCTGGTCTAGATCCGAGGATGTCACGCGAACGACCATACGCTCTATCAGCATCATCTCGATGGCGGCACGCAGCTCATAGACATTCTCAATGTGCTGCTCATCGACATTGCGCACGACAGCCCCACGGTTGGGCAGGTTGCGGACAAGGCCGCTGCCCTCGAGCTTCCAAAGCGCTTCCCGGACAGGCATCTGACTGACGCCAAAGCGCCGGGCGAGATCTGAAAGCTTAAGCCGGTCTCCCGGCCCGAATTCACCTTCGATAATCAGACGCGAAATCTGAGCCTCAATTGGCTCCTGCTCTTCACTGCTCGGGGGGGGTTCGACCACGGACCAGACCTCTCTAGGGCCACATTACCATATTGAAGCGATCGAGCTAGATGCTGATAGTGCAATATTTGATCAAATACATTGACTCATGATCCATATGCGATCATACAATTTCGAAAATGGGAGGAGACGACAATGATCGGAAAGTTCACTGCAACGCTTGGTACGGCACTGTTTCTGTTGGCTGGCGGCGCCTCGGCGCAGACACGCCTCACACTCGCACACCACAACGCGATCGGTTCGCAGATCACCAATATCGCCGAGCGGTTCAAGGCATGCGTCGAGAAGGACAAGCTGTTCTCTGTCGCGCATCATCCGGCCGGTCAGCTTGGCAATGCCCGCGAAGTTGTCGAGCAGTTGAAGCTCGGCGCTATCGACATGACGGTCACGGACACCGCTTACATGTCGAACGTTCAACCAGAACTGGCGGCCTTCCAACTGCCGTTCCTGTTCTCGGGGTGGGAGCACGCCGAGCGCGCGATGGACGGCGAACCGGGCAAGGCTGTCTCGGAGCTTCTCCAGAAAAATCAGGGCGTTCGGGCGATTTCCTTCATGCATAACGGTTTCCGGGATGTCATGTCCGTCAAGAAGCCGATGAACAGCATCGACGACTTCAAGGGCGTGAAATTCCGCTCACCACCCATTCCGATCTGGGTCAAGATGTTCGAGGCGCTCGGCGCCACACCTGTCACGGTAGACTGGTCCGAAGTGTATCCTGCAATGCAGGCCGGGCTGGCGGAAGGCCTCGAGGCGCCCGCCGAGGGTTTTGTCAACTCGAAGCTCTTCGAAGTCGGCAAATTCGTCGCGAAAACCGGGCACATGTACAATCTGATGATGCTGGTCATCAACGAGCGCAAGTTCCAGTCACTGGGCGAAAAGGAACGCGGCGTTCTAACCACTTGCGCTGCTGATTTCCGCAAGACGGGCAATCCCGAAGTGGTCAAGCTGACGACAGATTCCTATGCAGTGCTGGAAAGCAGGGGCGTGAAGGTCTCGACACTCGATACCGGCCCGATGCGCGCTCGCTTGCAACCGATCTGGCCTGCCCTTGTGAACAACTCGGCTGGCGCGCTCGACATCGTCAAGAAGATCGACGCCGTCCGCTGATTTGATCGAAGCTATCGAACAACCATCCTTGCGACGCCCGGCCTTAAGCCGGGCGACAGGAGAAATATGTCATGCAAGGCATTGCCAGCCGGGTGGCGCACAGCGTCACACTGCTCTGCGGGGTACTTGTGGCGGTGATGGTTCTGATCATTATCGCAGACGTTGCAAGCCGAAACCTGCTCAGCATTTCGGTGACCAGTTCAGCCGAAATTGCGATACTTCTTCAGATCTACATCACGTTTCTCGCAGCTGCAGTCGGCGTGCAGCGTGGGCTTCACTTCGTGATTTTCTCCGAAACCGGGCGCTATCCGCCGAGGCTGGCCTTGCTCGCAGCGCTGGCCGTGCGGGCCACGATCTGCTTGTTTGCGGCCTTTGCTGGCTATTTCGGGCTCCGCCTCGGCTTCGCCCAGATGACACAGCTGAGCGCATCCCTGCAGATTCCCTATGGCTACTTCTACTTCGCGCTGCCCCTTGGCTGCGCTCTGATGCTGTTCTTCGCCCTCGCAGAGCCGCTGCGGCCTGAGAAGGCCGGCACTTCGAGCTTGGAAGTTGTGTGATGATTCTCTTCCTCGCCATCTTCACGGTGTTACTTGTTGCCGCCGGCACGCCTATCGCGTTTGCGATGGGCGCAAGCACCATTGCTTCGATGCTGATCTTCCTGGGTCATTTGCCCGGAGAGATTGTCGCGCAACGTATCGTCAATGCCGTCGACAAGTTTCCACTGGTTGCCGTTCCGCTGTTCATTCTCGCTGGCGAACTGATGAATACCGGAGGGCTCACGGACCGTCTGGTCAATTTTTGTCGGGCGTTGTTTGGCTGGATCAAAGGCGGTCTTGGCTACGTTACCGTTGCCACCGCCATCTTTCTATCCGGCATTTCCGGCTCGGGGACCGCCGATGCTGCAGCACTGTCCAAGACCTTGATCCCATCGATGCGCAAACAGGGCTACGACGACGCCTTCTCGACGAGCCTCGTGGCCGCGTCGGCGACGTTGGGCCCGATCATTCCGCCCTCCATCGTGATGATCATCTACGCCTCGATGACCAATATCTCGATCGGCAAGCTGTTCATGGCCGGTGTTGTGCCCGGCCTGTTGATGGGCGCTGCCTTCATACTGATCGTCTTCGTGAAGGCCAGGCTGAACAATTACCCGCGCGACGACTGGCAGGGCCTCGGAAATCTTTTTCGCGCGGCGATTGCCGCAGCGGGGCCGCTCGTGGCGCCGGCTATACTCGTGGTCGGCCTGTTTGGAGGCTATTTTACGGCAACCGAACTGGGCGCGATTGTGGTCGCCTACGCAACAATCCTTGGCTTTGTCTATGGCGAGATGACATGGGACCGTGTCTTCAAGGCCTGCTGCGACACGGCCCTCAGCACCGGTGTTATCCTATTCGTGATTGCAGTGGCCTCACTGCTGGGCTGGGTTCTCGCCGTCGGGCGCCTGCCGCAGGATATAGGCGCCCTGATCGCGTCCCTGGGTGACCAGCGTGTGCTGATCATTCTGGTCATCATCGCCATCC
>JAPLOV010000035.1:0-3536 GCA_026400565.1 Hyphomicrobiales bacterium | reverse complement strand
GCCATCATGGTCGTCCTGGTCCCGATCTTCCTGCCAGTGTCGATCGCGATCGGAATGGATCCGATCCAGTTCGCGATGGTGATCATCCTCTGCATCGTTGCGGGGGGGATCACTCCGCCGGTCGGCATCATTCTCTACATCTGCTGTCAGGTGGGCGGCGTGCCATTCAGGCACGTCACAGGGATGATCTGGTGGTTTGTCATCGCCCTGCTCGCTGTCACGCTGGCGTGCGCGTTCATCCCAGCACTGACGACAGCGCTGCCCAACGCCATGATCGGGAAATGAACATGCGCAGTGAGCGTTTCTCTCTCCTTGGTCGGCATGCGCTTGTCACCGGAGCAGCACGAGGTCTTGGCCAGGGAATAGCGGATGCTCTCGCGGAAGCCGGGGCGCATGTTGTGCGCGCCGATCGCGTGGGTGGCGGCGACATCCACGCTTGCGACGTCAGGCAGGCGGATGAGGTGGAAGCTTTGTTCCGGGAATCCGGGCCGATCGACATCCTCGTCTGTGCGGCGGGCGTAACTTCGGCAGAGACGGTTTTCGAGGCGACCGCCGCTTCGTTTGAGCAAGTCATGAGCGTCAATGTCACCGGCTCGTTCCTGTGCTGCAAGGCGGCGATGGAGCGTTTCCGCAACGAAGGTCGCAGCGGACGCATCATCCTGATCGGCTCGGTTGTCGGTCACCAGGGCGCGCTCAAGGGACACGTCGCCTATGCCGCATCCAAGGGCGCTGTTCACACGATGGCAAAGACATTGGCGCGCACTGGTGCGCCGCTCGGCGTCACGGTCAACGTTGTTGCACCCGGCGTGGTCCGCACCGAGATGTCGGAGCAGGCGCACGGCCCCACGGGCCTCGCCGCGCTTGCGTCGGCAATGCCGATGGGCCGCCTTCAGGAAGTTCGCGATATCGCGGATGCCTGCATCTACCTCGCTTCCGACGCGGGTGCAGGCCTCACGGGAATGATTTTTGATGTCAATGGCGGGATGCTGATGCGATGATACCTCCACTCCAAACGCGTGCAACGGAACCTGCCAAGTCGTTTCCTGCGATCGGCCCCCTCAAGATCACGGCGCTGCGCACGCATGTGGTCGACGCTTTCAGGGCCAACTTCGTCTTCGTGGTGCTGGAAACGGATGCCGGAATCCGCGGTGTTGGCGAAGGTACGCTGGAAATGCGCGAACGCGCCGTCGCCACCATGATTGAGGAATGTGGTCGGTTGCTGATTGGGCAGGATCCCTTCGCTGTCGACCACCACATAGAAATGCTGCTTCGTGACAGCTACTGGCGCACGGGGCCGATGCTGCGGTCAGCACTTTCGGCACTGGAAGCCGCAATGCTCGACATCAAGGGCAAGGCGCTTGGTGTGCCAGTCTACGAACTTCTGGGCGGAGCGCATCGCACGCGCGTTCCCTGCTACGCCAACGCGTGGTTCTCCGGCGCGCGCGAGCCCGACGATTTCGCCCGCAAGGCGGAAGCCGCACTGGAACTCGGCTTCAGGGCGCTGAAATGGGATCCTTTCGGCACTGCCTGGATGCAGATGGATACAGCGGCGCGGCGCAGGTCCATTTCAATTGTGAAGGCCGTTAGGGCTGCTGTTGGTGATGACGTCGATCTGATGATCGAGGGCCATGGCCGGCTTGATGTGCCGACGGCCGTCGCGATGGCGAACGAACTTGCTATCTTCAAGCCAACCTGGTTCGAGGAGCCGATTCCACCAGACAACATCGATGCGATGGCCGAGGTCAAAGCACGTTCTCCGATCCCCATCGCCACCGGCGAGCGGCTTTATGAGCCGCAGAAATTCCAGGAACTGCTCCAGAAACAGGCCGCCGATATTCTGCAGCCCGACGTCTGCCATGTGGGGGGCCTCGGTGAGACCAAGCGCATAGCGTGGCTCGCCAATTTGGCTTTCAAGCCCATAGCGCCGCACAACCCGATGGGTCCGGTCGGCAACGCAATGACGCTGCATCTCGCGGCAGCGATCCCCAATTTCATGATCCTCGAGACCATGGCTACCGATGTGCCCTGGCGGGCTGAGATCGTGCCCACCGAGGACCTGACGCTTGAGGATGGCTGGATGAATATCCCCGACCGACCGGGCCTCGGCATCGATATCGACGAGGCGGCCTGCGCGCGCCACCCGTACCGAACCTACGATCTGCGCCACTACAAGGGCACGCTTACCGACATCCGCCCTGCCAAGGCTACGCCATTCTTTCACGTCCGCCGTTCCCGTTGATCGAGACCACAGGAGAGCCGACCATGCGTCGTCGTGAGTTTCTTATCGCTGCAGCGATCATCCCGATGCCCGCCATCGTTCGAGCCCAAGCCTGGCCGCAGCGTCCAATCAAGGTATTCGCGCCCGACCAGGCTGGCTCAGGCAATGACGCAGTGATCCGGCTGTTCGCACCCCGTCTCGAGGCGGCGCTTGGCCAACCAATCGTAGTCGACAACCGGCCCGGTGCCGGTGGCCGCATCGGAGTGGAGCAGGCTTTCCGATCGGCGCCGGATGGGCACACCTTCATGCTCGGCAATGCCGGTGCCATGGGCATCAATGCCGCTGTCTATTCGAACCTTCCCTACGATATCGAGAAGGATTTCATCCCTGTATCACTGCTGGCCGCCGGCCCCAATGTGCTGGTGGTTACGCCTTCGCTTCCGGTCAACACTGTACCGGAGCTCTTGGCGTACCTCAGGGCCAATCCCGGCAAGGCCAATTTTGCGATGACCGGCAAGGGCGGCACCGCCCATATGCTGACGGAACTTTTCCGGCTCAAGACCAGTGCAGATTTTGTCACGATCCCGTATCGAGGGGCACCAGAGATGGCTACTGCGATCATGACGGGTGAGGCGCATGCGAACTTCAACAACCTTATCAATATCCAGCCACAGATCGCGGCCGGCCAGGCCAAGCTAGTCGCCGTGACGACTGCCCAGCGTAGCCCGCTCGCTCCCGACACGCCGACAATGATCGAGCAGGGCTTTCCAGGTTTCGACGCCTCGGCCTGGACTGCCCTCTTTGCGGTCAAAGGCACGCCACCCGAGGCACTTCAGAAAATGCAGGCGGCTATCACTGCACTCCGCGAGGACACAGCCTTGAAAGATCGCCTGCGCGTGCTCGGCGGCGACCTCGTGGCTTCCACGCCCGACGTCCTGGCTGCGCGGGTCAGCCGCGATATCGCAACCTGGCGGGACCTTGTGAAGCAGGCCGGTCTGAGGTTCGACTGATGGTGCTGTCAGACAAACCAAAATAGTCTCAGAATTCGCCCCAGCTCATGGTTGGTCAGGCAGCAACCGAGTCAACCGCTGCGGCGCACCCACTCCAAAGCGGTCATCACGCCGCGCAACTCGGCGAGCCCGCGAAGCCGCCCTATGGCCGGATATCCGGGATGATTGTTTCGGCCAATGTCGTCGAGGATTTCATGGCCATGGTCTGGGCGCATTGGAATGCACCAATCTGCCCATCCAGCCTGGCGGCGACGGGCCTCCTCGGCCAGCAACACATCGATAAGACTGACCATGTCAGTGTCGCCGCC
>JAPLOV010000173.1 GCA_026400565.1 Hyphomicrobiales bacterium | reverse complement strand
AACGACACCAGCGAGCCAAGCATCCAGAACAGGACAAGCAGGGATTTGCGTTGCACGGGCATGGGTGAAAGCATCCGGTTTGTGGTCTACCCGGACGCAGCGGCGAGGCCCGCAAGTCCATCCTGCCATCCTGCGCCAGTGGCAGGTGTCATCCCGGCTCAGGGCCAGGATGACCGCATCCATCGATGGCTTACTCCGCCGCGCGCTGCGGGTGAACCCGTGCGCCCCGCGCTTCGAGCTTGTTGAGCGCCATCAGGTAGGCCCGGGCCGAGGAGACCAGCGTATCGGGATCAGCCCCGCGCCCCGTCACCGAGTTTCCATCGCGGCTGAGCCGGACAGACACCTCCGCCTGCGCATCGGTACCCTCGGTCACGGCATGGACCTGATAGAGTTCGAGCGTGACCTCGTGCGGCATGATCGCCTTGATGCAGTTGAAGGTCGCATCGACAGGCCCGTTACCTTCGGCCTCCTCGGTGATGACGCGCCCGTCGATCTCGATCTTCATGGTGGCGCGCTGCGGGCCACGCGTGCCGGCGATCACCGACAGCGAGATCAGCTTGGCCCGGTCATGGGCAGTGGCGATGTTGTCATCGACCAGCGCTTCGATGTCCTCGTCGTAGACATGCTTCTTGCGGTCGGCCAGGGCCTTGAAGCGCACGAACGCATCCTCGATCTGGTTGTCGCCGATGTCGTAGCCCAGCGCCTTGAGCTTGTCCTGCGTTCCTACCGACGATGGCCTTGTTATACTGCACCGGGGAGGAGGTTGCGGTCGATACCATCTTCGAGACCCGGGTCAGCATCTTGCTCTCGATGCCGGTCTGATACGGGTAAACATCGCCGCGCGTGCGGATCGCCATGACGATCTCTTCGAGCGCGGTGTTCCCAGCCCGCTCACCGATGCCGTTGATGGTGCATTCGATCTGACGCGCGCCGCCTTCCAGGGCTGCCAGCGAGTTGGCGACGGCGAGCCCGAGATCATCATGGCAATGAGCCGAGAAGATCGCCTTGTCGCTGTTGGCAACGCGCTCGCGAACCGAGCGGAACATCTCGCGATGCTCGTCGGGCGTCGCATATCCGACCGTGTCCGGCAGATTGATGGTGGTGGCGCCGGCCCTGATGGCCGCATCGACGCACTGGCACAGATAATCGATCGGCGTGCGGGTCGCATCCATGGCCGACCATTCAACATCCTCGACCAGGTTCCGGGCCCGCGCCACCGTGGCCAAGATGATGTCGAGAACCTCGGCCTGCGTCTTGCGCATCTGATGTTCGAGATGGATCGGCGAGGTCGAGACAAACGTGTGAATACGCCCGCGCTGCGCCACACGCACCGCCTCTCCGGCCCGGTCGATGTCGGCATTGATGGCTCGCGCAAGCCCAGCAACTGTGGCGCGCTTCATGCGCTTGGCGATCGCGTGCACGGCCTCGAAATCGCCGATCGAAGCGATCGGGAAGCCGGCCTCGATGATGTCGACGCCCATCGCATCGAGCATGTCGGCGATGTCGAGCTTCTCCTCGAAGGTCATGGTCGCGCCGGGCGATTGCTCGCCGTCGCGCAAGGTGGTGTCGAAGATCAGGACCCCGGATTTGGCAGTGCCGGTCTGGGAATGGCTGGACATGGGACGTTCCTCGTGGCGGTGGCCCGCTTCGCCGTGTCAGCGCTCATAGCTGATTTGTGGCAGGCGTGCAGTGGGCAATTGATCTGCTGTGGCGGAGAGCATGCGCTCAGGCGGCGGTGCGCCCGGTGCCTTGCCATGCGATCCCCTGAGAGCCCAGGCACGCGCCCGGACGGCCCTCAGGGGCTGCTAAGCAGCAGGCCGAGGCCAAGCGACGGAGCAGCCGGCCGCGAGCCCGCGAGAAACTCGCAAGGCAGGGCGCGGAATGTGGCAGCGTCGAACGTCATTGGCTAGTGATACGGTGCCACAACCGATCTGGCAAGGCTGACATGAGACGGCTGACATGAGACGGCTGACATGAGACGCGAAGACTTCAACCGCCTCTGCCAGTCCCTGCCCCACACCAGCCATGTCGTGCAGTGGGGCGGGGCCGATGTCTGGAAAGTTGGCGACGAGGGCCAGGCCAAGGTTTTCGCCATCGGCATGGGTGATGGGGGCAGCGGCGATTGGCTCGAGGTCTCGTTCAAGTGCTCGCGCATGAGCTTTGACGTGCTCATGGACGCGCCCGGCTTCCGGCCCGCCCCCTATCTCGCCTCGCGCGGCATGATCTGGCTTCAGCGCACATCGCAGGAAAGCATGATTGATGATGCATTCAAGGCCTACCTGCGCGAAAGCTACCGGCTTGCCTCGCTGAACCTGACAAAGGCGTGCCAGCGCCGTCTGCGCCTGAACCGGACCACGGCAGAGCGTTCCTAAGGCTGGGGCCGGGTCCGCGGCTGGCGCGGCTGCACGCGGGCATAGCCCTCCGGCTCGTCGAAGCGCGCCGGATCCTGCGGCCCGAACGCCACGCTGATCGCCTCGCTGCCTCCGGTGATGCCGGACATCGTGGCCAGCGTGCGCAGCATCACCCCCTCGGCCGTCAGGCAGGTCGTGCCTTCGCTGTTCTTGTCGCGGTAGCGCCAGATCGTGCAGGCAAGTCCGGCAACCTGCGCGGTGCCCTCCTTTGTGAAGGTGGCATCCGGTGCGGGGCCAAGCTGCGCCTGCTGAACGAGAACCGGCATGTCGATGATGCGGCGCGCCTCCTGCATCACGATGAAACCCCGGCCCTTGTCATGGTCCGCCACGGACCAGCCGATTCCCGGAACATCGACGCGCAGTTTCCGGAGCGATTGCGACCACTCCATGCGGGTGGTGATCGCTTCGGAACCGGCTGGCCCGCCGAGCGCCCGGTAATCAACCGCCACATCACGCACCGGCCGCAGCACGGGCTTGTCCTGTGCCATCGCCTGGGCGGCGGCAAACATCGCGGGCAGCAGCATCGCAAACCATCTGGCCGGTGAGACAAGCCTGGGCATGGAGCCCCTCCCCTCGATGCGCCGAACACGGGC
Organism: Hyphomicrobiales bacterium; assembly: GCA_026400565.1. Taxonomy (GTDB): domain Bacteria; phylum Pseudomonadota; class Alphaproteobacteria; order Rhizobiales; family Beijerinckiaceae; genus Allobosea. The sequence continues at coordinate 456 of JAPLOV010000173.1, read as the reverse complement.
GCATGGCACGCGCCGGATCAGCAGGACCGGAGGCTGGCACTGTCGACCAGCCGGAACAAGGCTTTTCTTGGTGCCGGCCGCTGGCACTCTGCCCTTGCATCGGACGCCGCCACAGTCCACTTGGGCGACCATGGCCCCGCCCCTTCTCACTCTCAAGGATGTCCGCCACGGTTTTGGCGGCCAGCCCTGCCTCGATGGCACCGAACTTGCCGTCTCGCCACGCGACCGCATCTGCCTGATCGGCCGCAACGGCTCCGGCAAGTCGACCCTGCTCAGGATCGCAGCCGGGTTGATCGACCCCGAGCGCGGGGAGCGCTTTGTGCACCCCGGCGTCACCATGCGCTATCTGCCGCAGGAACCTGATTTTGCCGGCTTTGCCACCACGCGCGCCTATGCGGAGGCAGGGCTTGCGCCGGGCGATGACGCCTACCGGGTGAGCTACCTGCTCGAACAGCT
>JAPLOV010000191.1 GCA_026400565.1 Hyphomicrobiales bacterium | reverse complement strand
CCGTGCGCGGCGGGCGGGTGATTGCAGACTGGCCGGGCCTGAAACTGGAGAATCTGCACGAGCAGCGCGACCTGAAACCGACGATGGACCTCAGGGCTGTGACCAAGGGTGTGCTGACCGATCTGTTCGGCGTGTCAGGCCCGGTGCTGGCGGAGAAAGTCTTTCCCGGTACGGCAGGGCTTGCCCCGGTCAAGGGTCTGGTGGTGTGAAGGCAGGACTGGCGATTGCAGGTCTCGTTCTGGCCTCGGGGATTGGCCTTGCCAACATCCTGCCCGCCGAGGCGCAGCAGCAGCGGACGCTGCAATCCGATGGGATCGAGCGCAGCTTTCTCCTGCTTGGTGCCGGACCGGGTGCCCCACGTCCGCTTGTGCTTGCCTTGCATGGCAACGGTGGGAGCGCCGAACAGCTTTTGCGACATGCTCCATGGGCCTCTCTGGCCCTTACAGGAGGGTTGGTTCTGGCATTTCCGGACGGATTGAACCGCAGTTGGGCTGATGGCCGGTCTGATCGCGAATTCCGCGGGCGCAAGCCGCCGGCGGGGCTGAGCGACGTCGCCTTCCTGACGAGCCTGGTCGAGACCTTGGTCAGGGAGGGTGTCGCCGACCGCAGGCGCATTTATGTTGCAGGCGTCAGCAATGGCGGCATGATGGCGTTGCGGCTGCTGTGTGACAGGCCGGACATGTTTGCCGCCGGTGCTGCCATCATCTCGAGCCTGCCGGAATCGAGTTCGGCCCGTTGCAGGCCTGCGCGGCCGGTGCCTTTGCTGCTGATGAACGGCACCAACGATAGGCTCGTGCCGGACCAGCCGGTCCCTGGGCGCTTCCTCGGCACGGATGGAACAGCTGCATTCTGGCAGCGCATCAACCGGTGTGGCCCATCGGGTCCTGCGAGGGACTTGCCGGATTTGGACCCCACCGACGGATCACGCGTGACGGTCAGCGAGGCGCAGTGTCCGCCCGGGCAGGACGTGGTCATCTATCGTGTCGTCGGCGGCGGCCACCAGATGCCGTCGGCAAGCGGTCCCAGCCGGTTCGAACGCGTGCTCGGCCCGCGCAATCGGGATATTGAAGGCACCGAGGTGATCTGGTCGTTCGTGCGGAAATTCTCACGCTAGTTCGCCTTGCTTGGCGAGTGGCCAGACAGGCCCATGGCAGCCGCTCAGTAGATCGTGCGCTTCATCCGCTCCGGATAGTCGTCGTCATAGGCCTTGCCGTCGAAGGCGCCCTGGCTGATGGCCTGCAACATCGAGCCGGTCGAGGGCAGGGCGGAGCGCGATATCTGCGTGGCCGGGTCCCACAGCTTCGAGCGCACCAGCGCCTTCTGGCACTGGGTGTAGATCTCGCGGACCGTGATGACGATCACCGAGGCGGGGATCTTGTCCTCCATGGCAAAGCTTTCGCGCAAGGCCAGGTTGGTCGACAGGTGCGCCTCTCCGTTGACGCGCATGGTCTCGCCGATGCCGGGGATCATGAACAGCAGCGCGATGCGCGGATCGCGCACGATGTTGCGCAGGCTGTCGACGCGGTTGTTGCCGCGCCTGTCGGGGATCATCAGGGTCTTCGCATCATGGATGCGGACAAAACCCTTCGGATCGCCGCGCGGCGAGCAATCGAGGCCTTCGGGGCCGCTCGTCGCCAGCAGCACGAACGGTGCTGCTGCGATGAACTGGCCATAGTGCTCCGAGATGTGGTCGAGCACCTTGAGTTTTGCCGCGGGCACGATCTGGCCATAGATCGCTTCGAGTTCGGCGATGCTGCAGATCGTGTCGCTCATCAGGCTCACTCGGTCGGCTTGATGCCGGCTGCTTCGATGACATCGCGCAGGACGGTGATCTCCTGTGCGTGGTAGGGCCGAAAGGCGGCCGGATCACGCACGTTCATGGTGAAACCGGTGCGCAGGATGGCTTCACGCGGGCCTGACGCGTTGAGCACGTTGACCACCTCTGCGGAGAGGCGGGCCAGCGCCGCGGCAGGCGTTGCGGCGGGCGCGAAGAAAGCCGCCCACGAATCGGCATCGGCGTTGGCAATGCCCTGCTCGCGCAGGGTCGCCACGGCAGGCACCGCCATGTTGCGGGCCGGGCTGGCAAGGGCGATGGCACGCAGGTCGCCGCTCTGGATCTGGCCCAGCACCGAGGGCAGGGTCGAGTTGGCAATGTCGATGCGCCCGCCCATCAGTTCCTGCACCAGCGGAGCAGCACCACGGAAGGGCACATGCGTCATCTTCGTGCCGGTGCGGGCCATGAACAGTTCGGTGAACAGGTGCGAGCCCGAGCCAATGCCGGTGGAGCCATAGTTCAGCTTGCCCGGATCGGCCTTGGCGAGCGCCACCAGTTCGGGAATGGTCTTCGCCGGCAGGTCCTTGCGCACCACGAAGACATGCTCGAACGAGCCGACGCCGGCGAGCGGGGCGAAATCCTTCTGCGGATCGTAGCCCGGCTCCTTCAGCAGGAAACTGTTCGAGCCATGGGTCTGGTTGTTGCCGAAGATGATGAGGTGGCCATCGGCCTCGCCGCGCGCCACCGAACGGGTGCCGACGGCACCCGATGCACCGGCACGGTTGTCGACCACCACACCGACCTTGAAGATCGCCTCGAGTTCCTTGGCCATGATGCGGCCGATCGCATCTGTTGGGCCGCCGGCTGGATAGGGAACGACCATGGTGATGGTGCGCGAGGGAGCCCATGCGCCCTGGGCGCGGACCAGCGAGGGAGCAGCGATGGCTCCGGCGATCAGGCCGAGCGAGCGGCGGCGGGTGATGGTTGTCATGGGTGTTCCTCCGGCATGATCTGGTCCGGCATGATCGGGCGGCCAGTTTCGTCCGTCATAACGCGGCTTGGCCCAACAGGCTAGATCGGCCGGGCCGGCTCAGGTCTTGCCGGCTCAGGTCTTGTGCGCCACGCGTTTGGCGGCAATCACGAGCGCGACAACCACCACGGCCACCAGCCAGACGACCGGCTCCACCGTCTCGCCGGCCAGCGTCGCGGCGAAGATCAGGGTTATGAAGGTTTGCAGCAACTGCACCTGCCCGACGCGCGCCACCCCGCCCATGGCGAGGCCGGCATTCCAGAAGAAGAAGCCGACATACTGGCTGATCACGGTGACATAGGCGAAACCGGCCAGTGCCGAGATCGGCGCAGCGGTAAAGGCTGCGCTGCCGGGCCAGCTCAGCGCCATGCCGGCAAGGTTGATCGGCAAGGCGACGACAAGGATCCACGAGATCACTTCCCAGCCGGGCATGACCCGTGCCGCCTTGGCCGAGTAGACATATCCGGTCGAGGCGACGGCCACCGAGATCAGCACCAGGATGTCGCCGAGGCCAAGAGAAGCTGGGCCAAGAGAAGCTGGGCCAAGAGAAGCTGGGCCAAGAGAACCCCCGATTCCGGCTCCGCCGCCGCTGCGCATGGCAAAGCCGACCACGACCAGCATGCCGAGGATCGAGATGGCCCAGAAGGCCCGGCTCTGGGGTTCGCGCAGGATGATGGCGGCAGCCACGGCGGTGCCGAGCGGCAGGATGCCGGCCACGACGCCGGCATGGGATGATTCCACCAGCCGCATCGCGAAATTGGTCAGCCCCGGAAAGCCCCAGACGAGGCAGAGCGCCGCGATGCCGATCGGCAGCCAAAGGTGTTTGTCCGGCAAGGGCTTGCGCAGCACCACAATGACAATGAGCGCCAGAAGGCCCGCGATGCCGGCCCGCCCGAAGGTGACGAACACCGGATCGAACCAGGCCACGGCCAGCTTCGTCATCGGAAAGGTGCCGCCAAAGGCGACAACGCCAAGCAAGCCGAGCAGGAGGCCAAGGCTGGCAGGCGACAGGAGGCTCGGTTTGGGCATGGTGTCCGCGCTTTTCAATGCGGCTGCATATCAGTGTGCGGCGACTATCACCCACGCATTCGCGTGATGGCACGCATGCCGGCGATGAATTGGTCGGGCAGCAGGGGCCGGGATCACGGAGCCAACAGCGGCGGGATGACCACGACCGCATCGCCGGGCCGGATCACGCCCGGGTGGGCGACGCTGAGCACCAGCCCGCGCAGTGATCTGGCGACCGTGACGAAGGCGAATTCAAGATCCGGGTTGCCATAAGCCGCTGCGAGCTTCCGGCCCGGTCCGCGGCAGGGCCGGTTGTAGGCCTCGACGCGCAGCAGGGTGTGGCCGTCGAAGCGCCCCTGGCCGCCCCAGTTGCCGCCAATGGCGAGGTGCGCGCCGGGTGGCAGCCGCGACAGATCCGCGATCCCCTCTGTCACCAGATTGGCCCCGATCAGGCCGGGGTCAAGCGCCGCCAGGCCGAGGCCTGTGGCGATCCGGGCCAGTTCCTCCCGCGAGAGCACGGAAAGCTGCCGGTCATTGCGCAGGCTCATGCCCCTCGGCAGCCAGGGCTCACGCGGACCGGCGGCGCGCGTTGCGCCGGCATGGCGGTCGCCGGCGATGCCGGCGATGTCGAGCGACAGTTCCTGATGGGGCGCGGTCACGAAGCTGTCGGCTCCGGCGGGCGACGACACGGTGCTGTGGACGCTGACGATGGCGCCTGTCCGGTGCATGCGTTCCCCGCTCATGGCCTCATCCTGACGCCATCGCGCGTGCTGCCCGAAACGCTGAACTCGCCCTTGAGCTCGGTCATCGAGGAGGTGCCGACATGGACCTCGAAGCCACCGGCCTCGACCAGCAGCCTGCCAGCGGCATCGTGATAGCCCAGCGCCTGCGCCGGCACCGTGAAACTGACGCGCCGGCTGGCACCGGCCTTGAGCATGACCTTCTCGAAGGCCTTGAGCTGGCGCACGGGGCGCGAAATGCTCGCCACCGGCTGCCGCAGGTAAAGCTGCACGACCTCCTGTCCGTCTCGGGAGCCTGTGTTGCTGACCAGAACGCTCGCCTTTAGAAGGCCGTTAGGGTCGATGCGCGGAGTCTCGATCCTGAGATCGCCGATGCTGAAGCGCGTGTAGGATAGCCCATATCCGAACGGATAGAGCGGCTGGTTCGCCTCGTCCATGAAGATGGATTCATAGCGGAAGCGACCCTTGGTCTCTGGCCGGCCCGTTGGCAGATGGTCGTGGTAGACCGGGATCTGACCGACCGCCCGTGGAAAGCTGATCGGTGTCTTGCCCGATGGATTGACAGCCCCGGTCAGAACCTCGGCGATGGCGGTGCGCCCTTCGGAGCCGGCATGGAAGGTCTGGACCAGGGCGGCCAGCCTGCCCTTGAGATGGCTGAGCACCAGCGGCCTGCCCGTTGCCAGAACCAGCACGACCGGCTTGCCGGTGCCGATCAACTCTTCGAGCAACGCGTCCTGAACGCCGGGCAATGTCAGGCGCGTGCGCGAGGCACCCTCGCCCATGAACTCGCAGTCCTCGCCGAGCTTGGCGATGATGACATCGGCGGTGGACGCTGCCTCGATGGCGGCAGCGCGATCGGCGAATTCCGTACCGCAATAGGTGGTGATGCCGGGCTGGTAGCTCACTGTTGCGCCGCCGCCGAGCAGTCGCGCCAGCGCCGCATCAAGGCTTTCGAGTGGCTTGCGCGGCACGCCTGCCGGGTCTGTCCAGACCTTTTCCTGATCGGGCCGGGCCAGAGCGCCGATCACGGCAATGCTGCGATGGCGGGCCGGATCGAGCGGCAGGATGCCGTCGTTCTCCAGCAGGATGATGGATTCTCGGGCCGCGCGGCGGGCTGCATCGAGTGCCGGCGGCGATTGCAGTGCGCTTTCGGCTGTTTTCGGGTCGATGTCGCTGATCGTATCCATGCCGGCGTGAAACTTGACACGCAGCACGCGGCGCACGGCCTCGTCGACCTGGGCGGTGGGCACGCGGCCGGCGCGAACCTCGGTCGCCAGGTGGCGGGAATAGACAAAGCCCATCATGTCGATATCGATGCCGGCGGCGAGGGCCTTGCGCGCCGCTTCCGCTTCATCGCGGGCAATGCCATGGGCCACCAGTTCGGGAATGGAGCCGAAGTCGGAGACGACCAACCCCCTGAAGCCCCATCGCCGGCGCAACAGGTCTGTCAGCATGCCCTTGTGGGCGGTGGCCGGCATGCCGTTGACCGAATTGAAGGCGGCCATCACCGAAAGTGAGCCGGCATCGTGCGCCGACCTGAAGGGCGGCAGGTGCAGATCGTGCAATTGCTCGGCCGGAATCCAGGCGGTGTTGTAGTCGCGCCCGGCTTCCCCGCCGCCATAGCCGACGAAGTGCTTCACGGTCGCGGCGACGCCGCCGGCCTGATAGCCACGGGTGCGGGCGGCGGCCATGATGCCGGACAGGTGCACATCCTCGCCCGCGCCTTCAAGCAGCCGGCCCCAGCGCGGATCGCGGCCCATGTCGACCATCGGCGCGAAGGTCCAGTTGATGCCCAGCGCCCTTGCCTCGCGCCCGGTCCAGAGTGCCGCTTCCTCGACCAGAGCCGGGTTGAAGGTGGCAGCCTGGCCGAGAGGCAGCGGGAAATAGGTCGAGACCCCATGCACCGCATCGAGGCCGATCAGCAGCGGAATTTTCAGCCGGCTTTCGCGCGCCGCCTTCTGCACGGCAGCCATCTCGGCCGGATCGACGAAGTTCATCACGTTGCCGATGCGGCCCGAGCGGATCTCGCCGTAGTCGAAACCCTTACGCCGGCCATAGAGGTGCAACTGGCCGACCTTCTCGTCGAGTGTCATCTGGCGCAGCAGCCGGTCGATCCTGCGCTCGATGGCGGCGGCTTCCGGGCCGGTCTTCCAGGCCATCGGCATTTGTGCGGCAGCGTCGCCGACGGCCAGACAGGGCGCGAGGAGCGCGAGAGAGCCGAGAAACAACCGGAGCAACAGGCGCGGCATCGACATCCCTTGGAGCAGCAGAAGGCCATAACGGCCTATCGGAACCCTGGAGGCTCATGGACGCGATGCAATAGAGCGCTTCGGCGCAGGCCCGCAAGTTGCCGGGGGATGATTTTCGCACAAGCCCGCAATCCGGCTGATCGATTTCAGCGTTTCTCAACACAAAGCGCCGACGCTCATGGCTGAGACTGATTCGGGTTGTATGAAACAGGCAGGGCCATGGTCGAAATCTCGGACCGCTCCGCGAACACGGCGTTCGTGTCCGCCGCCAGCGTGCGGCAGGGCGCACGCGCGCTGTCGCAGGTGAGCCAGGCCGCCGGCCGTCAGGTCGAACTGACCCAGACCGACCTGCGCACCCAGGCCCGCAACCTCAACGGGCTGGCCAACAGGGTTGGCGAGGCATCCGTAGCGCTGAACGGGATCGAGGAAGCGCGCGGCATCGTCCGTTCCGAGCAACTGACCGATTCCCTGAAGCGCGCCACCCAGCGCGCGGTCAACCGCATACTGCAAGCCGAGAGCCTGTCCAATGCGCGGGCGAATACCGGCGCATTTGGCAGTTCCGGCAAGCTGGGCATTGCCGACATCGTGGGCAGCCTGAGCAACGCGAATACGCCCGGCAGTGCGATCGTCGGTGCCTTGGCCAAGGCCCTCAAGGGGGGGCAGTCAAAAGCACCGACGCCGATCTCGATCATCGCCAATGCGGCGTCATCCGGCAAGACGCTTGGCGACATCTTCGACCGGTCCCTGCCCATGCGCGTGCAGGCCCTTGGACGTGCAACCGTCGAGGTCTCCCGGCGCGCGCTGGAGGCGCAGATCAGCAATGTCGTGATCGATCCGTCTGATCCGGAAGCAGTGCTGCCCAGCGCAAGGGTTGTCGACGCTGGCCGCGCCACGCGGTCGAATGAAGGCTTCGTGATCACCGCCCGGACCGGCGACAATGGCGGCACTGTTGTGCTCGACACCAACGATCCCGGCGAAGAGGATACGCGCCTCGCGACGTTCAACGTCACGGGTGGAAACGGCTCGGATGTGATCTTCCTTGCGGGAGCCAACAACGCGCTGGTCAGGGCTGGCGAAGGCAATGACTATGTGATGTCCGACGGCAATGCCGAAATCTATGGCGGCCTCGGCGACGACATCGTGATCGGCAACATCGTCTTCGGCGAAGAGGGCGACGATGTCCTGTTCGGCAACATGCTGGCGGTGGGCGGAGCCGGAAACGACCGGATCACCATGTTCTCCACCGGCGGTGATGATGAGGAAGACGCAACAGATGGACTTGCCTTCGGCGGTGATGGCGATGACATCATCGTCGGTGAAGCCCGGATCAGTGCCGATGGCGGCGAGGGGGCCGATGCTATCAGTCTGCGGGCTGGCGGCTTTGCCAATGGCGGCGCGGGGAACGACACGCTGACGGCGTTTGACGAGGCGACGCTCGAAGGCGGTGCCGGCGATGACGACATCCTGCTTCTGGCCAGCGGCACCGTCGATGGCGGTGCCGGCAAGGACGATATCACGGCGACGTTCTATTCCACCGTGAGCGGCGGCAAGGACAATGACCTCGTGCGCATGAACACCGGCGGCATCTACCGCTTTGCCAAGGGCGATGGCGTGGACCAGGTGCTGATGGGCTCGGCGCTGACCGGGCAGGTGGCCGACCGGGCCAAGGTCAACCGGATTGAACTGACCGATCTGGCCCGTGGCGACATGGACATCTTTGTCTCGAACACCGACGTCACCCTCATTTCGCGCGACCCTGTGGTCCGGGACCAGATCAACCTGACCCGCTCGCTGCCGGGAGACCGGATCGACATCGTGTTCACCAAGGACGGCAAGACACAGACGCTTTCCATCATCGGCACAAGCCAGACACTGAGCCCCCTGACGCCGGTGCTGCCACCGATCACGTCGTGATTTTCGTTTGGCTACCAGCTGCCTGATGAGTGCCCAATTTGAGGCGGTGATCCGGGACGACCTTGAAGGTTCAACCCTGGTCCTTTGCTTCCCGCACGCGCGCCTGCGCTCCCCGCACGCGCGGTCGCACGGGCGGACGAGCGTCGCGCACTGGACGAGCGTCGCGCACTGGACGCCAGCGCGAAAGCCGGTGGTTCGCCGCAGGCCCGCGCAAGGCGGTGCCCGGGGAAGCCTTCTTCAGGACAAGACAGGCCCATTCAACGCGGCTGAAAACCCGGCGCGGAGCCAGACAGGACATGCGAACAGGATCATCGCCCTGGGATAGTCCCGTTCTGCGTGGCGGCGGCTGCCCACCGAAATGCAGCCTGCCGCGCATCTCACCCCTTTCGCTGGCTTTGCGCTCAGTCTATAGGCACGGCTCAGCACTCACGCTTTGCCATGCTTGCACCGCCCCGATGGTCAGCCGTTCGGGATGGCGGTGCGCGAACCTGAAAGCCCGGCCCCCCCGCGCCGGGGTTGCCCGATGCCAAAACGTACAGACATCTCATCGATCCTGATCATTGGTGCCGGTCCGATCATCATCGGACAGGCCTGCGAGTTCGACTACTCGGGCACCCAGGCCGTGAAGGCGCTGAAAGCTGAAGGCTACCGCGTCGTGCTGGTCAATTCGAACCCGGCCACGATCATGACCGACCCTGATCTCGCCGATGCCACCTATGTCGAGCCGATCACGCCGGAAATCGTGGCGAAGATCATCGAGAAGGAGCGCCCCGATGCGCTGCTGCCGACCATGGGCGGCCAGACGGCGCTGAACTGCGCGCTGTCTCTGAAAAAGATGGGCGTGCTTGAAAAGTTCGGCGTCGAGATGATCGGGGCGACCGCCGAGGCGATCGACATGGCCGAGGACCGGGAACTGTTCAAGGAAGCGATGGCGCGGATCGGCCTCGAAACCTGCCGCTCGCACCACATCAAGACACTTGGCCAGGCGCTGGAGGCGCTCGAGGACATCGGGCTGCCGGCCATCATCCGTCCGTCCTTTACCATGGGCGGAACCGGTGGCGGCATTGCCTACAACAAGGCAGAATTCATCGAGATCGTCGAACGCGGCATCGATGCCTCGCCGACCTCCGAAGTCCTGATCGAGGAAAGCGTGCTCGGCTGGAAGGAATACGAGATGGAGGTCGTGCGCGACAAGCACGACAACTGCATCATCATCTGCTCGATCGAGAACCTCGATCCGATGGGTGTGCACACCGGCGATTCGATCACCATTGCGCCGGCGCTGACGCTCACCGACAAGGAATACCAGATCATGCGTGACGCCTCGCTGGCGGTCCTGCGCGAGATCGGCGTCGAGACTGGCGGCTCGAACGTGCAGTTCGCGGTCAACCCCGAAAACGGCCGGATGATCGTCATCGAGATGAACCCCCGCGTCTCGCGCTCCTCGGCGCTGGCCTCCAAGGCCACGGGCTTTCCGATTGCCAAGGTCGCGGCGCGTCTGGCCGTGGGCTATACGCTCGACGAGATCGCCAACGACATCACTGGTGGCGCGACCCCGGCCTCTTTCGAGCCGACCATCGATTACATCGTCACCAAGATCCCGCGTTTCGCCTTCGAGAAGTTTCCGGGCTCGGAGACCACGCTGACCACCTCGATGAAGTCGGTTGGCGAGAGCATGGCCATTGGCCGGACCTTCCAGGAATCGTTGCAGAAGGCGCTGCGCTCGCTGGAGACGGGGCTCGACGGGCTCGACGAGATCGAGATCGAGGGCCTTGGCCAGGGCGATGACCGCAATGCCATCAAGGCTGCCATCGGCACGCCGACGCCTGACCGGCTGCTTCAGGTCGCGCAGGCCATGCGGCTTGGCTTCAGCGACGAGGAGATCTTCGACAGCTGCAAGATCGACCCCTGGCTGATCGAGCAGTTGCGCGGCATCGTCGACATGGAAAACAAGGTGCGGGCCCATGGCCTGCCAACCACGCCGGGCGCTTTCCGGCAGCTGAAGTCGATGGGCTTCTCCGACAAGCGGCTGGCGGCGCTCGCGGGCAAGAGCGATGGCGAGGTGACGAAGCTGCGCCAAAGCCTCGATGTGCGTCCGGTCTACAAACGCATCGACACCTGCGCTGCCGAGTTCGCCTCGCCCACGGCCTACATGTATTCGACCTATGCGCCACCTTTTGCCGGCGTGATGGCTGACGAGACCAGGCCAACTGACCGGAAGAAGGTGGTGATCCTGGGCGGCGGTCCAAACCGGATCGGGCAGGGCATCGAGTTCGACTATTGTTGCTGCCATGCCTGTTTCGCGCTGCGCGATGCGGGCTACGAGACGATCATGGTCAACTGCAACCCCGAGACCGTCTCGACCGACTATGACACCTCCGACCGGCTCTATTTCGAGCCGCTTACGGCCGAGGACGTGCTCGAAATCCTGCATGCCGAGCAGAAGAACGGCACCTTGCACGGCGTGATCGTGCAGTTTGGCGGACAGACGCCGCTCAAGCTTGCCCATGCGCTGGAAGAGGCCGGGATCCCGATCCTCGGCACCTCACCCGATGCCATCGACCTGGCCGAGGACCGCGACCGCTTCAAGCGCCTGCTCGACAAGCTCGGGCTCAAGCAGCCCAAGAACGGCATTGCCTATTCGGTCGAACAGAGCCGGATGATCGCTTCCGAACTGGGCCTGCCCTTCGTGGTGCGCCCGTCCTACGTGCTGGGTGGCAGGGCCATGGCCATCATCCGGGATGAGGCGCAGTTCGAGGATTACCTGCTCGGCACCTTGCCCTCGCTGATCCCCTCCGAGGTCAAGGCCAAGTATCCCAACGACAAGACCGGCCAGATCAACATGGTGCTGGGCAAGAATCCTCTGCTCTTCGATCGCTACCTGTCCGATGCCATCGAGGTTGACGTTGACTGTCTGGCCGATGGCAAGACGGCCTACATTGCCGGTATCATGGAGCACATCGAGGAGGCGGGCATCCATTCCGGTGACAGCGCCTGCTCGCTGCCGCCGCGCTCGCTGTCGCCGGACATGCTGGCTGAACTTGAACGGCAGACCCGCGCCATGGCGATTGCGCTGGAGGTCGGCGGCCTGATGAACGTTCAATATGCCATCAAGGATGACGAGATCTACGTGCTCGAGGTCAACCCGCGCGCCTCGCGGACCGTGCCGTTCGTGGCCAAGGTGATCGGCGAACCCATCGCCAAGATTGCTGCCCGCGTGATGGCCGGCGAGAGCCTGGCCTCGTTCGGGCTGAAGCCGAAGGTGCTGAAGCATGTCGGCGTCAAGGAGGCGGTGTTCCCGTTCGCCCGCTTCCCCGGTGTCGATGTGTTGCTTGGCCCGGAGATGCGCTCGACCGGCGAGGTCATCGGGCTCGACCGCTCCTTCGACGTGGCCTTCGCCAAGAGCCAGCTCGGTGCCGGCTCCAAGGTGCCGACCTCGGGCACGGTGTTCATCTCGGTGCGCGATGCCGACAAGCCGCGCATCCTGGCCACAGCGCGGATGCTGGAAGGACTCGGCTACAAGATCAGCGCCACCGGCGGCACCTGGCGCTATCTCAAGGAGAAGGGCCTGTCCCCTGTCAGGGTCAACAAGGTGCTGGAAGGCCGGCCCCATATCGTCGATGCCATCAAGAACGGCGAGATCGCCGTGGTGATCAACACGACCGAAGGCCCCAAGGCGCTCAATGACAGCCGGTCACTGCGCCGCAACGCCCTCTTGCACAAGGTGCCTTATTATACCACCTTGTCTGGAGCGATCGCGGCAGCCGAGGGCATGAGGGCCTATCGCAGCGGCGATCTTGAGGTACGATCACTCCAGTCGTATTTCGACACGGCTGCGTGAGCGCACCGGGGCGGACCACCAACGATCAACATCATCGGATGCAGTCGGGCTCACGCCTGCCTGCAACGGCCAGCTTTTTTGAAAGAGGAGACCGGTCATGGACCGCGTTCCCATCACCATCAGCGGTTTCGCCGCGCTGGAAGCCGAACTCAAGGACCGCATGCAGGTGCAGCGCCAGCGCATCATCCAGGCGATTTCCGAGGCGCGCGCGCTGGGCGATCTGTCCGAGAATGCCGAGTATCATTCGGCCAAGGAACAGCAATCGCTGAACGAAGGCCGGATCATGGAACTGGAATCGATGATCGGCCGGGCCGAGATCATCGATGTGTCGAAGCTGTCCGGCGACAGGATCAAGTTCGGCGCGACCGTCAAGCTGATCGACGAGGACACCGAGGAGGAGCGCACATACATGATTGTCGGCGAGCCGGAAGCGGATGTTCGTTCCGGCAAGCTCTCGATCGGCTCACCGATCGCGCGTGCGCTGATCGGCAAGACCATCGGCGATACGGTGCAGGTCTCGACCCCTGGCGGCGGCAAGTCCTACGAAGTCACCGCCGTCCGTTTCGGCTGAGGGCTGGCTGCGGTGGTTGCCGGTTTCTTGATATTGCCATGATCACGCGGAAGTCTGCGCACGTCAGGCGTGATGTGCGCGCCGGCAGGACAGGATGGCCAGGATGCAGATGATCTCCCGCCGCGGGGTGTTGGCAGGCGCGGCTGCCCTGATAGGCCTTGGCGCAGGCCGTGCCGAGGCCGGCACGCAGGCTTTCGGTCGCATCCGGGTGGATGTCTCGGCCTATCGGGCAAGTGCTGGCAGTGTGTCCGCTGCCCGCATCGCTGCCAGCCTTGATGGGGCCTTGCGGCGGCAATTCGCCGGGCGTGCCGGGGTCCGCAATGCGCCCGATCTGGTGGTAAGCATCAGAAGCGTGCGGTTCGCGTCGGTCTCCGGCGGCGGTGCCTTCGGTTTTGGCAGCGGCAGCGGCGACAGCGACGAGATGGATGGCGAGGCGCTGATCGTGCGGGGAAACACGGTGTTGGGCCGGCATCCGCAATTGCTGTCGCAGGATGCGGCGCAAGGTGGCTCGGGGCTCGACATCGACGGCGAAGCCCTGAGGCTGGCGAACCTGTGCAACAACTATGCCGCCTGGCTGGCCCGCGCGATCTAGATCGTGCCGGTTCAGAGCGGCGCCGCGCCCTCGTCCTTGACCTGACCAATCGCCAGCGCCGTGCGGACATTGCGCACGTTGGGCAGGTCGGTCATGTCGGCGACGAAGGCCTGGAAGGCTTTCATGTCCGGCGCGACGCACTGGAGCATGAAATCCATGTCGCCTGACAAGGTCCAGCTTGCCCGCACCGCCGGCATGGCCCGGATATGGGCGATGAAGGCATCGAGATCAGGCCCCGCCTGACTGGCCAGATGCACGAACGCGAAGAACGGCACCTCGAAGCCAAGCCGCTTTTCGTCGATCAGCGCCCGGTAACCCCTGATGAAGCCGGCCTCCTCAAGGGCGCGCACCCGACGCAGGCATGGCGGCGGCGACATACCGAGCCGTGATGCCAGTTCGACATTGGTCATGCGGCCATCATGCTGCAACAGCTTGAGGATCAGTCGGTCAGTGTCGTCGAGACGGGCGGGCAAGCGGGGTGTACCTCCAGATGGACGGACTGCCCGCAGGGGGCGCGACCGGTCCGGGCTTCCGGTCCTGTCGCGGGCAGCCGGCGCGATGATCCGGCCTTGCCAAGGCCGCCATCAACACGCCATTGCACGCGCAACGACCATCGGGCTGGCATAGCCCCCCGATCTTTGCCACACAAGCGGCAGCACATCGAACCGGGCCTGCTGTGCCATGAGATGCTGCCCCGAATGGAGCCGGACCGCGTGACGCCCACAGCCTGGATCATCACCGACGGCAAGGCCGGCGATCTTGCCCAGTGCGTGGGCGTGGCCGGGGCCATGGGCCTTGAGCCGGAGCAGCGCGTGGTCAGGCCGGCGGCACCGTTCACCTGGCTGATGCCGCGCGGGCCGATTGATCCGCGCGAGGCTCCAGGCAGGCCTGGCAGCCCGATCCGGCCACCGTGGCCTGATCTGCTGATTGCCTCGGGTCGGCGCGCGGTGCCCTATGTCCGCGCCGTGAAGCGGCTGTCGGGCGGACGCACGTTCACGATCTTCCTGAAAGATCCGCGCACTGGCCCCAAGACTGCCGATTTCATCTGGGTGCCGGCCCATGACCGGCTGCGTGGGCCCAACGTGATGACCACGCTGGTTTCGCCGCACAAGGTCAGCGCGGCTGCGCTGGCTGCCGCACGCCAGAACCCGCCGGCGCCCATCACTGCGTTGAAGGATGGCCCGCGCTTGGCCGTACTGGTGGGCGGGGACAGCCGCCATCACCGGTTCAAGCCGGAGGACATCACGCGGCTGGTACAGGGGCTCAACCAGCTTGCGGCCAGCGGTGCCGTGCTGATGGGCTCGCGCTCGCGCCGCACGCCGGAGGCGCTGGCTGCGCTGGTGGGCGAGACCTTCGTCCGGGCCGGCGGCTGGTGGTGGGATGGCACCGGTCCCAACCCCTACATTGCGCTGTTGGCCCATGCCGACGCCATCGTTGTTACCGCCGACAGCGTCAACATGATCGGCGAGGCGGCGGCAACGGGTGTGCCGGTGCTCGTGTTCGAGCCCTCGGGAGGACACGGCAAGATCGGCAAGTTCCTCAACGGGCTGGCCGATCACGGAGTTGTGCATCGTTTCGAGGGTCATCTTGTCGGGTCACGCTACGAACCCATAGATAGGATAGCACCACAGAGATCGCCCGCGCCGCGATGGCCGCCTATGACGCGCATCGCCTGACCTTGAAGGTCTGAGGAGAACACCATGGCCCATGTCCATGCCAGATTGATGATCGTCGGCTCCGGCCCTGCCGGCTACACCGCTGCGATTTATGCCGCCCGCGCCATGCTTGCGCCGGTGCTGGTGTCCGGCTTCCAGCCGGGCGGGCAGTTGATGATCACCACCGATGTGGAGAACTACCCCGGCTTTGCCGATGTCATCCAGGGCCCGTGGCTGATGGAGCAGATGCAGAAGCAGGCGGCCCATGTCGGCACGATCATGATCTCCGATCACATCTCGAAGGTCGACCTCGGCAGCCATCCGTTCCGCCTCCGGGGCGATGGCGGCGACACATATTCGTGCGAGGCGCTGGTGATCGCCACCGGTGCCCAGGCCAAATGGCTCGGCATCCCGTCCGAGCATAGCTTCCAGGGCTTCGGCGTCTCGGCCTGCGCGACCTGCGACGGCTTTTTCTTCCGCAACCGCGAGGTGGTCGTGGTTGGTGGCGGCAACTCGGCCGTTGAGGAAAGCCTCTATCTCGCCAATCTGGCCAGCAAGGTGACGCTGGTGCATCGCCGTGACAGCCTGAAAGCCGAGAAGATCCTGCAGGATCGCCTGCTGAAGCACCCCAAGATCGACGTGATCTGGGACTCTGCGGTGGACGAAATCTGCGGCGTGCTGCCCGGTGGGGAAGGCACCCCCGGCGTCACGCATGTGCGCCTGAAGAACCTCAAGACAGGCGCCCTGTCGGATGTGAAGACCGACGGTGTCTTCGTTGCCATCGGCCACAAGCCGTCGACCGACCTGTTCATCGGGCAGGTGGCGATGAAGGATTCGGGTTACATCATCACCAAACCGAATTCGACTGCGACCAATATCCCCGGCGTCTTTGCCGCCGGCGATGTGGCCGATGACACCTATCGCCAGGCTGTGACGGCAGCAGGCCTTGGCTGCATGGCCGCGCTGGAAGCCGAGAAGTGGCTGGCAGCGCAGGAATCGGGGCGGATGGCTGCGGAGTAGAGCGGGTCGCCCGCGGGGGCTTTTGTGGCTGTTTCCACCCGTGCAAGGCTCTCCCGGCGGGCCGTATCCGGCCAAAGTGATCGAACCCATCAGCGCAATTCATGGATTGTGCATCTGTCATCAGCTTGACGCAGTGGATGATTCCGCCCCAACATGCACAAAACGCATGAGCGATCTGCTCGGGGGCAATGCAGGCAATGGACTGGGACAGGATCCGGATCTTCTACACCGTGGCGGAGTCCGGCTCCTTCACCAAGGCAGGCGACACGCTCGGGCTCAGCCAGTCCGCTGTCAGCCGGCAGATCAGTGCGCTGGAACGCGAGGTGCGCGCGCCGCTGTTCCACCGGCACACACGGGGCCTGATCCTCACCGAGCAGGGCGAATTGTTGTGGCGCGCCGCGCGCGACATGACGCAGCGCCTCGAAAAGACCAAGGCGCAGCTTACCGAGACGCGCGAGCATCCGTCGGGCGAACTCAAGGTGACCACGACGGTGGGGCTGGGCAGCCGCTGGCTGGCCCCGCGCCTGAGTGATTTCCTCGACGCCTATCCCGATGTGCGCGTTGAACTGATCCTGACCGACGAGGAACTCGACCTGTCGATGCGGCAGGCCGACATCGCCATCCGCCTGCGCCAGCCGCAGCAGCCGGACCTGATCCAGCGCAAGCTGTTCACGGTGCATTTCCATTGCTATGCCGCGCCGGCCTACATCAAGCGCTATGGCGAGCCAAAATCGCTGGATGAGCTCGACAACCACCGCATCCTGTCCTTCGGCGGCCAGTCGCCATCCTATCTTCTGTCGGTGCACTGGCTGGGCAATGCCGGGCGTGATCCGCGCAATCCGCGCGTGCCGCATCTGCTGGTCAACAACATCGCGGCGCTGCGCAATGCCGTGGAGCACGGGGCCGGCATCGCCGTCCTGCCGGATTATCTGGTCGAGCAGGGTTCGCCGCTGGTGCAGGTGCTGCGCGAGGTCGAGATGCCGTCGCTCGACAGCTATCTGGTCTATCCCGAAGAGATGAAAACCGTTGCGCGGGTGCAGGCCTTCCGCGATTTCCTGATCCAGCGGGCCCAGCGATGGACGTTCTGAGCGGCTCGGCGGGTGTGCTGCGTGCCGGCTTTCGGGCGGCCTTGCATGCACGAAGTGGCGGGGTATCCTCAAAAACGGCGAAAAGGTGTTTGGATCATTCCCGTAACGCATGGCGTACCTGCGTCATGTTGCATTGCAGCATGACCGTCCTTTTGGCATAAGGAGACGGTGATCAGGACAACGCGCGTCCGCTTCCCTCCCGGTGTTGATGAGCGCCTGATCCACCCCTCTGGAGTGTCCGGTTTGCCGGACATGACCTTCAGCCCGGCTCCGCAAGGAACCGGGCTTTCTTTTTTCGGTAGGCGGAGATGCTGCCTTCAGGCAGGGCGGATGACGCCGTCACCACCCGATCTTCCTCATTGCCGGGGCATTGTCCCTGTCGTGATGCGAGGCGACCGCCATTGCACCCGGCAAGCGGTCAGAGGTAGAGCTTCTCGCTTTCCTTGCCCTTGTAAAGATGGGCGACCTGGGCGGCATAACCGTTGAAGAGCTGGGTCGGAACCCGGCCTTGCGTGCCGATGAGCTGTTCGGTTGCCTGGCTCCAGCGCGGGTGGGCCACCTCCGGGTTCACATTGGCCCAGAAGCCGTATTCCGCACCCTGCAACTGCTCCCAGAAGCTCTTCGGCCGGTCGGCGGTGAAGCTGACGCGGGTGATCGCCTTGATCGACTTGAAGCCGTATTTCCACGGCAGGATCAGCCTGAGCGGCGCGCCGAACTGGTTGCGCAGCGGCTTGCCATAAACGCCTGTGACCATCAGCGGCAATTCGTTGGCTGCTTCCTCGATGGTGATGGCCTCGGCATAGGGCCATGGATACCAGGTCTGGCGCTGGCCGGGCGCGATGGACGGGTCCTTGAAGGTCTCGAACCGCACATACTTCGCAGCCGAGGTCGGCTTGGCGATGTCAAGGAAGGATTTCAGCGTGAAGCCCGTCCACGGCACGGCCATGGCCCAGGCCTCGACACAGCGGAAGCGATAGAGCCGCTCCTCGATCTGCGAACGCCGGATGAGATCGTCGATGCCGATCTCGAAGGGCTTTTCGACCAGACCATCGATGGTGACGGTCCAGGGCCGGGTCTTCTTGGCTTCCGCCTGCTTCCAGATGTTCTTGGAGGAGCCGAATTCATAATAGTTGTTGTAGCCGGCGGCCACGACCTCGGGTGTCATCGCCCGGTCAAGCGTGAAGGCCGGGTTCTGGCGGGCCGGATAAAGATCGTCGGTCGGGTCAGGCTTGCGGTCGAGGTTGGGCTGGCTGCTTGCGAACCATTGCGCCGAGGCTGGCGTCACGCCGGCAGCGATGGAGGCGGCACCGGCTCCTGCGGCCAGGAAGGCGCGGCGGTCTAGAAAGGCTGCTTCCGGGGTGGCCTGGGACTCCGGGATTTCCCAGCCGCGCCGTGTTCTGATGAGCATGTTCGCCTCCCTCTCCAGGCATCACGCATGTGACTGCCCTGCCGCATTATACGCAAGATCGGGGCACTTCGTTACGACAGCAAGTGCCGCAGGCGGATCACGAAACGGGGAGCACCGCGACCGGTTTCAGCGCTGTGCCTGCTGGCGCGTGCCAGATGACTGGACTTCGCCGGTGCTGACGCTGCGCTCGACACCTTCCCAGGCTGCGTTGGAGCGCGGCTCGTAGGTGTCACCGGCACCCACCGCGATTCGGGTTGCATCCGGCGACTTCTTGTAGGTCTTCTGGGCCGGAAGGCCGGTGACGGCACAGCGCGCCGTGAGCTTCTCGACATGGTCGGCCATGGCCAGCAGGCGTGCCGAGACATCGAAGGGCATGCCGCGCCAGTCGCAGTCAAGCCCGCCGCAGGTGACATCATGGCCGGCGACCAGAAGGGCATGCACGGCCTCGTGGAACGAGCCGTGGAAGTGCGGCGCTTCGAGGAACTGCACTTCGTCGGCGAAGACGTGAACCGGCCCCTGAACGCGGGCTGCGGCCTCGGCGACGGCGGCGAAGAGGTCGTGCTCACTGGCAATCGGCAGCGCCGGGTGGGCCACGCCGTCATGGGTCACGATCGCCGCTTCGGCATAGCGGTTGTCCATGGCCGGCTTGACGATGACGACAGGCTGCTGATGCCGGTCGAGCGCCTCGACGATGCGGGCGATCAGGGCCGAGGTCTTGCCTGCGAACATCGGGCCGGCAACGACAGTCAAGGTGGCAATCATGATGCAAAAGTCCGGCCGGTGCGCAGTGCGTGTGTCAGCACACACCGAACCAGATTCCGTGCAGGCGCGCGCCGTCAAAAAGCCGGCTGTTCACATGAAATCGCGCAAGGGTGCGGCGCTGCACCAGCCTGCGTGGTGCGCTCAGGGCAGGGCGGCCACCAGCTTCCTGAAGACATCGCCGCGATGCTCGAAGTTCTGGAACTGGTCATAGGAAGCGCAGGCTGGCGAAAGCAGCACGCAGACCTCGCCCGTCCCGCCATGGGCGGCGGCATCGCGTGCGGCGTCGGCCACGGCCTTGTCGAGCGTGCCGCTGATCTCGAAGGGCACATGGCCATCCAGCGTGGCGGCAAAACTCTCGGCAGAGGCTCCGATCAGGTAGGCGCGGGCGATGTTGGGGAAGTAGCGGCGCAGGCTGTCGATGCCGCCATCCTTGGCCTTGCCGCCAGCAATCCAGAAGATTTCGCGGAACGAGGTCAGGGCCTTCTCGGTCGAGTCGGCGTTGGTGGCCTTGGAATCGTTGATGAACACAACCTTGCCCTTGCGGGCGACCTCTTCCATGCGGTGCGGCAGGCCTGGATAGGTCCTGAAGCCCTCGGCGATCACCTCGTCGGCGACACCCAGCGCAGAGACCGCAGCGAAGGCGGCAGCGGCGTTCTGGGCGTTGTGCATGCCGCGCAGCGAGCCGATGCCCGAGAGGTTGGCCACGACGCGGGGCATGCCGCCGGCGACGCGCACCAGCCGGACATCGAGCGCGCCATCATTGGCCGTGACGCCGGCAAAGACGCCGTTATCGACGGGGGCTTCAGCGGAAATCCGCTGCATCGGCCTGCCGCTGGCAGACCTGCGGGCTGCGATGCCGCGCGAAATGTCATCGTCGACGCCGATGATGGCATGGCTAGAGGCAGCAATCAGCCGCTCCTTGATGGCGGCATAGTTCTCGATCGTGCCATGGCGGTCGATGTGGTCCGCCGTCACGTTGAGATGGATGCCGATACTGGGGTTCAGCGAGGGGGCCAGGTCGATCTGGAAGGATGAGCACTCGACCACATGCACGCGGTCGGCGGAAGGGGGCATCAGGCTGAGCACGGGTGCGCCAATGTTGCCGCCCATCTCGACGGACTTGCCCGCCGCGGTGAGCAGATGGGCGATCAGCGCCGTGGTGGTGGACTTGCCGTTGGTGCCGGTGATGGCGATGAAGGGCGCTTCGGGCGCAAGCTTTGCCCGCTCGATACAGAACAGTTCGACATCGCCGATGATCTGGATGCCGGCGGCGCGGGCGCGCTCCACCGTCCAGTGCGGCCTGGGATGGGTCAGCGGCACGCCGGGCGAGAGCACCAGCGCGTCGAAATCCTTCCAGTTGGCGGCGCGCAGGTTGGCGGTGCGCAGGCCATAGCCCGAGGCGATACCGACCGAGCGTTCATCATCATCAAAGCAGATGACCTCGCAGCCGCCATCGCGCAGGGCAAAGGCCGTGGCCGCGCCCGAGTTGCCGAGGCCGAACACGGCAACGGTCTTGCCGACAAAGGATGTGATGGGGGTCATGGACAACTCAACGCAGCTTGAGGGTGGACAGGCCGATCAGCGCCAGCACGACGGAGATGATCCAGAAGCGGATCACGACCTGGGCTTCGGTCCAGCCTTTCTTCTCGAAATGATGGTGGATCGGGGCCATCAGGAACACGCGCTTGCCGGTGCGCTTGAACACTGCCACCTGGATGATCACCGAGAGTGCCTCGACCACGAACAGGCCGCCGACGATGGCCAGCACGATCTCGTGCTTGGTGGCCACAGCGATGATGCCGAGCAGGCCACCAAGGCCGAGCGAGCCGGTGTCGCCCATGAAGATCTGTGCCGGCGGGGCATTGAACCACAGGAAGCCGAGGCCCGCGCCGATGATAGCGCCGCAGACCACGGCCAGTTCGCCGGTGCCGGGCACGTGGTTGATCTGGAGATAGCTGGAGAACACCACGTTCCCCGACAGGTAGGCGATGAAGCCGAAGGTGGCTGCAGCAATCATCACCGGAACGATGGCGAGGCCGTCGAGGCCATCGGTCAGGTTGACGGCATTGCCTGCGCCCACGACCACGAAGGCTGCGATGA
Organism: Hyphomicrobiales bacterium; assembly: GCA_026400565.1. Classification (GTDB taxonomy): domain Bacteria; phylum Pseudomonadota; class Alphaproteobacteria; order Rhizobiales; family Beijerinckiaceae; genus Allobosea. The sequence goes on along the minus strand of JAPLOV010000191.1, from coordinate 36,987 downwards.
GCGGAAACAGGATGCCGACATAGATCAGGCTGTCCTTGAACAGCGGCACGGCGAAGGACTGCGAGAGGGCCGGCGGCGACAGCATCATGACGGCATAGCAGGCCGCGACCGCGATGATGGTTTCCAGCGCGATGCGGGCCTTGCCGGAAAAGCCCTTGTGCGACTGCTTGGTGACCTTGAGAAAGTCGTCATAGAAGCCGATCGCGGCATAGAGCACCGCAACCAGCAGCACGATCCAGACGAACGCGCTCCTGAGATTGGCCCAGAGCAGGGTCGAGATGATCAGCCCGCCGAGGATCATCAGGCCGCCCATGGTCGGGGTGCCGCGCTTGGCCAGATGGCTTTCGGGGCCGTCGGTCCGGATCGGCTGGCCCTTGCCCTGCTTGAGGCGCAGCCAGGCGATGCTGGCAGGGCCGAAGAAGAACACCAGCATCAGCGCCGTTGCGGTGGCACCCGCCGTGCGGAAGGTGATGTAACGGAAGATGTTGAGCGGGCTGAACACGCTCGACAGATCGGCGAGAAGGGCGAGCATGGGGCTTTGGCGCTCTTTCGGTCAGGGCAGGTGCCGGACAGGGCCTGCGAGGCGAACAATCGACGCGGTCAATCTGCGGAGACAGGCGGGAAGCGCGTCACCATGGCTTTCACGAGCGGGCCCATCTTCGAGCCCAGCGAGCCCTTGACGGTGACCACGTCGCCCGCCCTCAGCGCATCGAGTACATGGGCTTCGAGCGCTGCGGACGATGCGGAATACGCTCCCCGACGGGCAGATGGCAAGGCATCGTAGAGATTTCGCATCAGCGGCCCGGCCGCGAACACCAGATCGACGTGGTTGTCCTCGATCGCGGGGGCCAGGCCGGCGTGCATGGCCGGCCCACTGTGGCCCAGTTCGAGCATGTCGCCGAGGACAGCGATTCGGCGGCCATGGCCTGCTGGCGCGAGGCGTCCGAGGTTCTCCAGCGCCGCCCGCATGGAGGCCGGGTTGGCGTTGTAGCTCTCGTCCATCAGGATCATCTCGCCGCCGGCCGCCGACAGGCGCTGGCGCGCGCCGCGTCCCTGAGGCGGCGTGAGATCGGCCAAGGACAGGGCCGCCAGCGCGAGGTCTGCCCCGATCAGGCGTGCGGCCGCCAGTACGCTCAGCGAGTTGATGACGATGTGCTTGCCGGGGCTGCCGATCTTGTAGGCCACGCGGGTGCCAAAGACATCGGCCTCGACCACCGACAGGTCGGCATGCAGGCTGCACGAGACAAGACGGACATCGGCGCCCGGAGCCTCGCCGAAGGTGACGAAACGTCCCGCCTTGCTGGCCATGGCGTGCGCCCTCAGCCGCGCGGTCTGGGGCAGGTCGGCGTTGGCGATGGCGACGCCATGGGCCGGAAGGCCCTCATAGATCGCGGCCTTCTCGTCGGCGATGGCATCGACGCTGGGAAAGGCGGCAAGATGAACCGGCTGCACCGTGGTGATGATCGCGATGTCCGGCCGTGCCATGCTGTCGGCCCCTGCCGCGAGAGCGCCAGCCTCAGCGCCTCCTTGGTGCCCGTCTTGCCGACCGAGCCGGTGATGGCAATGACACCGGCATGCAGCGCCGCGCGCCGCGCCATGCCGGCCCGCTCCATGGCCCGCAGCACATCGTCGACCACCGCGAGCGGGCCCAGACCCGCCAGCGCGGCGGCATGCGCCTCATCGACAACAGCGAGGCTTGCGCCCGCCGCAAAGGCCGCGCCAGCGAAGGCATGGCCATCGCGCTGGTCGATCAGCGCAAAGAAGACGTCACCGGGCACAAGGCTTCGGGTGTCGATCGAGGCACCGGTGACAATGGCCGGCATGGCGCCGACAAGGCGTGCGCCCAGGGCGGTGATCAGGTCCGGTCCGGTCCAGAGCGGTGTGGTCATGGGCTGAACTCGCGCATGGCTTGGGTGATTTCGTGATGGTCAGAGAAGGGCAATGTCTGGTCGCCGACAATCTGGCCGCTTTCGTGGCCTTTGCCCGCGACAACCAGCACATCACCTGGCATCAGGCCGCGCACGGCGTGCCGGATCGCCTCGGCGCGATCACCGATCTCGATGGCACCGGGACTTGCGGCGAGGATCGCGGCGCGGATCGCAGCGGGGGTTTCGCTGCGCGGGTTGTCGTCGGTGACGATGACCAGATCGGCCTTGGCCGCGGCAATGGCCCCCATGATCGGGCGCTTGCCGGTGTCGCGGTCTCCGCCGCAGCCGAACACGCAGATCAGCCTGCCGGTGGCGTAGGGCCGCAAGGTGTCAAGCACGGCAGCGAGGGCGTCGGGCTTGTGGGCATAGTCGACGATGGCGAGGCCGCCGTTGAGGGTGCCGATCCGTTCAAGCCGGCCCGGAACGCCGGTCAGGCCCGCCATTGCGGACAGTGCCGCCTCAAGGTCATCACCGGTGGCGAGGGCGAGGCCCGCCGCGACCAGCGCGTTGCCGGCCATGAAGTCGCCCACCAGCGGCAGCGTGACCGGGATCGTGCGGCCGCCAGCCACGACCGAGAGATGCTGCCCGAAGCCGGCCCGCGTGACGCTTTCGAGGCGGATCGTTTCGCCGGCATGGCCGACGCTGACCACTTCGTGTCCGCGCGCCCTGGCCGCTTCGGCCGCGCGGTCCGACCAGTGGCCATCGAGGTTGATCACGACCGGGCAGCCGGCAGGCAGCAGCTCCCAGAGGCGGAGCTTGGCCTGAAGGTAGTCCTCCATTGTGGGATGGTAGTCGAGATGGTCACGCCCGAGGTTGAGGAAGGCGCCGGCGCTCAGCACCACGCCGTCGAGCCGGCGCTGGTCAAGGCCATGTGACGAGGCTTCCATGGCCAGATGGGTAATGCCGTCGGCGGCCAGCCGGTCGAGCGTGACGTGCAGCGTCACCGGGTCGGGGGTGGTCAGCGAGCCGTATTGCGCGCCGCCCGATGTGACCACGCCGATGGTGCCAAGGCTTGCGGAAGCATGCCCGAGACGGTGCTGGATCTGGCGGGTGAAGTCCGCGACCGAGGATTTTCCGCTCGTGCCGGTGATGGCGCTGATGGTCGCAGGCTGGCGCGGATGCACGCGGGCAGCGGCCAGCGCCAGCACCCGGCGCGGATCGGCGACGCTGGCAAAGGCTATGCCGGGCGCAAGTTCATCCGGGCGCGCACCTGCAGCCACGACCGCGACGGCACCGCGCGCCACGGCATCGGCGATGAAGCGCGCCCCATCGGTGCGGGCACCCGCATAAGCCACGAAGACATGCCCGGGCGTCACGGCACGGCTGTCCATGGTCAAGCCGGTGATGGCGCGGCCCTGATCCTCGAACAGGCCCGGAAAGACCAAACCCAGGGTCAGCATGGTCGACATGGCAGGCTTCCAGGCAATAGGGAAGGCAAAGGGGCAATGCAGGAACGCCGGGACGCGAACGCGGTGGTCCGGAACGGTACGCCTTGGACCAGGGCGCGGCGCAGTGGCCGCCCGCCGGTCCTGAACCGTGACCTTACCGCGTGCCCCACGCGCCGACGCGGGCCATTAGCGGGAAGGGGCGGTCCGGTGCTTCGAAGCGCGGCGAAATGCCCAGCAGCGGTGCCACGCGCTCGATGATGCGGCCCGTGGTCGGCGAGGCATTCCAGCCCGAGGTTGCAAAGCCCTGCGTTTCGGGCAAGCCCTGTGGCTCGTCGTAGATGGTCATGAACAGATAGCGCGGTTTGTCCGATGGCGCGACCGCCATGAAGGTCGTGAACAGCCGCGTCTTGGAATAGCGGCCGTTGACGACCTTTTCCGCCGTGCCGGTCTTGCCGCCGACGTAGAACCCCGGCACCGCGGCCTTGCCTGCGGAGCCGCGCTCGGCGTTGAGGCGCATCACATAGCGCATCGCCTCACTGGTTTCGGGCTTGACCAGGCGCGTGGCCACGGCCTTGGCCTGCTCCTCGGAGCGCTTGATGAAGGTGGGCGGTATCAGGTTTCCGCCGTTCATCAGCGCTGCCGTGGCCATGGCGGCCTGAAGCGGTGCGACCGCCAGCCCATGGCCGAAGGCGATGGTCATGGTGTTGAGTTCGCCCCAGCGGCCTGGCACGATTGGTTCCGCGCTTTCCGGCAATTCGGTGCGCAGGCGGTCAAGCTGCCCAGCGCGGCGCAGGAAGTTGCGGTGATGCTCGACACCAAGCTGCAGGGCCATCCGCGCCGTACCGATATTCGAGGAGTAGATGAAGACTTCCGGCACCGTCATGATGCGGTTCTTGGCGTGGAAATCGTTGATCGTGTGGCGGCCATAGCGCAAGGCGCTTCGGGCATCGAAGGTCGAGTTGACGTTGAAGCGCCCCGAATCGAGCGCCATCGCCACGGTGAGCGCCTTGAAGGTTGATCCCATCTCGAAGACGCCGACATTGATGCGGTTGATCCGGTTGGGATCGAGCGCGTCGGCCTGGTTGCTCGGGTCGAAATCGGGCAGCGAGACGGTCGCCACGACCTCGCCGGTGTTGACATCGATGATCGAGCCGGCAGCAGCCTTGGCCTTGAACTTGGCCATGCCGATGGTCAGTTCGTCGCGCAGCGCATGCTGCACGCGCAGGTCGATCGACAGCTGCACCGGTGCCAGATCGCGCGTCGAGGCGTTGAGGCCCGCTCCTGTCGGATCGATCAGGCCCTTCTGATCGATGTATTTCTCGATGCCGGCAATGCCGATGTTGTCGATGTTGGCGAAACCGAGCACATGGGCCGCGGCGGTGCCGTTGGGATAGACGCGCTTGTTCTCGGGCACGAAGCCGACGCCCGGAATGCCAAGGCGGTGGACCTCGGCCTGCTGGCGCGGGGTGATCTCCCGCTTGACCCAGACGAACCCGCGCCGGCGTTCGAAGCGGTCCCTGAGATCCTTGGCGTTGAGATCGGGCAGGACAGCGGTGAGCAGTTCCACCGCTTCGTCCTTGTCGAGGATCTTGCGCGGCTCGGCAAAGACCGAGACGCTGCGCACGTCGGTGGCCAGAACCTCGCCGTTGCGGTCGATGATGTCGGGGCGGGCTGCGGAGGTGGCGTCCGCAGTGGCGCGGCGAAGGCCGACCGGCTCCTCCGAACCCATCGCCAGATAGAGCACCCGCCCGGACAAGGTCAGAAACAGCGCGCCGAAGCACAGCATGATCAGCCCGACGCGGGCTTCGCTCTTGTCCTTGCTCATGCTGAACAGGCTGCGCACGAAACCCGAGAAAGGGCGGCGCCGGCTTGGGCTGTCCATGGTCGCGGACTGTTCAGGGGTGGTCGGCATCATGGTCCGGGCCTGGTTCTGTTCGGGTTGAGACAGCATCCGGCGACCCTCACTGCGGCCGCTGCGGCGGGCGGGGCGGCTGGGGGGCAGTCTGCGGCGCGTTGCGCACGGGCTGGGCTGTTGTCGCTGAAGCAGCCGGCCTGCCGATGCTGGCGGTCGGCAGATCATCGCTGAGACCGAGGGCTTCGAGCTTGCGGCCGATGTCATCCACCTTCGGGGCCCTGGCCGGGATGTCGGAGAAGCGCACAAGCTGTGTCGCCGCCAGCGGCTGGAGCGCCAGGTGACGCTCGCTGAGCATCTGAAGGCGGTCGGGGCGGTTGAGATGCTGCCATTCTGCCTTCAGCACGGCGATGGCTTCGCGCTCCTTCTGGCTGCGCTGCTTGAGCTTGGCCAGTTGCTCGCCATGATAGAGCGTCTCGTACTTGATGGTGTAGGCGTAGGTCGCCGACGCGATCAGCCCGCCGATGGCGACGACGTGAAAGAACTTGATCATCGCCGCCCCCGCCGTCCTGCTGTCTCGTCCGGCGCCGGGCGACCTTGCCGGGGCTTGTGCAGCTTTGCCGTTTCCGGCAATGCGGCCAGCGCGCTGACCTCGCTGTCGAGGCCGCGTGCAGGCGCTGCCGTGCGCTCGGCCACACGCAGCTTGGCGGAGCGGGCGCGCGGGTTGATGGCGAGTTCGGCTTCGCCCGGCGCGATCACGCCGCGATGGACCAGCGTGAATGTGGCCTGATCAGTGTCGACCTTCGGCGCATGGCGCGAAAAACCGCCGCCCGCCCGCCCCGAGCGGCGCTGGAGGAACTGCTTGACGATGCGGTCTTCCAGCGAGTGGAAGCTGACCACGGCCAACCGCCCGCCGGGTTTCAGCACCTCCTCGGCCCCGTGCAGTGCGCGGACGAGTTCGCCGAGTTCGTCATTGACCGCAATGCGCAGGCCCTGGAACGTGCGGGTGGCCGGGTGGATGGCGCCCGGCTCGGCCCAGACCACGCTCGCCACGACATCGGCCAGCTTCTTGGTGCTGGTGATCGGGGCCTGCCTGCGGGCTTCGAGGATGGCGCGGGCCACGGCGCGGGCGCGGCGTTCCTCGCCATAGTGGAAGATGATGTCCGCAAGCTCGGCCTCAGTGGCGTCATTGACGAGGTCGGCGGCGCTGGTGCCGGAGGCGGCCATGCGCATGTCGAGCGGTCCGTCAAAGCGGAAGGAGAAGCCGCGTTCGGCCTGGTCGAGTTGCATCGACGAGACGCCGATATCGAGCACGATGCCATCCAGCGGCGCGAGCCCTGCTCTGGTCGCTTCGTCGGCAAGCGTGCCGAACGTGGCCTCGACCAGGGTCAGTCGTCCGCCTGCTCCGGCCACGAGGTCGTAGCCGCCGGCAATGGCCGTCGGGTCGCGGTCGAGGGCCAGCACCGCCACATCCGGAGCGGCATCAAGGATCGCGCAGGTGTAGCCGCCGGCACCGAACGTGCCGTCGAGGATGTGATGGCCTGGCCTGATGGCGAGGGCCTCGATGACCTCTGCCAGAAGCACGGGCGCGTGACGGGCCGGTCCGCCAGCGACAGGTTCATAACCCTTGCCGCGGCCCGTCATGGCGCGTCGCCTTCCGGCGATGTCCGTGTACGCTGGTTCCATTGCTGGCCGAGGCTGTGCTTGAGTTCCCTCAAGCGCCCGCGCGCACTCTCCAGGTGAACGCGGAACTGCTCCGGCTGCCAGATCTGGAACTTGCTGCCGAGGCCCACGAAGGTGACCTGATCGGTGATCCCGGCATACGCTTTCAGGCTTTCGCTGAGTTGCACGCGACCCTCCGGATCCACTTTCAGCACCTCCGAGACACCCAGAAGGGCTGTCGACAGATGATCCCGCTCGTCCGAATAGGGCGACATGGTCGACAGCAGGCCGTCGATCTCCGTCAGCAGGGCGTTGCCGCCTGCGTCCAGAGCCGTCATGTCCAGGGCCGGATGCACGTAAAGCCCGTCGAACCCGTCCCGACCCAGCACCAGACGAAAGGTCGCAGGGATCGACACGCGACCCTTGGCATCCACCCGGTTGGTGAAGTTCGACACAAAACGGTCCATGGACCCGACGCTCACTGACACCACGCAGGACTGACGAAAACCCGACAAAACCCGGCTGCAGCCCGACGCCCGGCCTGGCATGGAGCATGGTCCCCGCCACAGGGCCGAATGCCATCATGCCGTGCAAAGCCGTGCCTACACGCCCGTCACGAATGGCCGGTCCGCTGGCCTCCACAGCCCGGAATCCGGCCGCCAGATGAACCCGACAGGGGTTCAAATCAGACGGGATGATTTGGGATATCATGGGCATTTATGGGCGTCAACGATGCAAACGGGCGAAACCCGACGCAGATCGGGCGATGGTGCATCACACACTGTTAGGGTTAAGGAAGGGTGAGCGAGGGGGTTCTGACATCGTCGTCCGGCCACGGCTTTCAGCCATTGCTCCGGAGTATGGCAGGCCTCAGATGCGTGGCACGAAAGGGGTGTGCCCATGGCTGATCTCCCATCATGGCTGATCTCCCATCACGGCTGCTGCGCAGCCTTCTGGTCCTGACATGCGCGGTTTATGGGCTCCAGACCCTCAGGCCGCAGGTTGCCACGGCGCAGGTTCCGCCGCGTGCGGCTGAGGTGGCCGGCTATTCCGGCCTGCATGCCGCCTCGGCCAGTGGTGCCGTCAACTCGATCAGGCAGATGATCGCCAACGGCCTCGATCCTGATGTGCGCGATGGCAATGGACGCACGCCGTTCCATGTCGCCGCCTTCCTGAGGCAGCGCTTCGCGATGGAGGCCCCTGCCGCTGGCAGGGCCGAGGTGAATGCACTCGAGAACCAGCGCCACGATGCGGTTACCATTGCCGCGGTGGCGGATGATCCGGAAACCATGAGCGCGGCCATCCGCGCCGGCAACCGGGCCGGGAACATCACCAGCATCTATGACGGCACGGCCCTGATCGCTGCCGCGCATCTGGGGCATGGCGAGGTGGTGCGCAGGCTCATCGCTGCCGGGGCGCCGCTCGACCATGTCAACAATCTGGGCTGGACGGCGCTGACCGAGGCCTGATCCCTGGCGATGGCGGCAAGTGCCACGAGGCCTGCGTCGCGGTGCTTCTGGCGGCTGGTGCAAATCCAAAGCTGTCTGACCGGAACGGCCTGACACCCCTCGAACTGGCACGGCGGCGCGGCTATGCCGGGATGGCGCGGATGATCGAGGCTGCCGGCTGCTGATGCCGCCGTGGTCGAAGCCATGTTTATGCTGTGTCCGGACTGCCTGCGACAAAGCCCTGTCGCTTCAGGCGCACCAGCACAAGGTCGAGCGCCGACAAAAAGGCCGAGCGGTCGCGCGGCGAAAACGGGGCAGGGCCGCCTGTGACAGCGCCTGCCGAACGCAGGTCGTCCATCAGGTTGCGCGTGGCCAGTGCCATGCCGATGGACTGCGCTGTGAAAGGCCTGCCGTGCGGCGCGACCACGTCGGCGCCCGCCTTGATGCAGCGCGCTGCCAGCGGCACATCGGCGGTGATCACCACCACGCCGGGGCGAGCCCGCTCCGCAATCCAGTCATCGGCGACATCAGGGCCCTGTGCCACGACCATCCTTTCGATCAGGGGCTCGCGCGGCACCATCATCGGGCTGTTGGCAACCACCGTCGTGCGAATGCCGAAGCGGGCAGCGACCCGATAGACCTCGTTCTTGACCGGGCAGGCATCAGCATCAATCAGGATGGCCATCACGGTCGCGGCGCTTGTGATCAACATGCTGCCTCGAAGCCGAGCGGTCTGATCGCGAATGCCGCGTGTTGCCGACCGGCCAGGCCTGCAGCGGCCCGCACTCTGCGGAGATCGCCGTGAAGCGGCCGGTCCGGCCTGCGATGCTCCGCCATCATGGTCATCCTATCCCAAACATCATCTTGTCCTCCGGCTCTGCACAGGTCTGCAGAGCAGGATGCTGGCGGCATGGAAGGTGCCAGCCGGCCTGTAAGCCGGGTTCTGGATGGCCAGGGTTGCCCCTGACGTGACGGCCATTCCTCTGGGATGCCTGTTGCCAGGCACCTCGAGCAACCAACCCGGATGACTGGGCCGGAACAGGCCTGCCGCCCTTGCGGGCAACGCGTCATCCCTATTCGGTCTTGCTCCCGATGGGGCTTGCCATGCCGTCCCTGTTGCCAGGTCCGCGGTGCGCTCTTACCGCACCTTTTCACCCTTACCTGGCCGCCGGATCCGGAGATCGTGGGCCAGGCGGTTCGATCTCTGTGGCGCTGTCCCTGGGGTCGCCCCCGCCGGATGTTGTCCGGCATCGCTGTTCCGTGGAGCCCGGACTTTCCTCGAGGTTCATGCTGCCATGTGCCCCGCGGCCGTCCGGCCGACTGGCCCGGACCGTGTGCGCGCCAGGGCACGGCCTGTCAAGCTCCTGCGCCGGGCTGCCCCGGCTGGTCTGTGGCGCTCAGTTCGCCCGGGCCATCAGCATCTTGGCGCGGCCGCAATAGGCGCGGTTGGCGCTGCTGGCGCGCGTGGCGCGGTGCCCGCTCTGGTAGCGCATGATGGTGCCGCAGGTATCGCCGCCGGCGAGGCGATAGGCCTGGGCAAGATACTTCATTCCGAATGTCAGGTTGGTGTCGGCATCGAGAAGGCCTGCCGCGCCGCCCTGATAGCCAAGGCTTCGGGCCGTGCCGAGCCGGATCTGCATCAGGCCGAAATTGCCCCTGTTCGCGGCTGTGGGCCTGAAGTTGCTTTCGAGGCGGACCACGGCGCGGGCGAGGGGCACAGGCACGCCATGAGCCTGAGCATGGCGGGTGATCTTCTGGTCGATGGTGCTATTCTGCGAGATATTATGGGGACTTTTTGCAGTCGCGACGGTAATCCCTCCAATCGTGCTGGCCAGAAGGCCGAGATACAGGGCAGCTGTGTTAAGCTTCATGGTCATGGACCTGACGTTCTTGCGCACTTTGTGCTGATTCATATGTGATGGGTCGTCATGTCCCAATTCATGATGTCCTTAAGAAGGCAAGGTTGCGTTCGTCAATCTCCCAAATTAACCTGATGTTGCCTTGTGGTTCACGAGCGCTGGCTTTTTGCGACGGGAGGTTGTTAAATGGACCCGGGGTTGCGGTTCGCACCGGCCATGGAGCCAGGCGCCGTGAAACAGCCCTGATTGATTGTTCAAAGTTCGGGTTCGGCGGTCAGATGCCGCACGATCCATCAGAAAACCGGGAGCAGCACAGATGAAGACAATTCTCGCACTGGCCGTCGTTGGCCTCACCCTCGGAGCCTGCAATTCGCCCGGCGAGCGCGCTGTCGGCGGTGCCCTGATCGGCGGCGGCACCGGTGCGCTTCTGGGCGGTGCTGTGGCCGGCTCGCGCGGCGTTCTTGCCGGTGCTGCCATCGGCGCTGCCGGTGGTGCCATCATCGGCGCTGCCACCACGCCGACCGGCCCGAACCGCCGTTGCCCTCGCGGCACCTACCTCGCCTCCGACGGCTACTGCTACCGCTACTGAGCACGGGCGGACGAACGGGTTGACGCTGCCTCCGCATGCGGGCGCAGCGTTGGCCTGAAGCCGCCCCGGCCCGATCATCAGCGATGAGGACTGTTCCCATGTGGAACTCCATGTGGGGCAAACTGGGCGGCGCCGGCGTTGGCCTTGCCATTGGCGGACCGATCGGGGCGCTGATCGGGCTGATCGCCGGGCATCTTCTGGTCGACCGGTCCGGAGCGCTGCTTGGCGCACCGGACCGGTCGGTCGTGTTTTCGACAGGCATGGTGGCTTTGTCCGCCAAGATGGCCCGCTCCGACGGCGTGGTCACCCGTGACGAGGTGCTCGCCTTCCGCCGCATCATTGATGCCCCGGAGGCTGACATGGCTCGGATCGAAGCCCTGTTCGAACTGGCGAAATCGACCACAGCCGGCTTCGAGGCCTATGCAAAGCAACTGGCCGAGCTTTTTGCCGATGAGCCTGCGCTGCTGGAGGATGTGCTCGACGGCCTGTTCCATGTGGCCGCGGCCGATGGCATCCTGCATGAAGCCGAACACGACTACCTGTGCGCGGTTTCGGCGATCTTCGGTTTCGATCAGGCCCGCTATGACCAGATCGAGGCGAGGCATGTGCACCGGGCCGACGACCCTTACCGCATCCTTGGCGTGAACCGCGGCATGTCGCTCGCCGAGATCAGGAGCTGTTTCGTGCGGCTTGTCGCCGAGCATCATCCCGACCGGGCGATCGCGCGCGGGCTTCCGCCCGACGCCATCTCGATTGCCACCGACCGGATGGCGCGGCTCAACGCCGCCTGGGACCGGATTTCCGATGAGCGTCGCGACGAGGCTTCGGCCGCGCTGGCCAAGGCATCCGGCGAGGCCTGAAGGCTTACCCCTTGCATCACGCTTCCTCCGCCCGCCTTCTGTGCCACGCCGCTTCGAGCGACTGACGATGACCGAGCCGCTTACGCCCGACAGCCCTGTGGCCGCCAAGATCTTCGCGTCGCCCAACCATGGCCCACGCAAGGCCCCTGACGGCAGCGAGGGACGGCGGCCGGACATGCTCATCATGCACTACACCGGCATGCCTGAGGCCGGGCAGGCACTGCAATGGCTGTGCAATCCGGTGTCGGGCGTGTCCTGCCACTACTTCGTGTTCGAGAATGGCCATGTGCTGCAACTGGTGCCAGAGGCGCGCCGGGCCTGGCATGCCGGAGTTTCCACCTGGCATGGCGAGACCGACATCAACTCGGCCTCGATCGGCATCGAGATCGCCAACCCCGGCCATCCAGGCGGCATGCCAGCCTATCGCGATGTTCAGATCGCGGCGGTCATGGCGCTGTGCCGCGACATCTGCGGGCGCTGGAGCATCCCGCCGGAACGCGTGCTGGCCCATTCGGATGTGGCGCCGGGCCGCAAGATCGATCCGGGCGAGGTGTTTCCGTGGCGGCATCTGGCCGAGGGCGGGGTCGGCCTGTGGATCGAGCCCGCGCCGATCCGCGACGGGCGCTTCTTCAGCCGCGGCGAAAGCGGCCCGCCAGTCGAGGCGCTGCAGGCGATGTTCGCCATGATGGGATATGGCGTGCCGGTCAGCGGCATGTTCTGCGAGCGCACCGAAGCCGTGGTCGCGGCCTTCCAGCGGCACTGGCGGCCTGCGCGCGTGGACGGCGTGGCCGATGCCTCGACCCTCACGACGCTGCGCGACCTGATCGCCCAGATCGCAGCCGACCGGCCCGCGATCGGCTGAAGCCCGGGGGCTGCCTCGCCGAACATTGCCAAACTGTCATGTGCGGTAGCCTTCCGCCGGCCTCTAACAATGGTATGATCGGGGCTGAAGGGGATGGTGCCTGTGCAATCGGGGTTCAGATGAAATTCGGGTTCGGGCCTGGTCGCCGCCTCTGGCCGGTCGCCCTGCTGCTCGGCCTGATGGCGGCGGGCGGCTATGCCTATTCGGTCTCGCGGCAGTCGAACGATGATCCGCCCTACCGATTCGCCAGCCTCGACCGGGGTCAGATCACCGCCTCCGTCAGGGCGACAGGCACGCTGACGCCTGTGTCGACCGTGCTCGTGGGCTCGCAATTGTCCGGGCTGATCGTCGAAATTCTCGTGGATTTCAACAGCCAGGTCAAAGCCGGTCAGGTGGTCGCACGGCTGTTCTCCGATCAGATCAGGGACCGGCGCGAGGCTGCCGCCGCCGAGGTTGCCGGTGCGCAGGCCGATGTCGGGGTCAAGAAGGCGCAGCTCGAGCGGGCGCGGGCCACGCGGCTGCGGGCCGACTCGACCGCCCGCGACATTGCCGCCCAGCGCGAGCGCGCGGTGGCCACGCTGGCCGAAAACCGCCGCGCGCTGGAGCGCCAGAGCGACCTGTTCCGTTCCGGTTCCGGCTCGCGGGCCGTGTTCGATGCGGCGCGCACTCAGGTTGACGTGCAGACCGCGCAGCTCGCCTCCGTGGACGCGCAGGCCGCATCCGCCCGCGCCGAGATCGTGGGTCTCGAAGCCGATGTCGCGCTGGCCGAAGCGCAGGTGCTGGCCGCCGACGCTGTGCTGATGCAGCGCCGCGCCAGGCTGAGGGACATCGAGATCGACCTGTCCAACACCGATATCCGCTCGCCGGTGGACGGGGTGGTGGTGCAGCGGCAGATCGAACTCGGCCAGACGGTGGCGGCCTCCCTGTCGGCACCGACGCTGTTCACCATCGCGCAGGATCTGCGGCAGATCGAGATCTATGCCAACGTCGACGAGGCCGATGTGGGCCGGATCAAGGCCGGGCAGGCCGTCAGCTTCACGGTCAACGCCTATCCCAACCGCAGTTTCCAAGGAGCGGTGCGTCTGGTCAGACTGGGTGCGCAGACTGTGCAGAACGTCGTCACCTACACGGGCGTGATCACGGTCGCCAACGAGGACATGGCGCTGCTGCCGGGCATGACGGCCAATCTCCAGATCATCACGGACGAGCGCCCCAATGCCCTGCGCGTGCCCAATGCCGCGCTGCGCTTCAAGCCGGTCAGCGAGGTGGCGCTGGTGTCGGGTGGCTTGCTGCCGGTGGCCGATGAGGCGGCCCCGTTCAGCCAGGGGCCAGCCGGCGGCGGCAACCGGGCGGCGCAGGTCTTCCGCGAACGGCTGATCAGCGAGGTCCGGCCGACACCCGAGCAACTCGCGGTCATCGATGGCATCCTTGAAGCCTCGCGCGAGCGGCTGAGGGCCGAGCGGCAGGGCGCCAGCCCCGAGGAGATCCGCCGCAATGCCCAGATGGCCCGGCGCGACACCAGCCGGAAGCTGGCGGAGGCCCTCGATCCGGAGCGCAGGGCCCGTTTCGAGGTCATGACACAGGCCATGCAGGCCCAGGCGCGCCAGAGGACAACACGCGACACGGTGCCGGGCCGGCTGCATGTGATCGGCGAGGATGGCCAGCCGCGCGGCATCGATGTGCGCCTCGGCGTCAGCGACGGCGCGGTGACGGAGATCGTTGGCGGCGATCTGCAGCCCGGTCTTGCGGTCATCACCGGTGGTGGGCCACTGCGGGCAGCACAGGCCCCTGCGGCTGGACGGCCCCGGCCGCCGCGGCTGTTCTAGGCCGCGGCCATGGCCCTGATCGAAGCCCGCAGCCTGACCCGCATCTACCACCTTGACTCCGGGCGGGTGGTGGCACTCGATCATGTCGATCTCGACATCGAGGCCGGCGACATGGTGGCGGTGATGGGCCCGTCAGGCTCCGGCAAGTCCACGCTGATGAACCTGATCGGCTGCCTCGACAGGCCGACCGAGGGCTCGCTCTCACTCGATGGCACGGCGACCGCCGGGCTGGATGCCAACGCGCTGGCGGCGCTGCGCAACCGCAAGATCGGCTTCGTGTTCCAGCAATTCAACCTGCTGCCCCGCGCCGATGCGGTGACCAACGCAGAACTGCCGATGCTCTATGCCGGCGTCGACGCGCGCAGCCGGCGCAAGCGCGCGCTGGAGGCTCTCGCTCGGGTGGGGCTGGCGGACCGCACGCATCACCGGCCGATGCAGCTGTCGGGCGGGCAGCAGCAGCGTGTCGCCATTGCCCGCGCGCTGGTCAACGATCCGCGCCTGCTGCTGGCTGACGAGCCGACGGGCGCTCTGGATTCGCGCACGGCTCGCGACATTCTCGCGCTGTTCCAGCGGCTCAACCGCGATGGCATGACAGTGGTGCTGGTGACGCACGATCCGGAGGTGGCTCGGCATGCAGCGCGGGTGGTGCGCTTCCGCGATGGCCTGATCGTCGGGGACATGCGGCAGGTGCCCGTTGCGGCCGATGCGGGGACGGAGGCCGATGCTGCAGCCGATACCGCGCCTGAGGAGGCCGCGCTGCCATGAGTTTTGCCGAAGCCCTCCGGTCGGCGCTCCATGCCATTGCGGCGAATGCGATGCGGAGCATGCTGACCATGCTCGGCATCATCATCGGGGTTGCGGCGGTGATCGCCATGGTCGCCATCGGCTCGGGCGCGCGGGCGCGGGTCAATGACCAGATCCGGAGCCTTGGCGCCAATCTTGTGGTGATCACGGCCGGCAACGTCCAGGTTGGCGGGGTTCGGCTGGGGGCCGGCGCGTCCTCCAGCCTGACCGACGAGGATGCGCGCGCCATCATCCGCGAGGTTGACGGGGTGGTGGCGTCCGCGCCGTTCATCCGCTCGCAGGCGCAGGTGATCTTCGAGGGTACCAACTGGTCGACGGCTATCCAGGCCATCGACAATGATTTCTTCGCCGCCCGCGAGTGGGACGTGGCATCGGGCCGGATGTTCGATCCGGATGAGCTCAGGCGTGGCGAGATCGTGGCCATTCTCGGCCAGACCGTGGCGACCACCCTGTTCGGCAGCGAGAGCCCGCTCGACCAGGTCGTGCGCGTGCGCAACACGCCGTTCCGCGTGATCGGCGTGGCCGGGCCCAAGGGGCAGTCCGCCTTCGGGCAGGATCAGGACGACATCATCTTCGTGCCGCTGGAGACCGGGCGACGCCGCATCATGGGCCGCAATTACGCGCGGGACCGGTCGGTGGCCTCGATCTTCGTCAAATTCGAGCGCGAGGATGCCATGGCCAACGGCATCGAGGAGACGCGCGCGCTGCTGCGCCAGCGCCACAGGCTGGGCGAAGAGGCGGAGGACGATTTCGCTATCCGCAACCTGACCGACGTGGCCAACACGGCCACGGCCAGCGCCCGAACGCTGTCCTTCCTGCTGGCGGCGGTGGCGGCCGTGTCGCTGCTGGTCGGCGGCAGAGCGGACGCGCGAGATCGGGCTGAGGCTGGCGGTGGGGGCGAGGCCGCGCGACATCCTCACACAGTTCCTGATCGAGGCCACCACGCTGGCCTCGCTGGGCGGCGCGCTCGGCGTGGCGCTCGGGCTCGGCATTGCCTTGACCATTGCCCGGACAGCGGGCTGGCCGATGCTGGTCTCGCCGGACTCGATCCTGATCGCGGTCGGGGTGTCGGGGCTCGTCGGCGTGTTTTTCGGCTTTTATCCGGCCAGCCGCGCGGCCAGCCTCGATCCTATCGAGGCTTTGAGGCGGGAGTAGGCGCAGGTTCTGGGCGGCGCTGGTCCGGTCATGGTGCGGCGCGCGCGGCCGGGATGGGCTGGTGGTCCCGCCAGAAGGCCTTTCCTGGGGGGCATGGGAGCCCGGCACGACTATCGGTCAGATGGAGCCATTTTTAGATTGTCAGCAATTTACCGTATATTTTATGTGGATATGATGAGGAACGCGATGTGAACCGGAAGGTCAGGGCCCTCTTCGGTGCCCTGTTCGGCAGAATCATCTTTCCTCGTGATATCAGGCCCCATGTCACACCGCTGATGCCGTCCGGGCTCCCGTACCCGCTACACCGTGGCTCTTTGCGCGCGCATATGTGCCGCCACGTCGGTCGATGCGTGGCGTGATGCCTTGTTGGAAGGCCTGTTGCCGTACGGCTTCATCGGGCTCACCTTCGCGGCCATCCGCAAGGTCAAGAGCGTCCAGCTGCATTCAGAAATCATCGCGACCTGGTCAAGTGGCTTGCAGACGACATTCCAGCACCGCGCCTTGTTCAATGCCGATCCGGTGATCGTGCGCCCGCGAACCGCGCCATAGGCCTTCGGGTGGGATCTGTCCCTTCATGATCAGGACGATCCTGTTCATGCCCAGATCATGGCCCTTCGCATGTCCGTGGGTCAGGGGTGGCCAGCCTCACTCCGCTGCCGCGACCCTGTAGGCGAGCGGATCGTAGTTGAGGATCGGGGCCAGCCAGCGCTCCACCTCGATCAGGCTCATGTCCTTGCGCGCCGCGTAATCCTCGACCTGGTCGCGCTCGACCTTGGCAACGCCGAAATAGTAGGCGTCGGGATGGGACAGATAGAGCCCCGAGACCGACGAACCTGGCCACATCGCATAGCTTTCGGTGAGCTTTACGCCAGCCGCCTTCTCGGCATTGAGCAGGCTGAACAGGGTCGCCTTCTCGGTGTGGTCCGGCTGGGCGGGATAGCCCGGAGCAGGGCGGATGCCCTGGTATTGTTCGAGGATGAGTTCCCCGTTCGAGACGGTCTCATCCGGCGCATAGGCCCAGAATTCTTTCCGGACACGCTGATGCATGCGCTCGGCGAACGCCTCGGCGATACGGTCGGCGAGGGCCTTGACCATGATCGAGCGGTAGTCGTCATTGTCGCGCGCGAAGCGGTCGGCAATGCGCTCCTCCTCCGGCCCTGCGGTGACGACGAAGGCGCCGACATAGTCCGGCTTGCCGCTTGTGACCGGCGCGACGAAATCGCTGAGGCAGACATTGGGGCGGCCATCGCGCTTCGCGAGCTGCTGGCGCAGGCCGAAGAAGGTCGCGCGCTCCTCAGCCCGGCTCTCGCCGGTGAACAGACGGATATCGTCGCCAACGCTGTTGGCCGGCCAGAAACCGATCACGGCCTTGGGGTTGAACCAGCGCTCCTCGACGATCCGCTTCAGCATGGCCTGCGCGTCGTCCCACAGGGCACGCGCTGCGGCGCCCTGCTTTTCGTCGCTGAGGATCGCCGGATAGCGGCCCTTCAGCTCCCATGTCTGGAAGAACGGGGTCCAGTCGATCAGGGGAACGAGATCGGCAAGATCATAGGTGCGGAAGGTGCGCGTGCCGAGGAAGGTCGGGCGGGGCGGGACATAGCCAGCCCAGTCAATCTTCTGGGCATTGGCACGGGCCTTGGCCAATGCCAGGCGCTGCTTGTCGGCCTCTGACCGGCGATGGGCATCGGCGACCCTGGCATACTCGGCCTGCAAGGTCGCGATGTAGCCTGCCTTGTTGTCGTTTGACAGCAAGGTCGAGACGACACCGACCGCGCGGCTGGCATCGGTGACATAGACCGCCTGCCCGCGATCATAGGCGGGGTGGATCTTGACGGCGGTGTGCACGCGGCTGGTGGTGGCCCCGCCGATCAGCAGCGGGATGTCGAAGCCCTCGCGCTCCATCTCGGCCGCAACATGGACCATCTCGTCGAGCGAGGGCGTGATCAGGCCCGTAAGGCCGATGATGTCGACCTTCTCGCGGCGGGCGACCTCGAGGATCTTGGCCGCTGGCACCATCACGCCAAGGTCGATGACCTCGTAGTTGTTGCACTGGAGCACGACGCCGACGATGTTCTTGCCGATGTCGTGGACGTCGCCCTTGACCGTCGCCATCAGCACCTTGCCAGCGGCGCTCGACTGGCTGAGACCGGAGCGGGCCTTCTCCTCTTCCATGTAGGGCATCAGGTAGGCCACGGCCTGCTTCATCACGCGGGCGGACTTCACCACCTGCGGCAGGAACATCTTGCCGGCGCCGAACAGATCTCCGACGACGTTCATGCCGGCCATCAGCGGCCCTTCGATGCCGTGCAGCGGACGCTCCGCCTTGGCGCGGGCTTCCTCGGTGTCGACATTGATGAATTCGGTGATGCCATTGACGAGCGCGTGTTCCAGCCGCTTCTCAACGGGGGCGTCGCGCCAGGCCATGTCCTTGAGGTTGACCGACTGGGAGCCATCGCCCTTGAAGCGGGCTGCCGCATCGAGCAGGCGCTCGGTGGCGTCGGAGCGGCGGTTGAGCACCACATCCTCGCACAACTCGCGCAGTTCCGGGTCGAGGTTCTCGTAGACCCCGAGCTGGCCGGCGTTGACGATGCCCATGTCCATGCCGGCGGTGATGCAGTGATACAGGAACACCGAGTGCATCGCCTCGCGCACCGGCTCGTTGCCGCGGAACGAGAAAGAGAGGTTCGAGACGCCGCCGGAGATGTGCGCGTGGGGCAAGGTTTCGCGGATCGTCCGCGTCGCCTCGATGAAGGCGTTGCCGTAGTCGTCGTGTTCCTCGATGCCGGTGGCAACCGCAAAAATGTTCGGATCGAAGATGATGTCCGCGGGCGGGAAGCTGACCTGGTTGACGAGGATGTCGTAGGCGCGGGTGCAGATCTCGACCTTGCGCTCGTAGCTGTCTGCCTGGCCCTGCTCGTCGAAGGCCATCACCACCACCGCCGCGCCATAGAGCCGGCAGATGCGGGCCTGTTCGATGAAGGCGGGAATGCCTTCCTTCATCGAGATCGAGTTGACCACCGGCTTGCCCTGGATGGTCTTGAGGCCGGCCTCGATCACATGGAACTTGGACGAGTCGACCATGATTGGCACGCGGCTGATGTCCGGCTCGCTGGCGATCAGGTTGAGGAACTCGACCATGGCTTTCTCGGAATCGAGCAGGCCCTCGTCCATGTTGACGTCGATCACCTGGGCGCCGTTGGCCACCTGGTCGCGCGCCACATCGAGGGCGGCGGAAAAGTCGCCATCCTTGATCAGCTTGCGGAACCTGGCCGAGCCCGTGACATTGGTGCGCTCGCCGACGTTCACGAAGCGGATGGTCTCGTTGAGGTTGAAAGGCTCCAGCCCGGCCAGCCGCAGCATGGTCCTTGGCTGGGGCGGCACGCGCGGGGCCTTGCCCTTCATCGCCTCGGCAATGGCGCGGATGTGTGCCGGCGTGGTGCCGCAACAGCCGCCGACCATGTTGACGAGGCCAGCATCGGCGAACTCCGCCAGCATGTGGGCGGTGGCCTCCGGGCGTTCGTCGTAAAGGCCGAACTCGTTGGGCAGGCCGGCATTGGGATAGGCACAGACCAGCGTGCCGGCGACGCGGCTCAGGTCCGCGATATGGGCCCGCATTTCGCGTGCACCGAGGGCGCAGTTGAGCCCGATTGTGAGCGGGTCGGCATGTCTCACCGAGGCCCAGAAGGCTTCCGTGGTCTGCCCCGAGAGGGTACGGCCTGACAGGTCGGTGATGGTGCCGGAGATCATCACAGGCAGGCGCAGGCCCTTCTCGCGGAAGACATTCTCCACTGCCACGATGGCGGCCTTGGCATTGAGCGTGTCGAAGATTGTCTCGATCAGGATCACCTGCGAGCCGCCGTCGATCAGCCCGCGCACCTGATCGGCGTAGCTGTCGCGGACCTGGTCGAAGGTCACGGCGCGGTAGCCGGGGTTGTTGACATCCGGCGAAATCGACAGCGTGCGGTTGGTCGGCCCGATGGCGCCGGCGACATAGCGGGGGCGGCCATCCCGCTTTTCGGCAAGGATAGCGGCCTCACGCGCCAGCCGGGCGGACTCGACGTTCAACTCATAGGCCAGCGCCTCCATGCCATAATCGGCCTGGGCGATGGCGGTCGAGGAGAAGGTGTTGGTCTCGACGATGTCCGAGCCGGCCAGGAAGTAATCGAGGTGGATCTGGCGGATCGCATCGGGCTGGGTCAGCACCAGAAGGTCGTTGTTGCCCTTGAGGTCGTGGTTCCAGCCCTTGAACCGCTCGCCGCGGAAATCCTCTTCGGACAGCTTCAGGTTCTGGATCTCGGTGCCCATCGCCCCGTCGATGATGAGGATGCGCTCGGACGCGGCCTGGCGCAGTGCCTTGCCGATGGCCGGGCCGTCAACGGAGGGGAAAGGGGAGGTGGGCATGGCAACCTTCTTGGTTCTAACGCTGTTCGATCACTCTGCCGCCACGGCCACGGCAGCGCGATCGATCAGGTCGAGCACCTGCTCGGCGCAGACGGCGGCTGCGACGAGGCGGCGGGTGGCCACGTCATCGTCGAGGCCCTCGAAACGGTCGGCCAGCCATTGCGGCACGCTCGCGCCGGTCTTGCGCGCGAAATTGGCGGTCTGTTTGAAGTTCTGCACCGGCACGATGCCGGGCAGGATCGGGATGGTGATACCGCGCGCCCGGACCTTGTCGAGGGAGCGGAAATACAGGTCGTTGTCGAAGAAGAACTGGGTGATGGCGCGGGTCGCGCCGGAATCGACCTTCATCTGCAGCGCGTCAATGTCCGCCTCCAGCGAGGCGGCCTCGGGGTGCTTCTCCGGATAGGCCGACACGGTGATCTGGAAATCGCCGATGGCCTTGATGCCCGCCACCAGGTCCGAGGTCTGGTGATAGCCGTCGGGATGGGGCACGTAAGCCGTGCCGAGCCCGCCCGCCGGATCGCCACGCAAGGCCACGATGTGGCGCACGCCGGCATCCCAGTAAGACTGGATGACCTCGTTGACCTCTGCTCGTGAGGCGGACACGCACGTGAGATGGGCAGCAGGACGAAGCCCGGTTTCCTCGACCATGCGCTTGACGGTGGCGTGGGTGCGCTCGCGGGTCGAGCCTCCGGCGCCATAGGTCACCGAGACGAAGCTCGGGCGGAGCGTTTCGAGCCGGTGCACGGCTTCCCAGAGCGCCGTTTCCATCTCGGCGTTCTTGGGTGGAAAGAACTCGAACGAGACCTGCGGCCGGCGTGCGGAATGGCGGCTGGGGCGATAGGACAGGGCCATGTCAGGCAACCTCTAGCTGGGTGTTGGGCCGAAGCGGAAAGTCGCCGCGCTGGCGCGCGTCGGCCGCAATCCAGAGCGTGACGGTGAGCTTGGCGGCATCGCCGGAGCCGTGTCCGACCGTGCGTGCCGGCTGCACGGCAAGGCCAGCT
The DNA here is from genome assembly GCA_026400565.1 of Hyphomicrobiales bacterium. GTDB lineage: Bacteria > Pseudomonadota > Alphaproteobacteria > Rhizobiales > Beijerinckiaceae > Allobosea. The sequence goes on along the minus strand of JAPLOV010000191.1, from coordinate 15,349 downwards.
TCGGTGAACCACTCGGCCATCTGCTCCGAGGTGAAGCCGAGGCGGCGATGGGCATGGTCCGTGCGCAGGAATTCGAGATCATGCGCCGCGAAGTCGATGACAATCATGCGCCCGCCCGGTGCCAGCGCTGCTGAAGCCTCGCGCAGGGCCCTCGCCGGGTCGTCAAGGAAGTGCAGCACCTGATGCACAAGCACGATGTCGAAGGCATTGCGCCCGAAAGGCAGGGCATGGATATCGCCTTGCCTCAGTTCGGCGCGTGCGAGGCCGGCGCGTTCGAGGTTGGCGCGCGCCACGGCGAGCATGGCATGGCTGGCATCGACACCGACCGCCCGGCTGGCCCGTGGGCCGAAGAGTTGCAGCATCCGGCCCGTGCCGGTGCCCAAATCAAGCAGCGAACCGATCGGCCCGGCCCCGATGACCTCGGCCACTGCGGCTTCCACCGCCTCGTCCGGTGCATGCAGCGAGCGCACCCTGTCCCAGTCGCGGGCGACACGGGTGAAATAGGCCTGCGCAGCCTGCGAGCGCTGGGCACGGACGGCAGAAAGTCGTTCCTGATCGGCAGCAACCGTGCCGTCATCGCCGCTGATGGTTTCGGCCAGTGCGCGGGCCAGCGCGCCGGATGTGCCCTGTGCCAGGCGGAAAAAGGCCCAGGCACCCTCGCGATGGCGCTCGATCAACCCTGCCTCGGCCATCAGCTTGAGATGCCGCGAGATGCGGGGCTGCGACTGGCCGAGAATGTCGGTCATGTCGGAGACCGACAATTCGCCGCGCGCCAGAAGGGCCAGGATGCGCAGGCGCGTTTCCTCGCCTGCGGCCCGAAGGCCAGCCAGAAGGGCAGGCAGGGATTGGCGACCGGGAGCGACCATGGAGCAAGGCACCTCATAACATATAAAGATATGTTTATGTCAGAAGCATTGCCACGGCAAGAGGCCTCGCAACAGAGGCCTCGCGCCGGTCCACAGGCGCTTGCGTCACTCTTTGGTGTCAGCCCCGGCCGGAGCGCAGCGGAGGGGAAGGGGATCCAGTCCCGGGCACCGCTCATGGGTTCCCTTCCCGGCCTTTCGGGCCGCCGGGAGGATGACCCCGGCAGGAGCGGCATCAACGGTCCCTTAACCAGTGGCGCACATGGTGAAGAGGGCGTTACCGGCCAGCGCAGCCGATGGGCGGCGCCGCGCCTGCCCTGGTCTTGCATACCCGTTACCGTTTGCCGTTCTTGCCGGCCTGTGGAGTCTCAAGCATGTCATCGCGCGCCGAGCCGACGCTCCTGGGCAAATGGTGGTGGACGGTGGACCGCTCGCTGCTGTTCTGCGTGTTCGGGCTGATGGTGATCGGCGTCGTGGCGCTGATGGCGGGCGGTCCGCCCGTCGCCGAGCGGCTTGGCCTCGCGACCTTCCATTTCGTCAACCGTCAGGCGATTTTCCTGGTGCCGGCGGTTGGCATCCTGCTGTTCGTGTCGTTCCTGTCCCCTCGCTGGGTGCGGCGTCTGGCGCTGGTCACATTCATTGGGGCCCTGGCCGGCGTGATTGCCTGCCTGTTCATCGGGGCCGAGGTCAAGGGCGCCCGGCGCTGGCTCTCGCTCGGGCCGATGACGCTGCAGCCCTCCGAGTTCCTCAAGCCGGCCTTTGTGGTGCTGGTGGCCTGGGCCTTCTCGGAAGGCTCGAAGCGCGCCGATGTGCCGGGCACCCTGCTGGCCATGCTGCTCCTGCCGATCACGGTGGTTCCGTTGATCCTCCAGCCAGATTTCGGCCAGACCATGCTGGTGACACTGGTCTGGGGCGGGCTGTTCTTCATCGCCGGCCTGCACTGGTTCTGGGTGATGGGCCTTGGCGGGATAGGGCTGGTGGGCATCGCCGCCGCCTACGAGTTCGTGCCGCATGTGCGCGAGCGGATCGAGCGGTTCATGGACAAGAGCTCTGGCGACAGCTTCCAGGTTGACACCGCGCTGGAGAGCTTTGCGGCGGGGGGGCTGCTCGGCAAGGGTCCGGGCGAGGGCTCGGTCAAGCGTATCCTGCCCGATGCCCACACCGACTTCATCTTTGCCGTGACGGCGGAGGAGTTCGGCGTCGTGGCCTGCCTCGTGCTGATCGGCATTTTCGCCACCATCGTGCTGCGCGCGCTGTGGGTGGCGCTGGCATCGGAAGATCCGTTCCGCCGCTTCGCCGTCACCGGCCTTGCCATGCTGTTCGGCGTGCAGGCCTGCATCAACATGCTCGTCAACGTGCATCTCATGCCGGCCAAGGGCATGACGCTTCCGTTCATTTCCTATGGCGGCTCATCCTTGTGGTCGCTGGCGCTGGGCATGGGCTTTCTGATCGCCCTGTCCAGAAAGCGCCCGCGCGCCGAGGAGATGGAGCAATTCACAGGACATCCGCGCCATGGCTGATGCCGCGACTGACCAGGACGTGCAGGAGCCGGACGAACAGCGTCTCAGCGTCGTCCTGGCCGCAGGCGGCACGGGCGGGCATCTGTTTCCGGCCGAGGCGCTGAGCCATGTGCTGCAACGGCGCGGGGTGATGGTGTCACTGGTCACGGACCTGCGCGCCATCGAGTTCACCGGCGGATTTCCGGCCGAGGCGATCCACGCGGTGCCGGCGGCGACCCCCTCAGGCCGCTCCCTTGGCGACAAGATAAAGGCCGGTTTTGCCATCGTGCGCGGAGTGCTGGCGGCTCGCAAGGTGCTGAGGGATCTCGCCCCCGACGTGGTGGTCGGCTTTGGCGGCTATCCGACGGTGCCGCCGCTGCTGGCGGCGAGTCTCGCGAAATATGCCACCATCGTGCATGAGCAGAATGCGGTGATTGGCCGGGCCAACCGCTTTTTGTCTGGCCGTGTCGACTGCATTGCCACGGGCTTTGCAGAGGTCGGCGGGCTGGGCGATGGCATGCTGGCCAAGTGCCATCATGTCGGCAATCCTGTCCGCACGGCGGTGACCTATGCGGCCAATGCGCCGTTCAGACCTCTGGAACCCGGGGGGCATCTGCGTGTGCTGGTGTTTGGCGGCAGCCAGGGCGCGCGCGTCATGGCCGATGTCGTGCCCACCGCCGTTCAGCAACTCATGCCCGAGGAGTTGGCCCGCATCACCATCGTGCAGCAGGCCCGCGTCGAGGATCAAAACCGGGTGACATCGGTGTATCAGCGCCTTGGCGTGCGGCACGAGGTCTCGCATTTCTTCGACAACCTGCCCGAGCAGATGGCCGCCGCCCAACTGGTGATCGCGCGCTCGGGCGCGTCGACCGTGGCCGAACTGGGCGTGATCGGCCGCCCGTCCATTCTGGTGCCGCTGCCCGGTGCACTCGATCAGGACCAGATGGCCAATGCCCGCACGCTGGGCGCGATCGGTGCCGCGACCGTCATCGCACAGCCCGATTTCACGCCCAATCGTCTTGCCTCGGAGCTGAGCCTTGTCCTGGCCGAGCCTGACCGGCTGACCGCGCAGGCCGCTGCCGCCCGGACTGCGGGCTTGCCCGACGCGGCGGAGCGGCTGGCCGATCTGGTGATGATGGTCGCGCGCAACGAGTGAGACGCCGTCACGGCCAGGTGCATACCCGACCGGCTGGTACAGCTGCGATTGACCTTTCCCGCGCAGCGCAGGATAGCGCTCAGCCAACATGTGCCGGATTGCCGCCTTGCGTCCGCCTTCGCCTTCCGCCTGCCACCGCGACCTGCCTCAAGGACCGTTCCGATGAAGATGCCACCCCAGACCGGACCCATCCACTTCATCGGCATTGGCGGGATCGGCATGTCCGGCATCGCCGAGGTGCTGCACAATCTGGGCTATACGGTGCAGGGTTCGGATGCTTCGGACAACCACAACGTCAAGCGGTTGGCGGACAAAGGCATCAGGACGTTCATCGGTCATTCCGCCGAGAACATCGCGCAGGCCGAGGTGGTCGTGGTCTCGACAGCGATCCGGCGCGACAATCCGGAACTGGCGAGGGCGCGCGAGAAGCGCCTGCCGGTCGTGCACCGCTCGCAGATGCTGGCCGAACTGATGCGACTTAAGTCATGCGTGGCCGTGGCAGGCACCCACGGCAAGACCACGACAACCTCGCTGGTGGCGACCCTGCTCGACAAGGGCGGGCTCGATCCGACAGTGATCAATGGCGGCATCATCAATGCCTACGGCACCAATGCCCGCATGGGCGACGGGGCCTGGATGGTGGTCGAGGCCGACGAGAGCGACGGCACCTTCCTCAAGTTGCCGGCGGATGTGGCGATCATCACCAACATCGACCCCGAGCATCTCGATCATTTCAAGACCTTCGATGCGATCAAGGCGGCCTTCCGCTCGTTCGTCGAGAACCTGCCTTTCTATGGCTTTGCCGTGATGTGCATCGACCATCCCATCGTGCAGACACTCGTTGGCCAGATCGAGGACCGGCGCGTCATCACCTATGGCGAGAATCCGCAGGCCGATGTGCGTCTGATCAATGTCGATCTGACCGGCGGCAAATGCCGCTTTTCCGTCCTGATCCGCGACCGCAAGCGCGGCAGCGAAATCGAGATTGCCGACCTGGTGCTGCCCATGCCAGGCCATCACAATGCGCTCAACGCGACGGCGGCCATTGCGGTGGCCTATGAGCTTGGCGTGACGCCCGACAAGATCCGCGAGGCTCTGGGCGGTTTTGGCGGGGTCAAGCGCCGCTTCACCCGGACCGGGGAGTGGAACGGCGCGCAGATCTTCGACGATTACGGCCATCATCCTGTCGAGATCGCGGCCGTGCTCAAGGCGGCGCGGGCCTCGACCACCAGGCAGGTGATCGCTGTGGTGCAGCCCCATCGCTACACACGACTGCACTCACTGTTCGCGGACTTCTGCACGTGCTTCAACGATGCCGATGCGGTCATCGTCGCGCCGGTCTATGCGGCCGGCGAGCAACCCATCGATGGGGCTTCGCGCGATGATCTGGTCGCCGGCATCAAGGCCAGTGGCCACCGCAACGTCCAGGCGCTCGACAGCAAGCACGCGCTGGCCAGGCTGGTGGCCGGGCTCGCCGGGGAGGGCGATTATGTGGTCTGCCTCGGCGCCGGTGACATCACGCAATGGGCCTATGCGCTACCGGGCGAGCTTGACAAGCTGAGCGGCTGAGACCCACTGCCGGGCATTGTGCCATGCCTGCGACATGACGGCGTCAAACCGGCGTGCCATGGCCTGCGTAAGGCATGAGAGGCAAGACGCAGGTGATGGGTATGGTGGAATCAACCAGCAACGGACGGGAATGGCGGGCTGCGTTCGTCAGGGCGTTCGCACTGATGCTTGCCCTGGCCTTGCCGCTGACCCCGGCGCGCGCCGCCGAGCCGGCGCGCAATCCCGTGCCGGCGGAGGTCACGCTGATCCATGAGCCACCAACCAACCCGGCGCATCAGGCCATCCATGCGCGCGTTCTGGGTGACCCCACCTTCGAGGGCGCGCGCCGCTTCTTTGCCTCGTTCCGGCTGAAGCGGCCACTTGTGATCAGGACGCGGAGCTGTTCGGGGCGGGGCGGGGCCTGGTATTACGAAGGCGCTGTCACGGTCTGCTACGAGTATCTCCAGAACGCTGTCGACAATGCCAGAAGTGACCGCCGGCCGGACTGGGTCAGCGAGGAGGACGCCATCCGCGGCCAGTTCGCCGATGTCCTTTATCACGAGGGCGCGCATGCCCTGATCGAGTTCCTCGGCATTCCGCTGTTCAGCCGCGAGGAGGATGCCGCCGACACGATGGCGTCCTTTGCCATCCTCGCCCTGTTCCGGCAGGACGCGCCAGCGCTGATCAACGGCATCGTCTATTCCTACCTGGTCGACACCGGCGTGAAGAACTTCAACGAATTGCCGTCACTGGAATCACGGACGATCGCCAGCCGGCAGTATGGCGGAGCACACAGCACGCCGTTGCAGCGCCTGTTCAATGTGGTCTGCCTCGCCGCCGGCTCAGATCCTGCAAGCTACCGCGCGCTCGTCAGCCGCAGCGACATGCCGGCATGGCGCGCCAATGGCTGCGAAGAGGAATACAAGCAGGTTGCGCATGCGGTCCGGACGCTGCTGGCGCCGCATCTCGACCGCGATGCCCTCCAGCGCCAGTTTCCCGGCGCTGTCTGGCCGGAAGTCGCCCTGCGCTGACGCAGCTTCAGGCGAAGACGAAGTCGGCTGCACCGAGCATTCCGCGCTCGGCGCCGGAGACGGTGATAGTGCCGAAGGCTCCCGAGACCGCATAGCTCTGGCCGGTGCTGGTGATGGCGAGGCTGGCAAAGCTGAGGCCGAGGCCGCGCAGATCGATCATGTCGCGGCCATCCTGGAAGTCCACGATGCGGTCATTGCCGCCATTGTTCACATCGAAGCAGAAGCGGTCATTGCCGGCCCCGCCAGTGAGAACGTCATCGCCGAGGCCGCCAAACAGGATGTCGTTGCCCAACCCGCCATCGAGCGAGTCGTTGCCGGAGCCGCCGAGAAGCGTGTCGAGGCCGTCAAAGCCGAACAAGGCATCGTTGCCCAGGCCACCTTCCAGACGGTTGGCGAGACTGTTGCCGCGCAGCACATCGGCCTGGTTCGAGCCGATGAGGTTCTCGATCCCGCTCAGGATATCGCCAGCGGCGTCGCCTCCGGTGCCCATCCCCGTCTGCAGGTCGACCGTGACCCCCAGCGTGCTGCCGGCATAACTGGCCGGTCGCTGCCTGAACCGACTGTGAGGATGTCGTTACCGGAGCCGCCGCTGAGATAGTCGTTGCCGGCCCCGCCGCCGATGGTGTCGTTGCCGATGCCGCCGGCGAGCATGTTGGCATTGCCATCGCCGCTGATCCGGTCGGAATGGGCCGAGCCGGTGACGTTCTCGATGCCGACCAGCACATCGCCCTGGGCATGCCCGCCTGTCTGGGTGGCCCGGGTCAGGTCGATGTCGATCCCGAGGTTGGAGCCGAGGTAGCTTGCCGTATCAATCCCGGCCCCGCCTTCGATGCGGTCAGCGCCGCCCCGACCTTCGAGCGTGTCGTTGCCGCGCATGCCGAGCAGCGTGTTGGCGGCATCGTTGCCGGTCAGCATGTCGTTGCCGTCACCTGTCACGGCATTCTCGATCACGGTTCCTGCTGCGATGGTCAGCGATCGGCCATGGATAGTGGAGAGCGCGCCGGCATTGAGGTTGATGATGGTGGCGTCGATGGTGGCGGAGGCGTTGATCCAGTCGATCCCACCATCGGTGTCCCGCAGGGTTCCGCGGGCTGTGTCCAGCGCCAGCATTTTGCCGAATTCGCTGGTGTAGTGATAGACGTCGTTGGCCGAGATGGCATCGCCATAGACATCGAAGCGATAGGACGCCACCGAGCCTGTCGCACCGGCCCGGGTGTCAGTGATGCGGACCAGCCAGTTGCCCGACGCCAGCTCGCCGCGCAGCGCTTCGGAGGTAAAGCTCCATGTGAAGCCACTGACCGACTGGCTGCCGGGGGCTGCATTCAGCACCACCGAGCGTGTGCCTTCGGGCGAGATCAGCTCGACGCGCAGATCGTTGATGTTGCCGTGGCTGAGTGTCAGCGTCAGTGAGACGCTCTCGACCTCGATGGCCCGGGCGATGTTGACGGTGAACTCGGTGGACTTGAGATCGGCAATGGCGCGGTTGAGCGTGCCCGAGACGGTCGCCACCTGTTCGTTGGCCGAGGTCTGGGCATTGCCGAAGCGGCTCCAGACTTCGGCAAAGCGCACGGCTTCGAGCGCATCGACACGGCCAAAGCCGACATCGTTGGAGTAGTGCAGGCCGCCGCCATTGACATTGTCGGCCTTGTTGACCGTCCAGCCAGATTGCATGCGACCCGAAACGCCCCCGGACAGCGAGGCTGGCGTGGTGTGGTCGGCGGTGATGGCCAGGATATCCTGCACATCGCGCCAGCCAAGCTTGCTGTTGGCGCTGAGCATGACGGCTACGACGCCGCTGACGATGGGGCTGGCAGCCGAGGTGCCGCTGAACCCGGAGGTATAGTCGCCGCTGGCATAGCCGCGCGAGCCACTGACATCGGTGGTGACGATGCCTGCCCCGCCGCCACTGGACGGGCCGGACACCAGCAAGGATGCGCCGCGCGTCGCGTAGCCGGAGACATCGCCATCCTGCCCGATGGCGCCGACCGTGATGGTCTGGCGCATGGCATTGAAGTTGGACATGTTGGCATCGCGGCCTTCGCCGCCTTCGTTGCCAGCCGCGTTGACCACGATCGTGCCAAGCCCGCCACGTCCGGTGTCGGCCGCATTCTTGACGGCAGCTGCGAACAGGTTGCCGAACGATCCGCTCTGTTGGGCGCTGTCGGCATAGCGCGACGACCAGCCCCAGGAATTGTTGGTAACATCGAAGCTGCTCATGCCGCGGATGGCATTGATGAAGCCGCTGCTGGCACCGATGCCGGAGAAGATGTTGACGCCCGTCAGCATCGCGCTGTGGGCAACGCCGACCCCACCCGCGCCATTGTTGGCATCCGCCGCAATCAGGCCTGCGACTGCCGTGCCATGCACGGCCGAGCCGGTGGATGCATCAAGCCGCTGGCCGTTGATGACCAGTTCGCGGCTGGAATCGTAGCGGTTGCGCAGATCCATGTGGCTCTTGTCGATGCCGTCATCATAAACGCCGACCTTGACACCTGCACCGCTGAACTCCGACCAGATGCGGTTGGGATCACCCTTGAAGATCTGGCCGAGATGCCACTGGCTGGCGAGAAGCGGGTTGTTGGCCGAGGTGACGATGCGGGACATCAAAGGCTCCGGAAACATCAGACAGAAGGAGATTGCACACCGTGGTGACGTCAAAGTCATGCCAGCATGTTTCGGGAACGCGTTGCATTTTAATGATATGTCCGATTTTCGTCGCTTTCCGGCGCGCTATGCGCCGCAATCTGCCGGCCGCCCGTGCTTGTTGCGGTTGATCCGGCGCTGGTGACACGCTAGCTGCACGCCATGACAACTCCCGATCTTGCAGGCCGCCTTGCCTCGCTCATGCCCGACCTGCGCGGGCGCCTGTTGCCGTACCAGCCGCTCGGGCCGCTGACCTGGTTTCGTGTCGGCGGGCCGGCCGAAGTCCTGTTCACGCCGGCTGACGAGGCCGACCTTGCGATGTTCCTTGCGGCCTTGCCGGCGGGGATTGACGTCCATCCGCTCGGCGTCGGTTCGAACCTGATCGTGCGCGATGGCGGAGTGCGCGGCGTGGTGATCCGGCTGTCGCCGCGCGGGTTCGGCCAGATTGCCGCCGAGGGCAGTCTTGTCCGGGCGGGCGCTGCTGCCCTCGACAAGCGCGTGGCCGAGGCTGCGGCGGAAGCCGGCCTTGGCGGGCTGGAGTTCTATTTCGGCATTCCGGGCACGATCGGCGGGGCCATCACCATGAATGCCGGCGCCAATGGCGGCGAGACGAAGGATGTGCTGGTCGAGGCGCGCGGTGTCCTGCGAGATGGCCGGATCGTGACGATCCCCAATGCCGACCTTGCCTTCGACTACCGCACGTCACACCCGCCCGACGGCCTGATCTTCACCGGCGCGGTGTTCAGTGGCCGGCCCGGACCGGCCGAGGTGATCCGTGCCCGGATGGCGGCGGTGCAGCACCACCGGGAAACGGCGCAGCCGATCCGCGAAAAGACCGGTGGCTCCACTTTCCGCAATCCGCCCGGCCATTCCGCCTGGAAGCTCATCGACGCTGCCGGTTGCCGGGGGCTGAGGGTGGGCGGCGCGCAGGTCAGCGAGATGCACTGCAACTTCCTGATCAACACCGGTGAGGCGACCGCAGCCGACATCGAGACGCTGGGCGAGACCGTGCGCGCCCGGGTGCTGGCTCATTCCGGCGTCGATCTGCATTGGGAAATCAAGCGGGTTGGCGAGGTCTGAGGCAAGCCTGCTTCAACGCACGGTTTCGACCAGCTTGCCATCGACCGGGCTGCTTGGGCGAGACCATGGACAGGCTGGCGCGATCCTCGTTGAAGCTCACCCCGACCAGCCGCGCTCGAAGATGGCCTTGTCGTTGAGGTGGTTCGGGGTCTGGGCAAGCGCGGGCTGTGCAAGAACGACTGCAAGAACGACTGCAAGAAACGCCAGAAGAAGGAGCCTCGTATCCGTCCTTCCCGTTGCATGGAAAGATCATGTGATGGGCCTGTGGGTCCGTTAATGCGTTTGCAAGGGGAAGGGGCGCGATCTGGTGGTCTCAGCGCGCGCTCATCACCGTTCTTCTGCGGAGAAAGAAGAACATGCCGCCGCTCTGTCAGCCCGGCAGAACGGACGATGGACCGGGTGGCGCGGAGCGACAAGGTTAACCACTCCCTAACGCTTGGCATTCCACAGTCGTGTCGAGATTCGGATCGAAGGTCCGGCCGAGGTTTCGGGGAAGAGTGGTATCCTCATGTCCAAGCATGTGGCAGTTCTGATGGGCGGGTGGTCGGCGGAGCGCGAGGTGTCGCTGAACTCCGGCCGCCAGATTGCCGATGCCGCCGAGTCGGTCGGCTTGCGGGTCACCCGCGTCGATGTCCAGCGCGACATCGCCGAGGTGCTGGCGAGGCTGAAGCCGGACGTGGCTCTGAACTGCCTTCATGGGCCGTGGGGCGAGGATGGCTGCATCCAGGGCATGCTGGAAATCCTGAAAATCCCCTACACGCATTCCGGCGTGCTTGCCTCCGCGCTGGCCATGCACAAGGCGCGCGCCAAGGCGGTCGTGGCCGCTGCCGGCGTTGCGGTGGCGGACGGGGTCGTGGTCAGCCGTTTCGAAGCGGCAAAGCGTCACGTCCGGCAACCACCCTACGTCATCAAACCGATTGATGACGGCTCATCGATCGGCATTGTCATCGTCAAGCTGGGCCGCACCCACCCGCCGCAGGAACTCGCCCGCGAGGATTGGCCATGCGGCGAATGGATGCTGGCGGAAGAATTCATTCCGGGCCGGGAGCTGACCTGCGCCGTGCTGGGCGACCGGGCGCTCGACGTGATCGAGATCACAACGTCCACCGGTGAGTTCTACGACTACGACGCGAAGTATGCACCGGGGGGCTCAATCCACATCCTGCCAGCGCCCCTTAAACCAAAAATTTACCAACAGGTTCAACAGTGGGCGTTAACGGCGCATCAAGCAATTGGGTGCCGCGGCGTGAGCAGGTCCGACTTCCGCTACGATGAGGCAAACGAACGCCTCATCTGGCTGGAAGTGAATACGCAACCCGGAATGACGGCGACGAGCCTGGTTCCAGAGTTGGCCGCCCACGCGGGCATATCGTTTGGCGAGTTGGTGCGATGGATGGTGGAGGACGCCTCCTGCGATCGTTGACGACAGCGCTCTTCGGAGTGCGGTCCCAGCGCGTTCGCCCGGGAGACATCGAGGTTCCGCTGCTGGTGGGCGAGCGGACGGGCCGCCGCGGCTTCTGGCCGTTCGGTGCGCGCGCCTCCGTGACCTTGCCGTTGCACGAGCGGGTTTCGCCCCGCCTGTTTCCGTTGTTCTCGCTGACGCTGCTGGCCGGTGTCGGCATCACGGGCCTTGTACTCGGCGGCCATGCCGAGAGCTTCCGTGCCACGTTCGGCGAGCCGCACCATGTGCTGGCCCGCACGCTCGGCCTCGGCATGGACCGGATCACCATCTCCGGTTTGTCAGAGCTTGGCGAAGGCGAAGTGCTGAAAGCAGCCGGGATTTCGCCAAAAAATCGCTGGCCTTTTTCGATGTGCGTGAGGCTCGCGAGAGGCTCGAAGCTCAGCCGCTGATCCGCGAAGCGCAGATCCGCAAGCTCTATCCGGGCGAACTGACCATCCAGATCCGTGAGCGCGAGCCCTTTGCGCTGTGGCAGCTCAATGGCGAAATCTCGATCATCGCATCCGACGGCACCGTCATCGACAAGCTGCGCGATGAGCGATTTGCCCATCTGCCGCTGGTCGTGGGGCCCGGTGCCAACAAGCGTGCGCGTGACTTTGTCGTGCTGCTGGCGGAAGCCGGCTCACTGCGCAGCCAGATCAGGGGTGCCACGCTGGTGTCCGAGCGGCGCTGGACCCTGAAGATGAGCAACGGGCTTGATGTGCGCCTGCCCGAGGACGAGGCCGACAAGGCAGTGCGCCGGCTCGAACGTCTGGCCCGCGAACAGAAGCTGCTCGACAAGGACATCATCGCTGTTGATCTGCGCCAGCCGGACCGGGTCACGGTGCGCCTGACCGAGGAAGCGGCCGCTGCCCGCGCCGAGATGCTGAAGAACCGGCCCAAGCCGAAGGGAGGCCAGGCATGAGCCTGTTCTCCCAGGGCCTGACCCCGCGGCTGAGGCCGCTGTCGACGCGCAAGAGCGCCATCATGTCGGTGCTCGATGTCGGCACCAGCAAGATCGTCTGCCTCATCGCGGAACTCCAGCCCACAGAAGCCAGCGACCAGTTGCGTGGCAGGACCCACCTGGCCCGTGTCATCGGCATTGGCCACACGCGCTCGATGGGCCTCAAGGGCGGGGCGGTCGTCGACCTCGAACTGGCCGAGCGCGGCATCCGCCAGGCGGTGGACGCAGCCGAGCGCATGGCCAAGGTCGAGGTCCAGTCGGTCATCGTCAACCAGACTGGCGGGCGGCTGGGTTCGCAGAGCTTCACGGCCAGCGTCGATCTCAGGATCGGCTCGGTGGCTGACCAGGATGTCAAGCGCGTGCTGGCCGCAGCCGCCTCGCACAGCGTCAGGCCCGGCCGCGCCGTGCTGCACGCGTTGCCGACGGGCTATGCGCTCGACGGCCAGCCCGGCGTCACCGATCCGCGCGGCCTGATGGGCCGGTCGCTGTCGGTCGACATGCATGTCGTGACCGGCGAAGGCTCAGCCGCGCGCAACCTGATGCTCGCAGTCGAGCGCTGCAATCTCGCGGTCGAGGCCGTGGTGGCCACGCCCTATGCCTCGGGCCTGTCGGCACTGGTCGACGACGAAGCCGAGATGGGCGTTGTGCTCGTCGACATGGGCGGCGGCACGACCAGCATCGGCGTGTTCTCGCAAGGCCATCTGGTGCATGCCGATGGCATTGCGGTCGGTGGCCATCACATCACCATGGACCTGGCGCGCGGCCTGTCCACCAATGTCGCTGCGGCCGAGCGCCTCAAGACCTTGTATGGCAGCACGATGGCAACCGCGTCCGATGAACGCGACATCATCACCGTGCCGTCGGTCGATGACGAGGATCGCGACCAGCAGAGTCACATTCCCAAGTCCCATCTCGTCAAGATCATCCGTCCGCGCATCGAGGAGATCCTCGAACTGGTGCGGGACCGGCTTAAGGCGGCGCATTTTTCCGATCAGGCCGGTCGTCGTGTGGTGCTGACAGGCGGGGCCTGCCAGCTCACCGGCCTGCCGGAACTGGCGCGCTCGGTGCTCGGCGGGCAGGTCCGGATTGGCCGCCCGCTCGGTATCAAGGGTCTGCCGGAAGCCGCGAAGGGTCCGCCCTTCTCCGGTGCCGTGGGACTGCTGATCTACCCGCAGATGGCACACATCGAACATTTCGAGCCGCGCTCGTCGGGCGGCTATCTCGCGACAGGCACGGACGGAGGCTACCTCTCCCGCGTCGGGCGCTGGCTCAAGGACAGTTTCTGACGGGCCTGATGCAGACCAAGACCTGATCCGCGCGGTGGCGGATCGGACCTGAACCAGGGGACCGTGGCGGCGGGATCCCAGACACTAGACAGACACAGGCGCTGGCCGGGCGCCACAAACACGAGAGAGGTCATGATCATGGCGATGAACCTGCAAGCCCCGGACATTCGGGAACTGAAGCCCCGGATCACCGTCTTCGGTGTCGGTGGTGGCGGCGGCAATGCTGTCAACAACATGATCCAGGCCGGCCTCCAGGGTGTCGACTTCGTGGTTGCCAACACCGATGCGCAGGCTCTGGCAATGAGCAGCGCCCAGCGCATCATCCAGATGGGCCTTCAGGTCACCGAAGGGCTCGGAGCCGGCTCCCAGCCGGAAGTCGGCCGGGCTGCCGCCGAGGAGGTCATCGACGAAATCCGCGATCACCTGGCCGGCGCGCACATGGTGTTCATCACGGCCGGCATGGGCGGCGGCACCGGCACGGGCGCTGCCCCGGTCGTGGCCCGCGCAGCCCGCGAGCTCGGCATCCTCACCGTTGGCGTCGTGACCAAGCCGTTCCAGTTCGAGGGCACCCGCCGCCTGCGCATGGCTGACGCGGGCATCCAGGAATTGCAGCAGTCCGTCGACACGCTGATCGTTATCCCGAACCAGAACCTGTTCCGCATCGCCAACGAGAACACCGGTTTCGCCGACGCGTTCGGCATGGCCGACCAGGTGCTCTACTCCGGCGTCGCCTGCATCACCGACCTGATGGTGAAGCCAGGCCTGATCAACCTCGACTTCGCCGACGTGCGCGCCGTGATGCGCGGCATGGGCAAGGCGATGATGGGCACCGGCGAGGCCTCCGGCGAGAAGCGCGCCGAGACCGCCGCCCAGGCCGCGATCTCCAATCCGCTGCTCGATGAGGTCTCGATGCGCGGTGCGCGCGGGCTGCTGATCTCGATCACCGGCGGGCGGGACATGAAGCTCTACGAGGTCGATGAGGCTGCCACGCGCATCCGCGAGCAGGTCGACGAAGAAGCCAACATCATTGTCGGCGCGACCTTCGACGAAAGCATGGAAGGGGTCATGCGCGTCTCGGTGGTGGCGACCGGCATCGATGCCGCCTCGATCCAGATGCAGCCCGAGGTTTCGGCAATCGACAAGCGCATCGCCGAAGTGGCCGAGCGCCTCAAGGCCGAAGCCCGTCTCAGGGCCCAGGCCAACGCAGCCGCCCCGGCTTTCCGGCCGATGGCCTCTGTGATCAGCACGCCGGCACCTCAGCCGGTTGCCACGCCGCTGGCCGAAGAAGCGCCGGTGCAGGCCGAGCCGGCACCAGTCCAGCCGACGATCATCGCCGAAACCGTGCGCATCGAGCCAGCACCGTCCCGTGTCGTGATGGCGGCTGACCTGCCGATGCCCGAGCCGGCACAGCGCCGAATCGACGAGGCGGCCGATCTCCAGCGGGATAGCTTCATCCCGCCGCAGTCCGAGCGCATCCGCCCGGTGCGCCTGCCGCGTGTCGAGGATCTGCCGGTTCCCGCCCAGAACCAGCTTGCTGCGCGCGCTGCCCCGCCGGTGCCGCAGCCAGCCCATGCTGCCGACCAGAAGCGCATGTCGCTGATGCAGAGGCTGGCCTCGGTCGGCTTTGGCCGCCGCGACGAGCACGAGATCGCGGAGAAGCCGGCGCAGGCAGCGCCTCGGCCTGCGCCATCCGCTGCCCATGCCGAATACATGCGTCGTCCGGTCCAGCCGCAGCCTGCAAGGGCTGCCGAAGGGCAGCTCGATGCGCACGGCCGTCCGCAGCCCCATCGTCAGGCGGAGGATGACCAACTCGAGATTCCGGCCTTCCTGAGGCGTCAGGC
>JAPLOV010000180.1 GCA_026400565.1 Hyphomicrobiales bacterium | reverse complement strand
ACCTGGGGAGGGTCTCAGGATGGATATCGGCGGGATTAAACTGGCTCCCGCCGCCGCGTCGTTACCAGCGGCCAATCGCGTGGAGCCCAATGCCAGCGGCACTCGTGCCGTTGAAACCGAACTGCCCAGGACTGAGGCCGTACGTGCAATTGGCGATAGCCCCGCCGTACGTGTCGACATCCAGCAGGATGTGGCCCAGCAACAGCGCCAGCGCGAAGAACAGCTCCGCACCTTCATCCAGAACCGCAATCTCGTCGATCCGCGCACCCGCGAGATCGTGTATCGCAGCGTCGATACCAGAACCGGGGACGTCGTCCACCAGTTTCCAGACGAGGTGCGCCTCAAGTTGCGCGAATACCTGAACACGATGCGCGACCTCGACGCTGGAACGCCCCGACGGTCTGCCCGCGAAGCCTGACATCCCCATGCCATGGACCGGCCGGCAGTGGCTGCCAGCGGCATGCCAAAATGTCGCAGTTCATGGTTGACGATTCTTGTCGTTCGCCTCGCAGGCTTTACCTGCGATTAAGCTTAACGCGCCATTGTCGTCGGGTCAGCCAGAACGGCTGACCAGCCCAGGACGGGCTGCTTCGACCCAAGAATGGTGTGTAAAATGCAGGCTCCTTCGCTGACCATGGGCATGAAGAATGCCCTTTCTTCGCTCGACAATATCCAGGGCCAGATTGACTCGACCAACAAGCGTCTTGCCACCGGCAAGAAGGTCAATTCGGCTCTCGACAATGCACTCAATTACTTTGTTGCAGACTCGTTTTCGTCCAAGGCACGCGGCCTCCAGTCCATCATGGACAACATTGGTCTCAGCCTGAATGTCATCAAGCAGACCGACAAGGCCCTGAGCTCTATCAGGGCCTCGTTCGAGCAGGCTGAAGGCATGATGCGCGCGGCCATGAACACCGCAGGCACCAACGCCAAGGGCACCTCGAACTTCTCGTTCCGCAACCCGCTGACCGGCGCAGCAGACGCATCCCAGTTGCTGACAGAAGCCGCAGGCGGCAGCAGCACGAACCGGCTCCAGGCTGGCGACACGATCCAGGTCAACCTTGTCCGCGTCAACGCCGCTGGCACTGCCACCGTCGTCGGCACCGGCACGACCCTGACCACCGCCGCGACGACCACGGTCCAGAACCTGCTCGACAACGTCAACACCAACACGTCGATCAACCTGGCCGGCCAGTCGGCACGCGTCAGCGCCTATCTCAACGACTCCGGCAACATTGTCGTCGAGAACAACGTGAACGGGACCGATGCAGCCACCGGCGACACCTTCGCCCTCCAGTTCGTCATCAACACCGCCGGCGGCGGTACCGAGACCCAGAACAACGCACTCGACATCTTCGGCTTCTCCGGTGCGGTGGGTGCGACCCCGTCCGCGACCGGCACGGGCACCCAGACGGTCCTCATGCTCGGCGCGGCTATCCTGCAGGAGCCACGCACATCGGCTGCAAAGTCCTTCCGTGAAGTGCTGACGCAGATCCGCAACACCGCCCTTGATGCCGGCTACAATGGCACCAACCTGCTTCAGGGCGACTTTCTCCGCACCGGGTTTAACGAGGATGACTCTACGTCGATCACGACACAGGGTCGCCGCATTGATGCATCTGCATTGGGGTTCCAGTTGGACAACATCCTGACCTGCAGACCAAGCAGCAGCTCTCGGTGCAGGCCCTGTCGCTGGCCAACCAGTCCGATCAGGCCATCCTGCGTCTGTTCTGATCCCGAACAAGGCGGCGCAGAACGCGCCGGAGTCAGTACCGGATACCGGCAGCCAGAATGGCCAAGGCATCTCGCGGATGGCGGGTTCCGAAAGGAGCCCGCCATCTGGCGTTTTGGATTCTCCCCCACGCGGGCACCTCGAGATGCGGCGTTGCCGGATTGACAGCCTCCAATCGTTCGGTAAAAAGAACGAACCGTTCGCCAGTCTCTTCAGGAGCTTTGCCCATGTCTGCCCAGCACCCCGGTTTTTCCACCCTCGCCATCCATGCCGGTGCGGCCCCGGACGCGGCCACGGGCGCACGTGCCACACCGATCTACCAGACCTCGTCCTTCGTGTTCGACGATGTCGACCACGCGGCCTCGCTGTTCGGGCTGCAGGCCTTCGGCAACATCTACACCCGCATCGGCAACCCGACCAACGCGGTGCTGGAAGAGCGCGTCGCTGCACTGGAAGGTGGCACGGCAGCCCTGGCGGTGGCATCCGGCCATGCCGCGGAGTTCCTGACATTCCACTGCCTGCTTCAGCCCGGCGACGAATTCATCGCAGCGAAAAAGCTCTACGGCGGCTCGATCAACCAGTTCAACAATGCCTACAAGAACTTCGGCTGGAACGTGGTCTGGGCTGATTCCGACGATCCGGCGAGCTTCGAAGCGGCGCTCACCGAGCGCACCAAGGCGATCTTCATCGAATCCATCGCCAATCCTGGCGGCGTGATCGTCGATATTGAGGCGATCTCGCGGATTGCCCGCAAGGCCAACATCCCGCTGATCGTCGACAACACCATGGCCTCGCCATACCTGATCAAGCCGTTCGAGTTCGGGGCCGACATCGTCATCCATTCGGCCACCAAGTTCCTCGGCGGCCATGGCAACTCGATTGGCGGTCTGCTGGTCGATGGCGGCTCGTTCAACTGGGTCGGCGACAAGCGCTACCCGATGCTGTCTGCTCCGAGGCCCGAGTATAACGGCATGGTGCTGGGCGAGACCTTCGGCAATTTCGCCTTCGCCATCGCGGCGCGCGTGCTCAGCCTGCGCGACCTTGGCCCTGCCCTGTCGCCGTTCAACGCCTTCCTGCTGCTGACCGGCATCGAGACCCTGCCGCTCCGGATGCAGCGCCATTGCGACAATGCGCTCGCTGTGGCCACCCACCTGAGCAAGCATGCGGCCGTGAGCTGGGTCAACTATCCCGGCCTGCCGGGCGACCGCTACCATGAGCTTGCCAAGCGCTATTCGCCCAAGGGGTCGGGCGCGGTGTTCACCATCGGGCTCAAGGGCGGCTATGCGGCCGGCGTCAAGCTTGTGTCGAACCTCAAGCTGTTCAGCCACCTCGCCAACATCGGCGACACCCGCTCGCTGGTGATCCACCCGGCCTCGACCACGCACAAGCAGCTCACCGATGCCCAGAAGAGCGCCGCCGGTGCCGGTCCGGAAGTGGTGCGCCTGTCGATCGGAATAGAGGATGTGGCCGACATCATCGCGGATCTCGATCAGGCACTCGGTGCCTGAGACAAAAATCGCCATCCAGACGTCAGCCTTGTGTCCGGCAAAATCCGGCCACGAGGCTGTCGGGGATCAGGCCCTGCCTGGTTGAAGCGCCGTGCGAGCAGGCACGCCGCTGCCAGTTCTTGTCCGCTCCGCATGCCAGGCCGCAACGCCGAGCAGCACGATCGCGAAGCCCTGATGGGCAAGACCGGCCCAGAGCGGAACCGCCGTCAGCAGCGTGACCACGCCCAGTGCGCCCTGGCAGAGCACCAGCCCGGCCAGCAACCGAGCGCGGAAGGCAGCGCCAGAGCCCGGCATCGACCGGCTGAGGCTGACCGCATGCCAGAGCGCGAGGCCCAGCAGCAGATAGGCCCCGGCGCGGTGATTGAACTGCACCAGCGCCACGTTGCCGGCGAAGTTCTGCACCCAAGGCTCCTGCGCGAACAGCGTCGCCAGACCCGGCGCGAGGCCGCCATCCATCAGCGGCCAGGTGTTGAAGGCCAGCCCCGCATCAAGCCCGGCCACCAGCCCGCCCAGCGCGATCTGGAGGAAGATCGCCGCCAGCATGACATGCGCGGCGGTCCTGACCCTTGAGGCAGGTGCCGCTTCACGAACCGGACCCAGCGCCGACCACATCCAGACGATGGCGGCAAAGATGATGCAGGCAAGGCCAAGATGCAGCGTCAGCTTGATGGGGGCGACGGCGACCATGCCGGGTTGCAGGCCCGAATGCACCATCAGCCAGCCGATGCCGGCCTGTAGCCCGCCCAATGCGCCGATCACCGCCAGCATCGCCAGCAACCGCCCGCGCACCGTGCCCTTCCAGGCAAACCAGAGCAGCGGCACGAACCAGGCAAAGCCGATGAAGCGACCGAATTGGCGATGGCCCCACTCCCACCAGTAGATGAACTTGAACTCGCCAAGGCTCATGCCCTTGTTGAGCAGCTGGTATTGCGGGATCTGGCGATACTTCTCGAACTCGATGGCCCAGGCCGCATCGCTGAGCGGCGGCATGGCCCCCATGAACGGCCGCCATTCGGTGATCGAAAGCCCTGAATCGGTCAGGCGTGTGGTCCCGCCGACCAGCACCATCGCAAACACCAGCAGCGCCATGATGCCGAGCCAGAGCCGCACACGCGCCATGGCGACGGCCTGATCAGGCAGGGACAGGGACCGGGTCGGGAAGATCGCAGCGCTCATGATCGGCGGTTTAACGCTGCCATCCGGCAAGCTCAAGGCGCGTTTCGGCGCAGGCGCGGAGCGCGAACACCCCGTTAACCACCCCTCGAAACGCACTCTTAAGGTTAAACTTGGTTCATCATACAACTTTAGGAAGCATTAGGAGGCGCTGGCCAGTCTGGCAGGTGGAACGGCGGGCAGGAGCTCGTGCAATCCAGAAAAACCGACTTTGGTCCCAGAAAGGATCCTCACAATGGCAGTCTCGCTTACCGCCGGCATGCGCAATGCCCTGAACTCCCTGACCGATCTTCAGAGCAACATCCAGAGCACGAACAACCGCCTTGCCACCGGCAAGAAGGTGAACTCGGCTCTCGACAACGCCCTGAGCTTCTTTCAGGCCGACTCGCTCAGCTCGCGCGCTCGCAACATCACCTCCATCCAGGACAACATCGGTCTCGGCATTCAGGTCATCAAGCAGACCGACAAGGCCCTGAACTCGATGAAGGCCTCGCTCGAGCAGGCTGAAGGCGCCCTTCGTGGCGCTCTCAACAGCACCGGCACCAACGCCAAGGCCGTCTCGACCTTCGCCTTCCGCAACGCCAACACGGGCGCTGCTGATGCGACGGCCCTGCTGACCGAAGCAGCTGCCGGCACCAGCATAAACCGCCTTCAGGCGGGTGACACGGTCACGGTCAACCTCGTCCGCGTCAACGCCGCTGGCACTGCCACCGTCGTCGGCACCGGCACGACCCTGACCACCACCGCCACGACCACGGTCCAGAACCTGCTCGACAACGTCAACACCAACACCTCGTTGAACGTCGCCGGCCAGTCTGCCCGCGTCTCGGCCTATCTCAACGACTCCGGCAACATTGTCGTCGAGAACAACGTGAACGGGGCCGATCCAGCCACTGGCGAAACTTTCGCCCTTCAGTTCGTGGTCAACACCGCCGGCGGCGGCACGCAGACCCAGAACAACACCACCGACGTCTTCGCCTTCGCCGGCAACATCGGCAGTGTGCCAACCTCGTCGGGTACCGGCACCCAGACAGTCACCATGGTTGGCAGTTCGACCCAACAGACCACCCGCGCAGCGGCTGCAAGCTCCTTCCGTGAACTGCTGACCCAGGTCCGCAACACGGCGCTTGACGCAGGCTACAACGGCACCAACCTGCTTCAGGGCGACTTCCTGCGCACGGCGTTCAACGAAACCGGCTCGACCTCGGTCACGACCCAGGGCCGCCGTATCGATGCGACGTCGCTGGGCTTCGCACTCGACAACCCCACGAACCAGTCTGGTGATGCAGCCCGCAACTTCCAGAGCGACCGTGAAATCAACGCCGCCATGGCCAAGATCACGGCTGCCAAGGCCACCGTGAACGGCGTTTCGGCGTCGTTCTCGAACAATGCGACGATTCTGCAAAATCGTCAGAACTTCAACAACGAGACCATCAAGACCCTCAATGAAGGCGCAGATCTCCTGACGCTGGCAGACATCAACGAGGAAGGCGCCGCCCTCACCTCGCTGCAAACCCGCCAGCAGCTGTCGATCACCGCTCTCTCGCTCGCCAACCAGTCCGACCAGGCCATCCTGCGTCTGTTCTGATCCTTCGTCCGCAGAAGCGGGCTCGCCCACAGAAGGTGGGCCGAAGTCGAGAAAAGGCG
>JAPLOV010000227.1 GCA_026400565.1 Hyphomicrobiales bacterium | reverse complement strand
GCCCAAGAGCGTCCGCCACAGCGTGAAGGAGGTCGATGATGACTTCTAGGCTGGACGCTCGTGAAGCCTTTGTCTGGATGTGGCTGCCGGGGGCAACGGACCCGGTGGTCGCGGGCCGCCTCGACCAGGATGGCAAGCGGCTGCTCTATACCTATGGCGCCAGCTACCGCCGCCGCAAGAACGCGATTTCCATCTATGAGCCGGAACTGCCGCTGCAAGAAGGCGTTATGGCGCCCCTCAACGGCCTGTCGATGGCAAGCTGCATTCGCGACGGCTCGCCGGACGCCTGGGGCCGCCGGGTCATCATCAACAGGCTGACAGGCAAGAGGCCCGAAGCGGCCGGCGTGCCGGATGTCAGCGAGCTGACCTTTCTGCTCCAGTCGGGCTCTGACCGCATCGGCGCTCTCGACTTTCAGGCATCGGCCACAGAATACGTCCCCCGCCTTGCCGCACAGGCATCGCTTGCCGAACTCATGGAAGCGGCCGCGCTCATCGAAGAAGGCGTGCCCCTGACCCCGGCGCTCGACCAGGCTTTCCATCACGGTACCTCGATCGGCGGCGCGCGCCCCAAGGCTCTCATCAACGACGGCACAAAGAAGTTCATCGCAAAATTCTCGGCAGCCAACGACACCTACAGCGTCGTGAAGGCCGAATTCATCGCCATGAAGCTGGCGGTCGCCTGCGGTCTCAATGCAGCCCCTGTCTCGATGACCCGCGCCGCCCATAAGGATGTGCTTCTGATCGAACGCTTCGACCGCACGCCCACAAGGGATGGCTGGACGCGGCAAGCCATGGTCTCGGCCCTCACCATGCTGGGCCTTGATGAGATGATGGCCCGCTACGCTTCCTACGAAGACCTCGCCGAACTCATCCGCCACCGCTTCACGAACCCCAAGGCCACGCTCAAGGAGCTCTATGGGCGGATTTGCTTCAACGTGCTCTGCGGCAACACCGACGACCATGCCCGCAACCACGCGGCATTCTGGGACGGCAGGATGCTGACGCTCACCCCCGCCTATGACATCTGCCCGCAAGGCCGCACAGGCAACGAAGCCACGCAGGCCATGCTGATCAAGGCAGAAAGCCGCGCCAGCACGATTGCCACCTGCCTTGCCGCCGCGCCTTACTGCCACCTCAAGGACGCCGAAGCCGCCGCACTGATCGAACACCAGATCGCGACCATTGCGGAACACTGGCAATCCGTCTGCGATGAAGCGGAGCTGAGCCCCATTGATCGCAAGCTGTTTGCCGGACGCCAGTTTCTCAACAGCTATGCACTCGAAGGCCTTAACAGCCACAAGGCGCTGCAGGACGCGTTTGGTGACACAAGGGATGCGCTGATCGCCAGCGGAGGCGGCTGGCAATGACAAGTCCCGATCTGCGTGATTTCCTCAATAACCGTATGTCCATGACTGACCTGTATCAGCCGGTCATTATCATGGGGCTTTTGCTGCATGAGGGCGTAAGGACCAAGGCGGAACCTGCCGCCATTCTCGCTTCCTACGACGCATCGGTCCAGGAATACCATGAGAAGATCGTCATACGCCGGCCCCGATTGTTGCAGGCCGGGACCGTGGAAAGCTGCGACCAGAGCAACTGACCGACATGGGCTTCCGCAGAGAGTTCAGGTTCGCATCCATCACCATCGACGATGCAATCGCCCGTGCCGCCGTCTCGGCGTTCAGCCGGTATGGCAAAGGGCGCGGCCATCCAGCGCGGCTCAACCTGGCCGATTGCCTCGTCTATGCCGTTGCGAAGTCCGTTGCGGCGCCGCTGCTGTTCATAGGTGACGACTTCTCACGCACGGACATCGCGAGCGTGCTCGACGATCCGCGCCCGATGACACTTTAAATCGATCTATTGAGCCGGCTTCTGAAACCGTTTCTTCAAGCGCGCCCCGAAGCGGCGCAGCGCCGGATTATCGTTTGACGGGAGCCACATGGCGTAAAGCGGGATCGCGGCTCCCCGATCGGCACGAAAGCGAACCCCGGGGTGTTTGCGAACCCGGACGAGGCCGGGGCGACCGTGACGCCCGCACCGGAGGCGATCAGGCTCAGAATGCCCTCGCGCGAGCACTTGTGGATCGCGAACTGCGGCACCTGGCCGGTCTGGCCGGTCAGATGATCCTTGAGCGAGACCCGGTCATTCTGATCACCGCCAGAATCGGGTGAGCCAGCAAGTCCGACCATGAGGAATGGGTTATGCCTTCGGCCTTCTCGACAGGTAGAACCAGCATCATTTGCTCGGTCCAGACGCGCCATTGATCCAGACCCTCCAACGGCTGACGACCGGCGAGAAACCCGATGTCGATCTGCCGGTCGAACACCGCCGCCGCGATCCGCGCCGACCCGCCTTCGCCAACGCCCAGGCTGACATCCGGAGCCGCCGCCCTGAAGGCTTTTATGGTCGCTTGCGCATGGCTGTTGGCGATCGTCCAGATCAGCCCGATCTGCAACATTCCTTCCTTGCCCGCTCCAGCTGCCCCAGCCCTCATGACCGCCGCGTCGAGTTCGCCCAGCGCCCGGTCCACTATGCCAAGGAAGGCCGTCGCCGCGTTGGTCGATCTCGCCCCGTTCGCCATGCGATGCAACAGCGAGACGCCAGGATGATCTTCCTGTGCCCACACCCGGCTACTCAGGATCAAAGGCTGCAGATCGAGGATCGCCACCGCGCTGCGGAACTCCCCGCTTCCCCGACGACAAGGCAAGCACGCAGTCCCCCAGGATCGCGAAGGTCACCTCTCGATCGGCGTCGCTGCCTGACCTTCGCGTCTTCACGTCCTTGCGCCATAGATGTTCCTCTCCAACACCCCGCGAGCGTTCATCATTCAGTCGGACAAGCGAGAAGAACGGTCAGGACCGATGCGGGCGATGAAGCAAAGGCTCGAGAAGCCCAGCGCCGAAGACTGTTTCAGTCAGCATTGCGAGAAGCGGGAGGTCAGGACACCACAGAAGGATCAAGCATTGCTGAGTACAGATATATCTTCCTTTCACGCTGGATTATTGGAGTGTTCATAGGATATCTAGGACCCAGCGCCCGAAAGGAGCACTGAAGCGACCGCCACGGGTATGCGGATCCGCATGCTTGAGCGCATTGAGTGTATCCAGAGATCGCGATTGTTCTCGTCCTGACCGTCGTGAACGGTGTCCTGGCCATGTCCGAACTGGCCGTTGTGTCGTCGAGGCCCGCCAGGTTGAAGGTTTTGGCCGAGCAGGGATCGAGCGGTGCCCGCACCGCGATCAGGCTCTCCGAGAACCCGGGTCGCTTTCTCTCCACAGTTCAGATCGGCATCACGCTGGTGGGCGTGCTTTCGGGGGCATTCTCGGGCGCGACGCTCGGCGCCCGTTTTTCTGGCTGGCTGGAGGCGCAAGGTGTCTCGGATGGCGTCGCCGATGCGATCGGCGTCGGCTCGGTCGTCGTTGCCATCACATATCTTTCCCTGATCATAGGCGAGCTCGTGCCCAAGCAAATCGCTCTGCGCGATCCGGAACGGGTAGCGATCCGTGTCGCTCCGCTGATGAGCGTGATTGCGCGCGTGGCCCTGCCGCTTGTCTGGCTCCTCGATGCGTCTGGCAGGGCGGTGCTCGGGCTGCTGGGCCAGCGCGGCGCGACAAGCGAAAAGATGACCGACGAGGAGGTCAAGACCATCATCGCCGAGGCGGAGAACGCCGGGGTGCTGGAAAGCGAGGAGCGCGAGATGATCTCGGGCGTCATGCGCTTCGCGGACCGGACTGCCAGCGCTCTGATGACGCCGCGCAGGGATGTGGAGATCATCGACCTTACCGACGATCTCGAGACGATTCGCCAGCAGGTTTACGCGACGCGACGTACGCGCCTGCCCGTGCAGGAAGACGAAGCAGCCGCCATTATTGGCGTGGTCTTCGTCAAGGATCTGGTCAAGGCCATGGCCACGCACCAAGAGGTGGACGTGCGCAGCTTCGTCACGCAGGCCCCGATCGTCACCGACAATGCCCGCGCGCTTGACGTGCTGAAGGCCATTCGTGCTTCAACCGTTCACATGGCGCTTGTCTTTGATGAGTATGGACATTTCGAGGGCGTCATCACCTCGGGGGACATCCTTGAAGCCATCACAGGTGTCTTCCAGGAGGAAGGCGTGAATGAGCCGGCCTTCGTGGTGCGCGAGGATGGCTCTTTCCTCGTCGCAGGCTGGATGCAGATCGACGAGTTCACCGAAAAACTTGGCGTTCCGGTTGACCCGAATGCCAATTATGAGACCGTCGCCGGCCTTGTCCTGAACACGCTCAACCGTCTGCCAGCCGTGGGCGAATGCTTCGAGCACGGCAACTTCCGTTTCGAGGTGATCGATCTCGACGGCCGCCGCATTGACAAGCTGCTGGTCTCGCGCATCGTTTCCAACATGCAGACCTGAGTGTCAGAAACGGCCCCATAGATCGGCCCCCAGCAAAGCCCCGCTCGCCAGCGCACCGGCATAGGGCACCCAGGTCGGGCACAGGAAAATGTCAGGCGGAGGCACGGCTTCCTGGCGCTTGATCGCGATCAGCGCGACATTGATGATCACGAACACCAGCAAGGTGCCCGTTGCGGCGATGTCGGCGAGGCCTGAGAGCGGCACAGCCAGTGACAGCACAAGGATCGCGCCGACGCCGGCGAGCGTCGCCATGACGGGCGCGCGGCTTCCCTCGGCGACCTTTGCGAGCGCGGCAGGTAGTTGTCCGCGATCGGCCAGGCCGTAGAGCACCCGGGCAATGATGATGATGTTGACCAGCACGCCGTTGAGCGTCGCAGCCACCGCGATCGCGCTCATCAGCCAGAGCGGCCAACCCGTCAGGCGCTCGAAGACAAGCGCGAGCGGAGCAGGCGATGCGGCCAGTTCCGCAGGGGGCACTGCAGTGACCGCGATCAGCACCACGAGGGCATAGAACACGGTCGTCAACCCGAGCGTGATGAACAGCGCGCGGGGCAAGGTTCGGCGCTGGTCTTTCATCTCCTCCGAGATGTTGACGAGATGCTCGAAGCCGATGAAGGCGAAGACGGCCAGCAGTGCCGTGGAGGCTACACCCGCCCATGCCAGCCCGTCGCCTGGCTGCGGAACCATGGTGGCCAGGGGAGGTCCAAGATCGAGCGTGGCCAGCCCGGCCATCATGATGACGGCAAGGCCACCAACCTCGATCAGGGTCATCGCGCCCGCGATGCTCACGGCCTGAAGCGTCGAGCGCGTGGCGAGCGCACCCAGAGCCAGAACAATGGCGGCGATCAGGACTGGCTGCGGCAGGGGAACAAAAACGCCGACATAGCCTGAAGCGCCGACCGCAATGGTGGCGGCAGACACCGTCGATGTTGCAATGCTGAGCAGGCCTACGGCCAGTGCGAGGCGCCTGCGACGGAAGGCTTCCTCGACATAGGCCGCCTCGCTCGCCGCAACTGGCATGCGGGTCCCAAGCTCGGCAAAGCTCGCCGCCGAGAAGCCCATCACCAGCGCGGCGACGAGAAAGGCCAAGGGCGCATGTGCGCCCGCGCGGCCCGCCGCGAGCCCAACCAGCACATAGATGCCCGCCCCGATGGTGATCCCGAGGCCGTACAGCACCGCATGTGTCAACCCGATCGAGCGAGCGAGGCGTTCCGGTTTCAGGGGCTGCTCCCCTCGATCAGAGCCATTTTGACCAGCGCATCTTCTCGTCCATCTTGCGTTCCATGTGATCCATCGACTCAGACGCTTGGGCTGTGCACACCGTATCGCATGTGTGTTGCCCTGGCTTTCGTCTTGTTGTTTCCCGGGACGGCCCTTGCAGAGCGCGATGCAACGCCTGCGGAAGCGGCGGCGGTTGCATTCGCGTTGCAGGCCCTTGGTGACACAGCCATCAGCGACGGTGCTGTCAACTTGCCGAGCGGCGGCCATGCGAAGACGGGGCGCTTTCCCCTTGGCGCTATCTCCTGGCGCTACGCGGCGATGCCCGGTTCGGCGATCTCGCGCCACACGATGATCGCCCCGGAACGAAGCGCTCGATCGCCAGATGACGACATGGCGTGGCGGGGACAGTTTGAAGGTTGGCAATTGGATCGTGGATAAAGACGAGGCGCTTCAGGTGTCGGACGGATGTGAACCGCTTGATGATCCTCTTCATGATCCGCTTGCGCCTCAGCGACGGCAGATGCGAACTCTCCGCCCGGTTGTTGAGGCCCTTGTGCTGCCGATGCTCGGCATTCAGGCGCATCGCGATGGTCGTGTCACAGTACGTGGAGTAGCTTCTGACGACTGACCGCTGTCGGGATTTGCCCGGGCGGTTGATGTCAGGCGGCCACGGCGGACAGGCTGATGGTGGGAGTATCGCTGATCGGCGCGATTGTTTCCAGCGTCATGTAGCGGGCGTGCCGCACGGCTCATTCGTTGTTCTGTTCGAGGAGGATGGCGCCGACGACCTCGGTGCGGCGCTTGATCCCGCCGTTGAGGCGCTCCAGCGGGTTCGTGCTGTGGAGCGTCGTCCGGTGCCGGGCAGGGAAGTCCATGTAAGCCAGGACATCGGGCTTGGCGTCGTCCATCACCGTTGCGAGCTTTGGCAGCTTGGGGCGCAGTTGATCGGCGACGGAGCGCCACTGCCGGGTGGCGTTCGCTGCATCGTCCTGCGCAAAGGCGGTGGCGATGAAGGCTGAGACGACACGCCTGCCGCTCTTGCCGGCATGGGCCATCGCGTTGCGCATAAAGTGAACCCGGCAGCGTTGCCATGTGGCGGTGAGAACCTTCGAGACAGCAGCCTTGATGCCCTCATGGGCGTCCGAGACGACGAGCT
>JAPLOV010000152.1 GCA_026400565.1 Hyphomicrobiales bacterium | reverse complement strand
GCCAGATGATTTGCGCAAGCCAATGTGAAAGAACGCGCTGAAGGCTTCGCTTCCAGCATGAACGACGAGCCGAAGATGACGCTCCGCATGCTTGCCAACGATCTGTACCGCCTCAATGCCTCCGTCGTCAAGGCGGTCGATTCTGGCCCCTCGGTGGAGTTGCAGCGCCCCGCCCGCCACCATCACGAGGATGGTTTTTGGGGCGACCTGCTGACCCCGATCGTCGTCAAGCAGCGCTGATTCACGGCAGACAGCCGGGCCAGCCCCTCACTGATCCGCCGCAGGCGCGCCAGCGCTGCGGCGGTTTTTGCTTGCCAGCATGGCCTTTTCTGCTTGCCAGCGGTGGTTTTTTGCTTGCCAGCGGGCTTGGCGTTCTCCAGATGGGCGGCATGATCAAAGTCCCTGCACCTGGTTCTGCCAGACCAACCATCGTGTTCGATCTCGACGGCACCCTTGCCGAGACGGCCCCCGACATCATCGGAACGCTGAACACCATTCTGGAGCGAGAGGGTCTGGAACCCTTGCCCGTCTCCAAGGCGCGGGAACTGGTTGGCGCGGGTGCCAAAGCGCTGATCGAACGTGGCTTCAAGCTCTATGAGCGACCCCTGTCACCAGAGCGGCTTCAGGAGCTTTTCGAGCTGTTCCTTGATATCTATGCCGGGCGCGTGGCGGACTTCTCGCATCTTTATGAGGGCGTGCTGTCGGCGCTCGATTCGCTTGCCGCCAGCGGGCACAGGCTCGCGGTCTGCACCAACAAGCCGGAGCGGCATTCGCGGCTGCTGCTGGATGCGCTCGGCGTGACGGCGCGGTTTGCAGCCATTGCCGGGCGCGACACCTATCCGTTCTTCAAGCCCGATGCACGACATCTGACGCTGACCATCGCGGCAGCTGGCGGCGACCCCGGCCACGCCATCATGATCGGGGATTCGCGCACCGACATCCAGACCGCGCGCAATGCCGGACTGCCCGTGATCTGCGTGCCGTTTGGCTACACGGACGTGCCGATCGAGACACTGGAGCCCGATCTGGTGATCCCGCATTTCGACGGTCTGATGGCGGCTGTGGCGACTGTCTCGGCGCGCTGGACGGACTGACCGGGCCAGGCTGACCGGGAGGCAGGTCGCGCGCCTGTCAGCCAGCAGGCCGGCCTGCAAACAAGGCCGCGAGATCATCTGAAAGGCCGACGCTGCCTACCGGATCATGGGCGCGGGCACCGGGCGGCACGTCCCCATGGTTCTGCCGAAGGATGGCGACAACCGCGTCGATGCCAGCCTGGACCGAGCAGATCACCGGCACCGGAACAGCATGAGCGATAGCGGCCGCGATGCCTATCAGGCCGGCTCCGCCCAGAATGACGGCCTCGGCCTCGTCCTCGCTAGCACACTGGCGGCAGGCCTCGGCCAGCAGCGCATGGGCCGCCTCCGGGTTGGCAGCGATCTCCCCGCCCGTGGGCGCGACCGTTCGGATGCTGGCAAGCTGGCCGTCAAGGCCGCGCAGCAGCAGCATTTCGCGCAGCATCGGGGCCCAGCGCTCACCGCCAGTGATGATGCTGAAGCGGCGCCCCCCAGCCTCCGCAGCCGCGCAGGCGGCATCGATCAGGCTCACGACCGGCACGGGCGCAACTTCGCGGATTGCTTCGAGGCCCGGATCGCCAAAGCAGGCGAGCAGCACCGCATCGCAGCCCGCGCCATGGACGGCGTAGGCCTCCAGCGCCGCGTGGCCAGCGACGGCAAAGCTGGCGCGGCTGGCAATGTAGTGCGGACCGAAGCTGCCGGTGGCGAGAACAATCTCGGTGCCGGCCGGCACGTGCGGGCGCGTGGCCGCTGCGGCCTTCTCTGTCATGGCGGCAGTGGTGTTGGGATTGATGATCAACAGGCGCATGGCGATCCAAGGATGTCTGGTGGCAGGAAACAACGAGAAGGCGACAGGATTTATGCTTAAAAAACCAGCATATGCACGACAGGCGGGCACGCGCGACAGCGCCCGATTCAGAACGTGTCATAGGTCTTGTGACAGGAAAAGGCACGGGAACATCCGGCACGCTCCGATGCGGGTGGCGCATTGTGGCTGGTCCAGACCAACGAGTGTGAAAATGGCGGCAGCCCTGTCAGTATTCTGACAGGAAACCGGTGGGGAAACAGGCCAGAGCCGTGCAGGGCCATCCATTCAGCCGGATAATCAACACGGCCGTAATACCCGGTATGCGAGTGCCGACAGCACTTATTTGCCAGTTGCGCACCCTTTTCCTTGATGACTGCCGGAGCGAGTGCCCTGAATTGAGCCGGAAAAGAGCAGCCGCGAAGACTTTGGCACGGCGATTGCTGAATGGATCGTCAAGCCCCTGGCAGCTTCTTCCGCCAGGTCGGATCCTGCCCCTTAAATCAATGGTCCACCACCCGGAGCCTGTTTCATGATTTCGTCGTTCTCCCGTCTGCTTGCGGCTGGCCTGCTGGCAACCACCATGATGGCTGGCTCGTCGCTCGCGCAGGAAAAGGTCCTGCGCATCGGCATGACCGCCGCTGACATTCCGCGCACCCATGGCCAGCCCGACCAGGGCTTCGAGGGCAACCGTTTCACCGGCATCCCGATGTATGATGCGCTGACGCACTGGGACCTGTCTTCGGCGGACAAGGCTAGCGTGGTCATCCCCGGTCTTGCCACCGAATGGGCCGCCGATGCCGCCGATAAGACCAAGTGGACCTTCAAACTGCGTCCCGGCGTTACCTTCCATGACGGTTCGCCATTCAATGCCGACGCCGTCGTCTGGAATGTCGAGAAGGTGCTGAAGCGCGATGCCGCCCATTTCGACGCCAGCCAGGTCGGTGTCACCGTGTCGCGCATGCCGACGCTGCGCAGCGCCCGCAGGATCGACAACCTGACCGTCGAACTGACGACCTCCGAGCCCGACTCGTTCTTGCCGATCAACCTCACCAACCTGTTCATGGCTTCTCCTGCCCATTGGGCGACGAAGCTGGCCGCGGTGCCGGCCAGCATCAGCGAGGCAGCGGCCCGCTCGACGCAGGCCTGGGCGGCCTTCGCGGCTGACCCGTCCGGCACCGGGCCGTTCAAGGGTGTCCGCCTGCAACCGCGCGAGCGCTTCGAGATGGTGGCCAACAAGGCCTACTGGGATCCAAAGCGGACCCCGAAGATCGACCGTGTGGTGCTGCTGCCGCTGGCTGATGCCAATGCCCGCACGGCCGCCCTGCTCTCGGGCCAGGTCGACTGGATCGAATCGCCCGCGCCTGATGTGCTGCCAAGAATCAAGAGCGGCGGCTTCACCGTCTACGCCAACCCGCAGCCGCATGTCTGGCCGTGGCAGCTGTCTTTTGCGGAAGGCTCGCCCTGGCTCGACAAGCGCACCCGCCATGCCGCCAACCTGTGCATCAACCGCACCGAACTGCAGACCCTGCTGGGCGGGCTGATGGGCATTCCAAAGGGCTCGGTTGCGCCGGATCACCCATGGTGGGGCAACCCGACCTTCGACATCAAGTATGATCCTGCAACTGCCAAGACGCTGATGACACAGGCCGGCTACTCCGCCGCCAAGCCGATGAAGGTCAAGGTGCTCACCTCGGCATCCGGCTCGGGCCAGATGCAGCCGATCCCGATGAACGAGTTCCTGCAGCAGGCGCTGAAGGAGTGCTTCTTCGACGTCGAACTCGACGTGATCGAGTGGAACGCCGTGTTCACCAACTGGCGCGAGGGCGCGAAGGATCCGAAGGCCCGCGGTGCCAATGCGATCAACGTCACCTTCGCCACCATGGACCCGTTCTTCGCGATGGTGCGCTTCGTCTCGACCAAGACCTTCCCGCCAGTCTCGAACAACTGGGGCTACTTCGGCAATGACGAGTTCGACAGCCTGATCGCCAAGGCGCGGTCGACCTTCGACGGCACAGCGCGCCATGAGTGCCAAGGTCAAGGGCGTGGTCCAGCCCAAGAGCTGGTTCATCGACATCGCGCCGATGTCGATCGAGTGAGCCTTCTGCGCCCTGCCGGCCTGCCGGCAGGGCGTTCCTTTGTCCGTTTTCAACGAAACTTCAGTTCCGAAGGACACCATCCATGAAGAAACTCGTTCTTGCTGCCGCCGCCCTCACGGCCGGGCTTGGCCTCGCCGGCTCCGCCTTTGCTCAGGGCGTGCTCAGGATTGGCATGACCGCATCCGACATTCCGCTCACCACCGGCCAGCCCGATCAGGGCGGCGAAGGGCAGCGGTTCATGGGTCTGACGGTCTATGACGCCCTGGTCCACTGGGACCTGACCCGCGCCGACAAGCCCTCGACGCTGATCCCGGGCCTTGCGACCAGCTGGACAGTGGATGCCACCGACAAGACAAAATGGACCTTCAAGATCCGCGAAGGGGTCAAGTTCCACGATGGCAGCACCTTCACGGCACAGGCCGTTGTCTGGAACCTCGACAAGCTGCTCAAGCAGGACGCACCGCAGTTCGACCAGCGCCAGGCCAGTCAGGGCCGCTCGCGCATCCCGGCCATCGGCACCTACCGCGCCATCGACGATCTCACGCAGGAGATCGTGACCCGCGCGCCCGATGCCACCTTGCCCTACCAGCTTGCATGGATCTCGATGTCATCGCCGGCGCAGTGGGAGAAGCTGAGCCGCAGCTGGCAGGAGTTTGCCAAGACGCCCTCCGGCACGGGCCCGTGGAAGCTGACCGCTTTCACCCCGCGCGAGCGCGCCGAAATGGTGCCGAACAAGGATTACTGGGACAAGACCCGCATTCCCAAGCTCGACCGCATGATCCTCATTCCGCTGCCGGAGCCCAATGCCCGTGTCGCGGCGCTGCGCTCGGGCCAGGTCGACTGGATCGAGGCGCCCGCGCCCGATGCTGCGCCCTCCCTCAAGGCAGCCGGCATGCAGATCATCACCAATGCCTATCCGCACAACTGGACCTGGCACCTGTCCAGCGCCGAAGGTTCGCCGTGGAATGACGTGCGGGTGCGCAAGGCGGCCAATCTTGCCGTTGACCGCGAAGGGCTGAAGGAACTGCTCGGCGGCCTGATGATTCCGGCGGAAGGCTTCATGCCGCCCGGCCACCAGTGGTTCGGCAAGCCGACCTTCAAACTGAAGCGCGATCTGGCCGAGGCGAAGAAGCTGCTGGCAGAGGCCGGCTACGGGCCAACAAAGCCATTCCAGACCAAGATCCTGATCTCGCCCTCCGGTTCGGGCCAGATGCAGCCGCTGCCGATGAACGAGTTCATCCAGCAGAACCTCGCCGAAGCCGGCATGAAGATTGACTTCGAGGTGGTCGAGTGGAACACGCTGATCAACATCTGGCGTGCGGGCGCGAAGCATGAATCCTCGCGCGGCGCGACAGGCATGAACTACAGCTACTTCATCCAGGACCCGTTCACCGGCTTCATGCGCCACCTGCAATGCAACCTCCAGCCGCCTGCCGGCACCAACTGGGGCCACTACTGCAACGCCGACATGGACAAGATGTTCGACGAGGTGCGCAACACCTTCGACGCCGCCGCACAGGCACAGGTTCTTGAGCGCATCCACGAGAAATTCGTCGACGATGCGCTGTTCCTGATGGTCACGCACGATGTCAATGCCCGCGCCCTGAGCCCCAGGGTCAAGGGGTTCGTGCAGGCCCAGAACTGGTTCCAAGATTTCGCTTCTATCACGATCTCGCCGTGAACCACCTCACCGGCACGGAAACAGTCGCCTCATGCTCGTCTATGTCCTGAAACGGCTGATCTATACGCTTCCCGTCGCCTTCGGCGTCAGCGTGGTCTGCTTTCTCCTGGTGCACATCGCGCCGGGAGATCCGTTGACCTCGGTGCTGCCGCCGGATGCCTCGGCGCAGCTGCAGGCCGAGATGCGCAAGATCTACGGCTTCGATCGGCCTCTGATCGTGCAGTACGGGCTGTGGGTGCTGAAGACCCTGCAAGGGGACCTCGGCGTATCGATCGCCACGGGGCGGCCCGTGGCGGGGGAACTGAGGCTGGCGCTCGGCAACACGCTTATGCTGGCCGTCTTGGCCACGCTGATCGGCTTTGTGCTGGGCTGCCTGTTCGGCTTCGTGGCCGGCTACTTCCGCGACAGCTGGCTTGACAAGCTCGCCTCGTTCGTCTCGATCATCGGGGTGTCGGTGCCGCATTACTGGCTGGGGATGGTGCTGGTCATCATCTTCTCCGTGCAGCTCAACTGGCTGCCGGCGACGGGTGCCGGGCCTGGCGGGTCGGCGGACTGGGCGTGGGACTGGGTGCATGTCCGGCATCTGATCCTGCCAGCGGTGACCATGTCGGTGATCCCGATGGGCATCGTGGCGCGGACGGTCAGGGCGCTGGTGGCGGATATCTTGAGCCAGGAATTCATCACCGGCCAGCGTGCCAAGGGCCTGCTGGATGTCGGCGTGTTCCGCCATGTGGTCAAGAACGCCGCGCCCACGGCACTGGCGGTGATGGGGCTGCAACTGGGTTACCTGCTGGGCGGCTCGATCCTGATCGAGACGGTTTTCTCCTGGCCTGGAACCGGCTTCCTGCTCGGCCAGGCGATCTTCCAGCGCGACTTACCGCTGCTGCAGGGCACGATCCTGGTGTTGGCGATGTTCTTCGTGGCGCTGAACCTCCTCGTTGACGTGGTGCAGACCATGCTCGATCCGCGTGTCCAGAGGACGTGAGTCATGAGATCCGCGGACATCAGGCGATGAGCAGCGCAAGCTTCGAGACGATCGCGACCGCGGGCACGTTACCCGGATACTGGTCTGGCGTGCTGCGGCGGCTTGGCCGCGATCCGGTAGCGATGTTCGCGCTGCTGGTCATCCTCGCCATGGTGCTGATGGCGGTGTTCGCGCCGCTGATCGCGCCCGCCGATCCCTATCGCGGACAGATGCTGCGCCGGCTGCGCCCGATCGGCACGCCGGGTTTCCCGCTCGGCACGGACGAGTTGGGCCGCGACATGCTGACCCGCCTGATTTATGGGGCGCGGCTGTCGCTGCTGATGGGCGTCACACCGGTGTTCATCGCCTTTTTCGTCGGCTCGGCCATCGGCATCACGGCCGGCTATCTCGGCGGCAAGGTGAACACGGTGCTGATGCGCACGGTCGATGTCTTCTTCGCCTTCCCCTCGGTGCTGCTGGCCATTGCGCTGTCCGGAGCGCTGGGAGCCGGCATCTTCAACGGCCTGCTGTCACTGACCATCGTGTTCATTCCGCCCATTGCCCGCATCGCAGAGAGCGTGACGACTGCCGTGCGGAAGATCGAGTATGTTGAGGCAGCCCGCGCCTCGGGCGCGTCGGCCCTGACCATCGTGCGGGTGCATGTGCTCGGCAACGTCATCGGGCCGATCTTTGTCTATGCCACCGGGCTGATCTCGGTGTCGCTGATCCTGGCCTCCGGGCTGTCCTTCCTCGGGCTCGGCGTGAAGCCGCCAGAGCCCGAATGGGGCCTGATGCTCAACACGCTGCGCAACGCCATCTATGTGCAGCCTTGGGTGGCCGCCCTGCCCGGCGCGATGATCTTCATCACCTCGATCTCGTTCAATCTGCTCTCTGACGGGCTGCGCTCGGCCATGGACCTCAAGTCATGAGCGCGCCGACATCCGCCCGGACAGCGCTTTCCACGGCCGAGGCCGGCCCTTCGACGGCCGGGCCCCTGCTGTCGATCAATGGACTGACCAAGCATTTTCCACTGAAGGGCGGCCTGTTCGGCCAGAGCCGCGGCGTGGTGCGCGCGGTCGATGGCATCAGCTTCGACGTGGCCGAGGGCGAGACCCTCGGCATCGTCGGCGAGAGCGGCTGCGGCAAGTCGACCACGGCGCGGTTGCTGGTCGATCTGATCTCGCCGGATTCCGGCAGCGTCATCCTTGGTGGGCGCACGCTTGGCGTCGACCTCACCGTGCGGGACCTGCGGCGGCAGGTGCAGATGGTGTTCCAGGACAGCTACGCCTCGCTAAACCCGCGCCTGACGATGCAGGATGCCATCGCCTTCGGGCCCATGGTCAACGGCATGGCGCGCGACAAGGCCGTGGCGCTGGCCCGTGACCTGCTGGCCCGCGTCGGGCTGGATCCCGGACGCTTTGCCGGTCGCTACCCGCACGAATTGTCCGGCGGCCAGCGGCAGCGCGTCAACATTGCCCGCGCGCTGGCGTTCTCGCCGAAGATCGTGGTGCTGGACGAGGCAGTCTCCGCGCTCGACAAGTCAGTCGAGGCGCAGGTGCTGAACTTGCTGGCCGATCTCAAGGCCGAACTGGGCCTGACCTACATCTTCATTTCCCACGACCTCAACGTCGTGCGCTACATGAGCGACCGGGTGATGGTGATGTATCTGGGCCAAGTCGCCGAGATCGGCCCGGTCGATGCGCTTTATGCCACGCCAGCGCACCCGTATTCGCAGGCGCTGCTTGCCGCAATGCCATCGATGGACCCGGATAGGCGTACGATGGAAGCGCCGCTGGCGGGCGATCCGCCCAATCCGATCAATCCGCCGCCGGGCTGCCGGTTCCACACCCGCTGCCGGCAGGCTGATGGGGTCTGCTCCGTCACCGTGCCGGTCCTGCATGCCCTGCCGCAGAAGGGCCATCTGGCCTCCTGTCACCTGCACATTCCCGGCTCAGGCCATACCGGCGCCACCCCCCGCACGGAGATGGCCCCGTGAGCGCGCCCCTGGTCGAGGTCGACAATCTGAACGTCCGCTTCCACGGGCCGCGCACCGTGCATGCGGTGAACGGCGTCAGCCTGCGGCTTGAAGCGGGCGAAACGCTCGGAATCCTGGGCGAAAGTGGCTCCGGCAAGAGCGTGACCCTGAAGACGCTGCTCAGGCTGCTGCCTGAGAACCGCACGGAAATCGGCGGCAGCGTCCGGGTGGACGGGGTCGATATCCTGTCACTGGACGGGCGCGCCCTCGCCAACCATCGCGGCGGCGTCGTCTCAATGATCTTCCAGGATCCGATGCTGGCGCTCGACCCGGTCTACAACATCGGTGAGCAGATCGCCGAGGCGGTTATGCGGCACGAAGGCTGCGACAAGGCGGCGGGCTGGGCGCGCGCGCTCGATATGCTCACGCGGGTGCGCATCCCCTCTCCCGAACGGCGGCTGAAGGCCTATCCGCACGAAATGTCCGGCGGCATGCGCCAGCGGGCTATGATCGCGCTGGCGCTGGCCTGCCGGCCCAAGGTGCTGCTGGCCGACGAGCCGACGACTGCGCTGGACGCCACGGTGCAGATCCAGATCCTGCTGCTGTTGCGCGAATTGCAGCGCGAGTTCGGCATGGGCATGATTTTCGTGACCCACGACATCGGCGTCGCGGTCGAGGTCTCCGACCGGGTGGCGGTGATGTATGCCGGCGAGATCGTCGAAAGCGG
Organism: Hyphomicrobiales bacterium; assembly: GCA_026400565.1. Taxonomy (GTDB): domain Bacteria; phylum Pseudomonadota; class Alphaproteobacteria; order Rhizobiales; family Beijerinckiaceae; genus Allobosea. The sequence goes on along the minus strand of JAPLOV010000152.1, from coordinate 544 downwards.
CAGTGTCAGGGACCTGATCCGCGATCCACGCCATCCCTATACCAAGGGGCTTCTCGCGGCGAATCTGCACGGCGCGGTCAAGGGCGCGCGGCTTCAGGCCATTCCCGGCGCACCGCCAGCCCTCGATGCGATTCCGGCGGCCTGTTCGTTCGCGCCGCGCTGGCCGGTGAAGCTGGCATCATGCGATCTGGCCAGGCCGCCCGTGGCTGCGCCGGCGCCGGGCCGCAGCGTGCGCTGCGTCCTGGCAGGCTGACGCAAGACCGCTGGCTTTCAGGCTTCAGGCTGGAGGGGATGGTGGGCGCGACAGGGATTGAACCTGTGACCTCTCACGTAAGAAGGGAGTGCTCCTAGCAACATCAATGAGATGGGTGAGAGTGGGCAAGCGAAACAACCATATTTAAGCGCTGTTCGTGCCGCGTCTGTTCGTAAGCATCCGGCGAGTGCCGCGGGCTGATGCTGATCAGGCGGCCTGACGGCTTTGCGCGGTATGCGGTTGCCAGTTCCAGGGCAGCAGTTCGGGCAGCCGGTTGTGCGGGATAGCGGC
>JAPLOV010000102.1 GCA_026400565.1 Hyphomicrobiales bacterium | reverse complement strand
ATCGGTTTCGCTGCGAAGGCCGCGGACCTGGGCCCAGCCGGTGATTCCGGGCTTGACGGTGTGGCGGCGGGCATAAAGCCCGATCTTCTGTCCATGTTCTCGGTCATGGGCCAGCGCATGCGGGCTCGGCCCGACCAGCGACAAGCGCCCCTGAATGACGTGCAGCAGTTGCGGCAGTTCATCGATGTTGTCGTGCCTGAGCCTGGCACCGACGCGGGTGACGCGCGGGTCGTTGCGCGTGGCCTGCGCGCCATGGTCGCCATCGTCCATGCAGGTCAGGATGACGGCCGGCCCGCTGTGGAACGGCACCAGCACGCTGTGGATCGGCAGGTCCGCAGCGCCCAGCAGCGGCATCCTTGGGAGTGGCGCCAGCCAGCCATCGAACATCGCGCCAAGCCTGGGCACGATCAGCGCGAAGAACAGCTATGTGATCAGCAGGCTCGGGCCGGCAATGGCGCTCTGCTGGGACAGCCACAATGCCAGCGGAAAATCCCGCCGACGATGCCGGCCAGCCAGCCGTGCCGCCCCGTCATGCCGGTCCTGGCGCTCTGGCCGGGCCGGATGCGCGCCAGCTGGTTGCTGGCATGGTCGAGCATCTGATCGCGCGCCTGTCCGCGCAGCATGGCGCGGAAAACGTGTGGTGGCAGCATCAGCACATCGGGTCATCCCCCAGGATCGTGCCGTGCCAGCACCGCCAGAACGGCGGGCAAGGGCGACAGGGCAATGCGGAAGCCCGGCCGCCTCGTCCAGCCCGGAAATGCCGGCCGCCATCGCCTGCTGGAACGGCACATCGTGTGCCGGCGTCAGTGGTTGTTCGCGCCAGTCAATGCCGCAGTGCCGGGCCAGTGACGTGTAGCGATCATCACCGGCGGACTTGTCCGGACACGCGTATGGGCGATCCTCGGCGGGAGATGCGACAGTTCTTTTCATGCTGTCTGCCGACATGCGCATGAAAAATCGCCCCGCGAACCTTCAGAACAATGTTCTGCCCAGTTGTCCTGGGGCGCAGATGCTTCAGCTGTCCAGTCGGGGCGTCGTCTTGTGTGACACCGGGGAGGTTGATCGGCGATGGCCCGGCCCGGTCTCAGAGATGGCGCAGCAGCTCGCGCGCGGCTTCTTGCGGGCTGCGTTCGGTGTTGAAGCTGCCGATGAACTGGCCCTTGCGGTCCATCAGGTAGACGATCGCGGTGTGGTCCATCGTGTAGTCGCCGCTCGAGGTCGGCACGCGCTTGTAGTAGGCGCGATAGGCCTTCACCGCGCGGTCGATCTGCTCTTGCGTGCCGGTGAGGCCGATGATGCGCGGGTCGAAGCTACCGAGGTAGTTCTTCAGCACCTCGGGCGTGTCGCGCGCAGGATCGACCGTGATGAACAGGGCCCGGACATTGGCCGCCTTGCTTCCTGCGGCGCGGAAGATCTCCGAGACCTCCATGAGCTTGGTCGGGCAGATGTCGGGGCAATGGGTGAAGCCGAAGAACACCAGAATCGGCGCGCCCTCGAACTGCCGGCTCGTGACGCGCGCTCCCTCCATCGAGGTCAGCTCGAACGGGCCGCCAACCGAACTGGTCTGTGTTCCCTGCTGGGAAGGCGCGAAGGTCCAGAGCGCGGCCAGCCCCAGCGAGATCAGCCCGAACAGGAAGGCCGAGGCGGGGAGGATCAGGGCGCGCAGGTTGGAGCTTGGCGACGGCATGGCGGCAGGGACCGATCAGGCTGGGGGATGTGGCGAGCAGGCTCAGAAGCAGCGCGCGATGGCGGCAATGAGGCCATCGGTGAAGATCCGCTCGCCCTCGCGGATCCAGAGCAGCAGCCCCGCACCGACGAGGCAACCCGCCGTTCCGGCCAGCAGCCAGCGCGCGCCGGACGAAGACTGCGCTGAAACTTCAGGATGGTCGCCAACCTCGGACATGCGGCGAGTATATCCGACCGGGACCGGGCTTCCAAGCGCGGCAAGCAGTCCAGCGCGGCAAGCAGTCCCAATCGCGGCGCACGGTCTCAGTCGCGGCGGGCGGCGAAAAGCGTGTCGATCTCGTCTGCCCCGACCGGCGCTGCGCCGTGAGCCAGCAATTTGCGCCCGCGCATGTGGTCGGCCGGCCGGTTGATGCTGTCGATCGCGATCAGGCGGCCAGCCTTCATGTAGAACACCGAAAACCGGTTCTCGTCGCGGCTGCCGCGCTCGATCACGGCGTCGTGGCCCTGCGAGAGGCCAACCATCTGGAGCTTCAGATCATACTGGTCGCTCCAGAACCACGGCACGGACTGGTAGCGGGCCGGCCGGCCGATGATGCCGGCGGCGACGACCTTGGCCTGATCGACGGCATTCTGGACCGATTCGAGGCGGATCAGGCCGGCACCATGGGGGGCCGGAAAGGCGCAGACATCGCCGAGCGCATGGATGTGGCTGTCGCCGGTGCGCTGCGCCTCGTCGACAACAATGCCGTTACTGATGGGCAAGCCGGTGGACAAGGCCAGCGCCGTGTTGGGGGTGACGCCGATGCCGGCGAGCACGAGGTCGGCAGGGATCGTGTCGCCCGCCGTCGTGCGCACGGCAATCGCCCTGCGGGCCTCGCCAGGCGAGTCACCCAGCACTTCGGCAATGCCCTGTCCCAGACGCAGGTCGACGCCATGGTCGCGATGGACGGCGGCAAAGTGCTGCGAGACATCAGGGCCGACGGCGCGTGCCATCAGCCGGTCCTGCATTTCCAGCACGCTCACTGCCACGCCGAGCTTGCGGGCGCTGGCCGCCGCCTCCAGCCCGATGAAGCCGCCGCCGACGACGACGAGATGGCGCGCCGTCGCAAGCCGGGCTTTCAGCGCCGTGGCGTCATCGAGGCTGCGCAGCGTCATGACGCCATCAAGGTCATGGCCGGGGCAGGACAGGGGCCTTGCTGCCGCGCCCGTGGCCAGAACGAGATGGTCGTAAGGCAGGACGGTGCCGTCCGCCAGAATCACCTGGCGGGCGGCGCGGTCGATGCCGGTCGCGGCCAGCCCGGGCAGGAAGGTGATGGCCTGTTCGCTGTAGAAGGCTTGCCCACGCATCTGGAGCGCATCGAGGCTCTTTTCGCTGGTCAGGTAGGCCTTTGACAGGGGAGGGCGGTGATAGGGCTGTGCCGCCTCATCGCCGACGAGTGTCACCGCGCCGGCATAGCCCGCCTGACGAAGTTCGACCGCCACCTGAAGGCCGGCCTGTCCCGCACCGATGATGATGGTGCGGTCCGCACCGGCCGCAGGCGCAGGAGTCACGGTCAGCTGTTCCCAAACACGGTGTTGAGCTGGCTGCCCACCATGATGAAAGTGGTGCGCTTCGGCACTTCCTTGAGTTTGACCGCGCCGATGTAGGTCATCATCGAGCGCACGCCGCCCATGATTTCCTGCATCGTATCGGCGATCGGGCCGCGATAGGGCACTTCGACGGTCTTGCCTTCCGAGGCGCGATACTTGGCGACTCCGCCGGCATATTTCTTCATCGCCGTGTCCGAGGACATGCCATAGAACACCATCTTGACCGGCACCTTCTTGCCGCCCTGCTCCTCGTGGATGATCTCGCCTTCGCACTCGTCATGGCCCGAGAGCATGCCGCCCATCATCACGAAATCCGCGCCGCCGCCTAAGGCCTTGGCGACATCGCCGGGCACGGTGAGCCCGCCATCGCCACAGACCTGGCCCTTGAGCCCGTGCGCTGCATCCGAGCACTCGATGATGGCCGAGAGCTGCGGATAGCCGACGCCGGTCATCTTGCGGGTGGTGCAGACCGAGCCCGGCCCGATCCCGACCTTGACGATGTCCGCGCCGGCCAGCAGCAGGGCCTCGGTCATGTCGCCTGTCACGACGTTGCCGGCCATGATCACGGCCTCGGGGTTCTCGCGGCGGGTGCGCTCGATGGTCTTGAGGAAAGCCTCGGTGTAGCCGTTGGCGACATCGATGCAGATCTTGCGCAGGGGCACGCGGGATTTCACCGCCTTGAACTTGTCATGGTCACTCTCGGCTATGCCGAGCGTGTAGAAGCTGTTGGACGCATCCTCGGTACCGAAGAACTCGACCAGCGTGTCGACGGGATAGTGTTTGTGCAGCGCCACCATGGCACCGAAGCGCTTGAGGGCGCGGGCCATGGCGATCGTGCCCGTGACATCCATGTTGGCGGCGATCAGCGGAAAGCCGGTCCAGTCCGTTCCGGTGTGCAGGAAGCGGAAGGTGCGGTTGACATCGACATCGCTGCGGCTGCCCAGCGTGGAGCGCTTGGGGCGGATGAGGACATCCTTGAAGTCGAGTTTCGGGTCGTTTTCGATGCGCATCGGTCGGGCTCGCGGGGTGAATGCTCAGGCCTGGGTGCTACGGGCGATGAGGTGCCCATGAAAACGCCCCGCAACCGGATTTCGCGGGGCATGTCGAGCCCTGATATAGCCAGACCCGAGCCAAACTCAAAGCCCCGTGGCGAAGGCCAAGCCCCGCCTTTCTCCCGGCCGGCATTCGGGATGCGCGGCGAAATGGCTTGGCGATGTCGCTTGCCACGGGGCCATCTGTCCTCGATCACCATGCGAACAGAGAAGCGGGAGGGTTGTCGATGGGAGATATCGCAGATCAGCCTGCTCTCGCTGATTTGCCCAAGCGTGCTTTACGTGATGGCGCGTCTGCGGGATCTGGCCAGGCGCGTTGAGATCGCCGATCAGGCGGTCGGCTCCGATGTCGAGCGCGCCTCCGCTGTTCATGCCCTTTCTGAGCATGATCTGGCCGGCCGCATTGGTGAGCACCGTGAACAGGATCAGCGGCAGATGGGGCAGGGCGGGGACGGGGTTTGGCATGGGAGGATCATACCATCGCCAGCCTGCCACGCCTCGCTGTTTCGTCCGGCAACGGTAAGGCGCTGGAGATGTTTCAAGGCGCCTGGATCGAGCGCGCGCGACCATCTGACAGCATCGTACTGGCACAATCCATCATCGTCATTGGGAGCGCAGCGAAGCAAACCAGAAACGGTGCCAGGGCGCGTGAGATGGCGGGATCTCCAGGGTGCGTGTCGTCGCTAGCGGCGACGGAACTCACTGGATTGCTTCGCTTCGCTCGCAATGACGGGACGCGTGCTGTGTCTCGTCCGCCTGTCAGAGCCCCAGCAGCTTGCCGCTGCGCCGGCTGCCATTCCCCGCGATCTTGCCAAGACGCTTGCCCGGCGTGGCGAAGCGGGTGGAGTTGCGGGCGAACAGGATGCCCGAGGATGCGGCGACCACCGTGCTGATCGCCCCGGTCAGCGGATCGACGATGTCCGCGACCGGATCGCCGGCGCTGATCATGTCGCCGGCGGCTGCGCGGAAGACGACGATGCCGGCATGGGGCGCGGTCAGGGTCTCCGACTGGTCGAGCCGGGCCACGATGCCGGGCTGCTCAGGCAGGGCGGGCGGCGTGCCGGCCAGTGCGCCGACATTTCGGAGAAAGGCGATGATGGCCGCCGCATCCGTCCTCGCCAGGGTGTGATCGACATCGGCCTGACCGCGCAACTCGACCGTGACCGAATGGCTGGCAAGGGGCAGCGGAATGTGCGGGAAGCGCGCGGCGAGCGACACCCAGGGCCGGCTCAAAACCTCGTCGAACGGGTCGCCGCCGGAAACCTCGGCCACCAGCGTCGCTGTCGATCCGAGCCACGCCCCCAGCGGCGCGAAGACCTCGCCGGAGGTGGGGAGCGTGTAAAGATGCATGGCTCCTTCAGCATCACAGTGCAGATCGAGCACCAGATCGGCGCCGAGCGCGAGGCCGACCAGCGTCTTCTTCAGCACGGCCACTGGCGTTGCGGCCGGCCAGGCGGCGAGTTCCTCGGTCATGGCGGCACGCACCAGCGCCACGTTCGCGTCCGGATCGCTGCCAAGCCTGTCCCTGACGCGGTCTGCGGTGCCGGGTTCAAGATCGGGGAAATCGCGGTTGAAGTTGCCGCCATCGCCCAGCGCAAAGCGGCCAATGGCGTGCCCCAGCACGGTCTGGCCAAGGCCGAGCGGATTGGCAACCGGCACGAGCACGATCTCGCCTCTGATCGCGCCATCTGCCTCGATCGCGGTAAGTCTTTCGCGCAGATGGACGGCACAAAGCATACCGGGAATCTCGTCGGCATGAAGAGCTGCCTGGATGTAGACCTGCGGCCGCGCGCCGGGCGTCCCGAAGCGGTGCACCGTGAGGCTGTGGCTGCTGCCTGGGCTCTGGACGGGAAGCGGAAGGCTTGTCGTGATCATGTGGCTTCGGCCTTTTGGAAGGGCACCGGGCAGGCGTGTTCTGAGCCTGTCGATGACCTGCCCCTGTTTGCAATACACCATCGCCTTTGCTGCCGGCTAGGCTGGCCGCGTGTCGTGCTGCCCCTGTCCTCGCGCGGCAGAAGGGGCGTATCATCAGGCCATGCTGATTCCGGAACAGGCTCCGCCACAGGGGGGCAGCCTCGCCGGATGTCCTGCGCTGGAATGGGAGCCGATCATGCCTGACATCGTCGTCAATGGCGTCACCCTGAACGCCGAGGTGCGTGGGCCTGATGGCGCGCCGCCCGTCGTGTTCTCCAATTCGCTGGGCACGACCCGCGAGATGTGGGCCCCGCAGATCGCTGCCATAGCGGGCCGTTTCCGCTGCCTTAGCTACGACACGCGTGGTCATGGCCGCTCGCCTGTGGTCAGCGCAGGCTTCGGCATCGCCGATCTGGCGGATGATCTGGCAGCACTGATTGTCACTGGGCGGCATGACCGGCATGGCGCTGGCGATCCGGCGGCCCGATCTGGTGGCTTCGCTGACGCCGATGGCCACGTTCTGCAAGACTGTGTCGCCGTCGTCCTGGGTCGAGCGCGCGGCTACCGTGCGCGCCGGCGGTGTCGAGGCGATCTCGGACATGATCATGTCGCGCTGGTTCACGCCCGGCCTGTCGCAAAGCCGGCCCGAGGTGGTGGCCGAGGCGCGCCGGATGCTTCTGGCAACTCCGCGCGAAGGCTATGCGGCCTGCTGCGATGCGATTCGCGATCTGGACCTTCTGGCCGATCTGGCCGGGGTGCGCGCGCCCACCCTCGTGTTTTCGGGGGCCGACGATCCGGCCTCGCCGCCCGCCTTGCAGGACGAGATCAGGGCTGCCATTCCCGGTGCCGGGCTGGTGCGCCTCAGCCCTGCCGCCCACATCATGAACCTGGAGCAGCCCGGGCAGACCATTGCCCACCTGATCGCCTGGCTCGACCACAACCGGTTCCGCCTTGGCCAGCCAGCCAGCCGTCCGGCACGGCTGAAAGAGGGTCTCGCCAACCGCAAGGCCGTGCTTGGTGCCGCCCATGTCGAGCGCTCGCTGGCGCAGGCCGGCGCGTTCTCGGCGCCTTGGCAGGAGTTCATCATGCGCACGGCCTGGGGCGAGGTCTGGGGCGATCCGGCCCTGCCATGGAAGACCCGCTCGCTCCTGACCTTGCAGACCATGATCGCGCTGAACCGCGAAGAGGAGTTCAAGCTGCATCTGCGGCCGGCGCTCAACAATGGTGTGTCGCTGGTGGAGTTGCGTGCGGCGATGATCCAGGCCGCCGTCTACATCGGCGTCCCGGCGGCCAACAATGCCTTCAGATGGGTCAAGGATGTGCTGGGCGACGAGGCCAACGATCTGGCCTGACCGGCCATGCTGCCCGGCTCAATCCATGTAACCGAGCGGCAATTCGTGGGTGTCCTTCAACTCCTCCATCACGAAGCTGGCCGAGACATCCGTCATGTCGATGCGGGCGATAAGGCGCTGGTAAAGGCGGTCATAGGCCGCGACATCGGGCACGCGGGCCCTGAGGATGTAGTCGATATCGCCGGCGGTGCGGTAGGCCCCGGTGATCTCGGGGATCTGCGCCAGCGTGGCGCGGAAGGTCTCGGCCCAGTCGGCGCTGTGCCGGCCCGTGCGGATGACGATGAACACGGTCAGGGCGAGGTTGAGCCTTTGCGGATCAAGCAGCGTGACGCGCTGCTTGATGATGCCGGCCGCTTCCAGTTGCTGGACACGTCGCCAGCAGGCATTGCGCGACAGGGAGACCGCCTCGCTCAGGGCATCGAGCGAAAGGGTGGAATCGCGCTGCAGCACGCTGAGGATGCGTTTGTCCATGCTGTCCGGTTTGTGGGACAAAATTCTCTCCATCCGCAGATTGAGCGATCTCTGTCCCACATATCGCGCCGAAACGCGAGACATCCGGGATGGATTCTGGTTGATGCCGGCCTAAGATCTGACGATCCCCGCGAAAGGTCCATGGCATGTCCAATCCGTTCACACGCCACCCTGAGGCGCTCGGCGAGAGCTTCGGCCAGCATTTCATGCATGCCATGAGCTATTCGATGCGGTTGTTTGGCGCGGCGGGGGCTGCCTTCGTCCATGCGCTGCTGCCCTTCCTGTTCGAAAAGACCGCGAGCAACACGATCAAGGCCATGTATGGCGAGATGACCAGCCGGGGTGCGACCGCGCCGATCGAGCCTTCCAAGGCGATGCAGTCCGCCGAATAGGCCGCGGCCGGCCAGGGATCGCCGGCTGATCGAGCCCGGTGTTGCGATGGGGGTGTTGCGATGGGGGTTGAAACCCGCTGGCTTGCTGGCTATACGCAGCGCCGGCAGCAGTGTAGCTCAGTTGGTTAGAGCGACGGATTCATAACCCGTAGGTCACCAGTTCAAGTCTGGTCACTGCTACCAGTTTCCCTCAGTGCCGGTCCGATACAAGCAGCGCATCGCCAGCGCGGCTGGCTGCCCTGTCAGGCCGGCCTGCTTGCCAGCTTCTTCAGCCGGACAACCTTGAAATAGCCGCGTCCGACATGCTCCGTCCGGTAGCGCCCTGTTCGCTCGGCCCAGTCCGTCAGGCGGCTGACCTTGAAATCGGTGCTCCAGCCCACGGCCTTGGCGAGCGGCGCGAGCGCTGACCAGAAGGCTGCGCTGGCCCCGCCTGAATCGACCAGCCGGCTTGAAATCACGATCTCTCCGCCCGGCCTGAGCACGCGGTCCATCTCGTCCAGCGCCTGTTCGGGGTCCGGCACGAGCGTGATGACGAACTGGGCCGTGACCGCATTGAAAGCCTCGTCCGGCAGGCCGAGGCGGCAGGCGTCCATGACGCTGAGGCCGGTCACGGCTGTCAGCTTGCGCTCAGCCACCTTCTGGCCGGCGACACGCAGCATGTCTTCGGACAGGTCAACGCCGACCACGCGCCTGTCAGCGGGAAAGTAAGGCAAGGTGAGCCCGGTTCCGACGCCGATTTCGAGGATGTCGCGCCCGCAGGCCACGGCGGCGTCAACCGCTTCGCGCTGGGCGCGGGCCAGAAGACCGACATAGATCTTGTCATAGAACCGGGCCCAGACGCGGTAGACCTTCTTCTGGCCGTCAAGATCGTAGGTCACGGACATGGTCTGCTACCGGGCCGGAGAAAGCGCAGGGCGCACTGGAAAGGGGCGAAATGGACAGGCTCAGGCCGGAGCCGGGACGGTGCGGACCGGCGCCTCGCCGGCTGGCCGGGCTGTCGCGGCACGCAACGCCAAGGGGCGGATGATGCCGCCGCCGAGCACGCGGGCGTCGGGCCGGGCGCTGTCATACAGCACGCATGCCTGACCGGGTGCGACGCCTTCCTCGGCATCGAGCAGTTCCACAACACATTCGCCGTCGATCTGGCGCAGGATGGCGGGCTTGGGGGGGCGCGTCGAGCGCACGCGGGCCGCCACCTCGACGCCTGCCTGAAGCGCTTCCGCCAGCGGCTGGTCGCCGAGCCAGTTGAGGTCGCGCAGCCGCACGATCCGGGTCGCCAGCGCCGAGCGCGGCCCGACGATGACGCGGGCAGCCTCCGCATCGAGGCGCACCACATAGAGCGCCTCGCTTGAGGCGATGCCGATGCCCTTGCGCTGGCCGACGGTGAACCTGAGAATGCCGTCATGGTGGCCGAGCACCTTGCCATCCATGTCGACGATCTCGCCGGGGCGCGAGGCTCCTGGCTTCAGCCGCTCGATCACGTCGGCATAACGGCCGGACGGCACAAAGCAGATGTCCTGGCTATCGGGCTTGTCGGCGATGGTAAGCCCGAGTTCCGCTGCCAGCTCGCGTGTGCGGCTCTTGGGCAGGGCGCCGAGCGGGAAGCGCAGCAGGTCGAGTTGGTCCTGCGTGGTCGCATACAGGAAATAGCTCTGGTCACGGTTCTCGTCGGCGGCGCGGTGCAAGGTGCGGCGCGCGCCCGGCCCCTGACGCGAAACGACGTAGTGGCCGGTGGCCAGGGCATCGGCACCCAGTTCGCGGGCAAGGCCGAGCAGGTCGCGGAACTTCACTGTCCGGTTGCAGTCGACGCACGGGATCGGGGTTTCGCCAGCCAGATAGCTGTCGGCAAAGCGCTCCATCACCTCGTTGCGGAAGCGGTTTTCGTAGTCGAGGACATAATGCGGGATGCCGATGGCTTCCGCCACACGGCGGGCATCGTGGATGTCCTGTCCGGCACAGCACGAACCGGCCCGGTGCACGGCCTCGCCATGGTCATAGAGCTGCAAGGTGACGCCGATGACCTCATAGCCCTGCTCCTTCAGCAGGGCAGCCACGACCGATGAATCCACGCCGCCTGACATCGCGACAACCACGCGCGTCCCGGACGGGGGCTTGGCGATGTCGAGGGCGTTGAGCAAAGGGCGTGGCCTCCAAGCGTGGATGACGAGGATGAAGCGAAAGACCTCGCTCATATAGGGCATCGACCGGAAAAGGGGAATCCGGATTTGAGGGGACGGCCTGTGCGCCCGCCCGCCGATCGGCCGGGCCGGTGACGCGGGTGGGCAAGAACTGCCGGCCTGCCGGGCGTTTCCTGCCGCATGGGCAGTATCTGGCTGCTGCGCTTTCCTGAAAAAACAATCAAATCATAGTGTTACAGTCATTGATCTGATGGCGCGGCCCTTGCTGGAGAGCAACGAGACCATTCCATCAGAAAGCGCGTGCGTGACCAGTTCCTTGCCCTTGCCGACCATGTCAGGACCGCGCCAGACCTTTCCGGCGCCATTGCAGCGCAACGAACCTGCGCGGTCGGCAGCCGTGTTCGCGTTGCCGGAGACGGAATCTGCATCAGAACCGGTCCGTGCCGGCTTCGGGGCCGAGCGCCAAACAGCATCGCGCCCGGAGGCACCGCGCAGGGAGACACCGCGCGCCGAAACGCAGCACCGCGAACCAGCGCCTGCCGCGACAACGCCCCGTGATCCGGATCGCGGGGGTCCTTCGGAGCGTTCCATCGAGGCGCGTGATCGCGCACCTGGCCTGAACAGGGATGATCGACCGGACCCGCGCCCTCCCGAGCATCGTCAGACGGGCGGAACCCGCCGGCGCGAGGCTGAGCCGGAGACGGCGCAAACCAAACCGGCCAGTGATGACAAGCCCGTGCAGGCCGGTTCCGATACGGCAGGCGTCGCTGCCACGCCGGAAGAAGCGGACAGCGAATGCTCTAACCAGACTGGCGCCGAAACAACGTCAGCACTGGAGAGCACATTGGTGCCGGCCGAACCCGGCGCGCCGGCGGCACCCGCCGCCATGACGGCTCTGGCGATGATGCAGGTGCAGGCCGGCATGTCCTTGCCGGATGATGCCGGCATGTCCCTGCCGGATGATGCCGGCGGTGGCACTGAGGGTGGCGGTGCCCTCGCGGCCGTGCCGGCGACCGGTGCTGCAACCACAGGCGTTGCTGCTGACGAGGCGGGGGCCGCCGCGCAGGTTGCCCTCGCTGCGCAGCAAGGGATTTCCGGCGAGGAAACCGGCATGGAAACTGGCGAGGCCGGCAACACGGCTGGCACTGCCAGTCCGGCAGGGGCAGTCCAGCACGGTTCGGCCAGCCATGGCGCTGCCATGTCCGCGCTGGCCACGGTGCTGGCGGGGGACGGCTCCGGGGCTGCACCCGGGCAGGGCCAGACGGGCGCGATGTCCCAGCATGGCCGCACGATTTCCTCAGAGGCGAAACAGCAGGGCCTCCAGGGGAGCGAGGCTGCCAGACCTGACCTCAAGGCCGGCAATGTGCCGGCTGTCGACGGGGGGAAAGCCGAGCGTGCCGATTCCGGAGCAGGTCAAGCCGCCGCAGAGGCATCCGAGCCGCCGGGGCCGAGCCTGCCGCAGACAGGCGCTGCCCATGCTCCGGCCCGCGCGAACGAGACCTTGCCGCCTGTCGTTCCGGAGATGCCGCGCGCCGTCGCGCCGGGCGCGGTCCCGGTCGAGATCGGACTTCGGGCCTTGCAGGGCCTCAAGGAATTCCAGATTCGGCTCGATCCTGCCGAGCTTGGCCGCGTCGAGGTCAAGCTGGAGATCGGCGAGGACAACCTGGTGACAGCCAAGGTGGTCGTTGACCGGGTCGAGACGCTGCATCTGCTTCAGCGCGATGCGCGTACGCTCGAACGCGCCTTCGAGCAGGCCGGCCTCAAGTCCAGCGATGGCGGTATCGATTTCAGCCTGCGCGACCAGGGCCAGGGTGCCCGTCAGGAGCGCAGCGAGCAGGACCGTGACCGGTCCGGCGAGACTGGCGGCACGGTCCGTGCCGAACTGCCCGAACTCACGCCCCTTCCCATTCGCCGCACGCTGCATGTCGGCGCGCTCGACCTGTCGATCTGAGGAGCCTGCCCCATGACCACGATCGCTGCAGCCCAGTCGACCTCCCAGACCGCCAGCACGGCCAAGTCGGACAAATCGATCGCGGGGGACTTCGACCAGTTCCTGCGCCTGCTGACCACTCAGCTGAAGAACCAGGACCCGACGTCACCGCTCGACACCAATCAGTTTACCCAGCAACTGGTGCAGTTCGCGCAGGTCGAGCAGCAGCTCAAGCAGAACGAGACCTTGACGGCGCTGCTGAGCCTCAGCAAGTCGGCTTCGACCACCAATGCCATGAGCTTCGTCGGCAACCGTGTCACCATGGATGGCGCGACCAGCCAGCTCAAGGACGCGAAGGCGGAATGGAAGCTGGATGCTCCACGCGGCGGCAGCGCTACCATCACCATCAAGAACAGCTCCGGCAGCGTGGTCGCGACCCGCAATATGACGCTCAGCGCCGGCTCGCAGAGCTTCACCTGGGATGGCCGCACCTCGACCGGAACGACCGCGCCCGATGGCGCCTATTCGATTGTGGTCGATGCGACCGATGCGCAGCGCAACGCCATCGCCGTCAAGACCGAGGTGACCGGCATCGCGAGCGGTGCGGACTTTACCGATAAGATACCGGTTCTGATCATCGGCACGACGCGGATACCGGTCGACAAGGTCAAGTCCGTCAGCATCCTGTGATGCTTGAGATGGTCCAGCAGGCAGGCACAAGGCCAGGCTTCGTGACCCTTTTGGGCGACGAGGATGGCCTTAGCCAAATTTTAAGCCCCGATGCCTTACATTCCTACGGACATTGGTCTGTAGAGTTGTGTGAGCGTAAAATGACCGAGGGTCTTAGACCACGAGTGAAGTATGTCATCGGCCCCGACGGGAGCCCCTTGACGATCGCGGACCTGCCGCCTCCGGGCACGCACCGCTGGGTGATCCGCCGCAAGGCGGAGGTTGTGGCCGCCGTTCGCGGCGGGCTCCTCAGCCTTGAGGATGCGTGCTCGCGCTACACGCTGACCACCGAGGAATTCCTGAGCTGGCAGCTGTCCATCGATCAGCATGGATTGGCCGGCCTGCGCACCACGCGCATCCAGCACTATCGCCAGTAAGCGCACGCTTCCATCAGATTGCATCGATCCGGGCTGCATCCGGGCAGGGAAACCTGCCGGATGCAGCTTATTTTTTTGCGTCGGTGCCCCGCGTTAACTCCTTGCTAACCAAGGACCGAGAAAAACTTGCCTAGCTGCAGGCATCATGTGTTCGCATGGATTAGGGCAGTGACAGGTTTTAGGTGCGGGGCCAGGGCGTGAGCGGTTTAGTCCAGCAATTCGGCAAGTTCGGTGCAGGCAGGCTTGCCGCCATGCTGATGGTGACGGCTGTGCTGCTTGGCTTCTTCGGTTACGTCATCTTCCGCTTCTCGCAGCCGGACATGGGCGTGCTCTACACCGACCTGTCGCTCCAGGACGCCTCCCAGGTGGTCAAGGAACTGGAGACGCGCAACATCAAGTATCAGACACGCGGCGATGGCCAGACCATCCTGATCCCGCGCAATGACATCCCGCGCGTGCGCATGGAGATGGCCAGCAAGGGCCTGCCGTCCGGTGGCGGGGTCGGCTACGAGATTTTCGACAAGGGCGATGCCTTCTCGTCGACCAGCTTCGTGCAGAACATCAACCATCTGCGCGCCCTCGAAGGCGAACTCACCCGCACCATCCGGGCATTGGGCCGCGTGCAGAATGCCCGCGTGCATCTGGTGATGCCCGAGCGCAAGCTGTTCGAGCGCGACCGTGAACCGCCGCGCGCCTCGATCGTGCTCAAGCTGCGGGGCGAACTCGATGCCGGTCAGATCCGCGCGATCCGTCATCTTGTGGCGTCCGCCGTCGAGGGGCTGAAGCCTGAGCGCGTGTCGATCGTCGATGAAGGCGGGCGACTTCTGGCCGATGGTGCACAGGGCGAGGGCGGCGCTGCCGGCGCCGGCTCAGATGAGCGCCAGACGGGCATGGAGCGCCGTCTGAAGTCCCAGGTCGAGGAAATCGTGGCCAGCGTGGTTGGCAATGGTCGCGCACGGGTGCAGGTCAATGCCCAACTCGAGATGAACCGGGTCGAGAGCCGCTCCGAGACCTTCGATCCCGAAAGCCGGGTGGCCCGTTCGACATCGAGCCGCACCGAGACGGCTGTCACCAGCGAGCCACGCGAGCAGGGCGTCACCGTCGGCAACGAACTGCCCGGCGCTCAGGGCCAGGGCGGGCAGGGCGGGTCCCCGCGCGACACCAGCAACAAGAACGAGGAAATCACCAACTTCGAGATTTCCCGCACCACACGCACCGAAGTGCTCGAAGGCGGGCGCCTGCGCCGGCTCTCGGTGGCCGTGCTTGTCGATGGCATCTATGCCCGAACTGCCGCCGGCGAGACAAACTACCAGCCGCGTCCGCAGGAGGAACTCGACCGGATCGGTGCCCTCGTGCGCACGGCCATCGGCTTCGACCGCGAGCGCGGTGATCAGGTCGAGGTTGTCAATCTGCGCTTTGCCGATGCGCCGCAGGCGGTCGAACTCAAGGAGCAGGGGCTGATGCAGCAACTGCTGACCTTCACCAAGGAGGACGTGCTGCGGGCCATCGAACTGGGTGTGATCCTGCTGCTGACGCTGATCGTGCTGCTCACTGTCGTGCGGCCGCTGCTCAGGCAGGTTTTCGCGGCAGATGCGCCGGCCAAGGGTGGCGGCGATCAGTCTTCCGGTGGTGGCGGCATGCAGACATTGCCCCCTGGCAGCGATCCCCAGCAGATGCTGTCAGGCCCGCTGGGGCCCAACGAGAGCCCGTCCGAGCGGATGCTGGCGCTTGCCCAGATCAAGGGGCACATCAAGGCACAATCGGTCGAGAAGATCGGCACGATGGTGCAACAGAACCCGGGCGACTCCGTGGCGGTAATCCGCACCTGGGTCCATGACCAGCCAGCGAACGCCTGATGGCCCTTGCACCCAAAACAGCCGCTACTGGCAACCCGGGCGACCCGCAGGAGTTGAGCGGTCCGCACAAGGCTGCCGTCATCCTGCTTTTGCTCGGTGACGAGTTCGGGCGGCCGATCTGGTCAGAGCTTGAAGACCACGAGATCCGCATCCTGTCGCGCTCGATGACGGAGCTCGGCACGGTCGAGGCCGAGACGGTCGAGCGCATCATGGTCGACTTCATCGCCAAGCTGTCCAATGCCGGCTCGGTAACCGGCTCATATGACCGCACCGAGGCCCTGCTCTCGCGCCTCCTGCCGAAAAACCATGTTGCCATGATCATGGAAGAGATCAGGGGGCCGGCAGGCCGCAACATGTGGCAGAAGCTGGCCAACATCGATGCGGCCGTGCTCGCCAACTTCCTCAAGAACGAATACCCGCAGACTGTTGCGGTGGTGCTGTCCAAGGTCAAGCCGGACCATGCCGCGCAAGTGCTGCGCATGCTGCCCGAGGAACTGGCCATCGACGTGGTGCAGCGCATGTTGCGCATGGAGAACGTGCAGAAGGAAGCCCTCGACCATATCGAGCAGACCCTGCGCTCGGAGTTCGTGACCACGCTCTCGACAACCCAGCGCACGGATCCGCACGAGACCATGGCGGTGATCTTCAACTCCTTCGACCGGCAGACGGAGTCACGGTTCCTGTCCTCGCTCGATATGATCAGCAAGGAATCTGCCCGCAAGATCAGGGCGCTGATGTTCACCTTCGAGGATCTCCAGAAGCTCGACCCGGCCGGGCTCCAGGCCCTCATGCGCGTGGTCGAGCGCGATGTGCTGGCCCGCGCGCTCAAGGGCGCGAACGAGGAGGCGAGGACCTTCTTCTTTGCCGGCATGTCGACCCGCGCCGCCAAGAACCTCCAGGATGACATGCAGAGCACCGGGCCGCTGCGTCTGAAGGAGGTCGACGAGGCCCAGGCCCGCATGGTCACCCTCGCCAAGGACCTCGCCGAAAAGGGCGAACTCGTCATCGCCAAGAACAACG
>JAPLOV010000039.1 GCA_026400565.1 Hyphomicrobiales bacterium | reverse complement strand
TGCTGCAACGCGGGTCGCCGCCTCGGGGATCGGGCGATAGACGATTTCAGTGATGCCGTGATTGGCGTTCGCGACGTCCCAATGGTTGGCGTTGACGCGCATCACGGTGCGCACGTCCGGTTCGCGTGTCACCAGAATGAAGGGGCCCGTGCCCATCGCCTGGCGGGTTGCGCCATTCTCGACCTTTTCGCGCAGGTTCTGCGGATCGGCTGCGTTGTTGGCCTCGCTCCACTCCTTGTCCATCATGAACAGGTTGGTGAGATTGCTGACCAGAAGCGGGTTCGGGCTTTTGGTCTTTACGTGAACCGTGAGGTCATCGACCTTGATGATGTCCTCGACCGAGACCAGCAAAGATTTCATGTCTGCGGCGGGCTTCATTGCCCGCTTCATTGAGAAAACAACGTCCTCGGCCGTGAAGGCATTGCCGTTGTGGAATTTCACGTTCGGGCGGAGCTTGAACTCCCACACCGTTGGATCATTCGGCAGAACACGCCACGACACAGCCAAAGCGCCGCCAAGCTTGCCGTCGAAACCGCGGATGACCAGCGGCTCGTACAGGTTATGTGCCAGCCCATGGTTCGTTCCGATGTTGCCGGAGTGCGGATCAAGGGTCGTGGAGTCCTGCGAACGGGCCCAGCGTAGCGTCTTGGCATCGACGGCAACCGTGGTCATGAATGTTGCGGCTATCAGTAGGCCCGCAGTCGCGAGCATTTTTGAAGATTTGACGTGCTTCATGTTGCTGTTCCAACCTTCTGAAGCCTTCGCGCTGTGCAAAGGCAAGGAAAAATCTGTACCGGCTCACCCCATCTGCGCGTCGCTGCGCCGGCTGGATGATGGGGTCAGCATAGTCCGGGCGTCCTAGGAACAGCAAGTTCCAGCCTCCACATCAGATCCCCCATGAATGCCGAGAAACTCGGCCAACCGCGGATCGTTACGTTGGTATCGAGTATTGCCGCGCTGGGTGGTGTCAACAGGTCACAGGCACGCCAGGACGTGTTCGATTACATCGAGATGTTATATAGCCCTACCCGCAAGCACGCGCGGAACGGGATGCTGTCACCCGTCGAGTTCGAAAGACAGCACAAAGCGCAATCCGAGGGCGTCTAGAAAACTCGGGGCGTATCAAACCGACAAGCCTGAGGATGCCTATGAGCCTTCGTGAAACGGTAGCGGTGCAGGCAGTGACCTGGACCGGCATCAGCGAGCCCAATGACGCGGCAGGTGCCATGGCAGACCTGCTGGCCTTCAGCATCAAGGGTTTCGCCGCGTTGCGTGGCGAACTCGCGTTCGAGGATGAACCATCCAGCTTCGAGGCTGCATTGCAGGAGACCAAGGAGCCGACATCATGAACGAGCCGGTTCAATGTTCACTTCTGCATCTGTCGCTGACCGAAGCGGCCGCAGCGGTCAAGGATGGGTCCATCACGTCGGTGGCTCTGACAACGGCAGCGCTCGAGGCGTTCAGCCGGGTCGACAAGGTGATCAACTCGTCGATCTGGCTCGAAGGCACGGTGGCGCTCGAAGCAGCTGAAGACCTCGACAAGAAGCGCAGGAGCGGAGCCAAGCTTGGCCCGCTGCATGGCATCCCGCTGGCTCACAAGGATATGTACTACAAGGCCGGCAAGCTCTCGACCTGCGGCTCCAGCATCCGCAAGGATTTCCGGCCGGCCTACACCGCCACCGTGATCGAGCGGCTAGAGGAGGCCGGTTCGGGAACGCTCGGCGGGCTCAACATGGCTGAGTTCGCGCAGAACCCG
>JAPLOV010000141.1 GCA_026400565.1 Hyphomicrobiales bacterium | reverse complement strand
GCGGCGCAAACGTCGAGGCCTTGCATCATCCGCTTCGCCACAACAGCACGAACGTCGCTGTCCATCGAGGCGATGCTGAAACCCCAGAACGGGCCATGGATGCCAAGGCGGCCTGTGTAGCCGGCCAGCTCCTTCTTGTATTCGGCAACGACGCCTTGCCAGTCACCGTTGAGAAGATCGGCGTAGCAGAAGTCCTGGATTTCGAGATCGCGCTGCTTCTCGAAAATCCAGTCGCGGTGCAGACGAACGCCGGCGAGTGGAAGGGCGACGCCGAGAACGGGCAAGGTTTGATGTGTTGTCATGAGAACTATCCGGAATGGTTTTGCAGTTCGGGTCGAGCGGTTGCTGCTGCACGTTGAAAAAATCACATCACCGCGACGTGCATATGACAGTGACACCGCTTTGCCGAAGCTTCCTCAGATGATCTTGCGCCGGAGCCAGCCACCGGTTTGTTCGACAGCGATGACGAGTATCAGGATCACCAGAATGATTGTGGCCGCCGTCTGGTAGGCAAACAGGTCGAACGCGACCTTGAGCTCGACACCAATGCCCCCTGCCCCGACCAGTCCGAGCACGACGGATGCACGCGTCGCTTTTTCGAGACAGTACAGAGACGTGGCGATCATCGAGGGCGCGGCTGCTGGCAAGACAGCGGACATGATCATCCCCAGCCTGTTCGCGCCAAGCGCCGATAGGGCCTCGCGCGGCCCCTTATCGGTTTCTTCCATGGCTTCGGCAAAGAAGCGCGCGGCAAAACCCATCACGTCAATGGCAATGGCCAGTACGCCGGCCGGCGAGCCGAGCCCGACCGCGATGACGAAGATCAGCGCCCAGACCAGATCAGGCACCGTGCGGAAGACCGCAATGAGGGAGCGCGCTGCTGTCCTGATGGCAGGATGCGGTGACAAGCCTTCCGCTGCCAGAATGCCCAGCGGCACCGACAGCACAAGACCGATGGCGCAGCCCGCGATCGCCATCTGGAAGGTCTGGAACAGGGACCACAGGATCCGGTCGATGCGTTCAAAGTCAGGCGGGAACATGCGCGACAGGATATTGCCGATGTTCGGCAATCCGCGTGCCAGTTGGTCGGGTGACGGACCAGCCGTGGTCATGGACCAGATGACGAAGGCGGCGACCGCAACGCTCAGGGAAAAGGCAACCGGATTGACGCGCTGGATGCGCGGCGGCAGCTGCCCAGCCTTTGGCGTCAGCGCCTCAGTCATGGTGGAAGAACCGCGTCAATTCCGCCTCCGAGACGGTGTCTGACGGCTGATCGAGTGCCACCCTTCCGCCGCCAAGACCGACAATCCGTTCAGAGAACCGGATCGCATGCTCCATGCGGTGCGAGACAAAGATCAGTGTGGCGTCCTGTTCGTTGGCAAGGGCAGCAAGCGTCGCCATCACTTCCTCTCCAGATTTCGGATCGAGGCTCGCATCAGGTTCATCCGCGATGACGAGTTCGGGCCTTTGCATCAGCATGCGCGCGACGGCCACCCGCTGCGACTGACCGCCCGAGAGTGTATCGATCCGGGCCATGGCCTTGTCGGCGAGACCGACGCGTTCGAGGCAGTTCATCGCTTCGGCACGAACCTCCCGCGGTGCAAGCAACTGCGTCCAGGTGCGCGGCCCGCTCATGCGGCTTTGCACGCCATGGACCACGTTGGTGAGGGCGCTGAGCCGCGTCACGAGATTGTGCCGCTGGAAGACGAAGCCGACACGCGAGCGCAGGCGCTTGAGGCCGGGCGCATCCAGCTTCCGCACATCCTCACCAAGCAGTCTGATATCGCCGCCACTCGGTTCGACCAGCCGCACGAGCATCCGGATCAGGGTCGATTTGCCCGTGCCGTTGGCCCCGATGATCGCGACCCGCGAGCCATGATGAATGTCGAGGTCGAGACCGGACATGATCACAGGCCCCGTCCCAAACTGCTTGCTCAGGCCGCGTACCGATGCAGCAGGCAAGCCCGATCGGGCGGGAGAGACCGCCCCCTCCGGAGCGGTCTGCTGGAACGCGACGACGTTCACTGGCCGATGAAGCGCGTGAACTCGTTGATGCCAACCGCGCGATACATCTGGCGGATCACGTCGTAGTCGCGATCCGACACGTTGGGCAGGAAGGTGCCGCCATTCCAGCGGGCATTGGCTTCGACCTGCAGCACGGCCTGAAGCAGAGGGCCTGCATGATCGATGAAGGCCTTGCGCACCTGGCCGACCAGATCGGCAGACACGCTCGGCGCGGCGATGATCAGATCATCCGGCAGATCGCGACCACGGCCGATGACGCCGAGCTTGACGTCAGGCACGGCGCGGCGGATCTGCTGGATATGGGTGAGGTTCATGCCGATGGCGGCAAGGTCGCCACGGCGAAGCGCCTCGACAGCGACATTGCGGCGGAGGAACAGCGCTTCGAAATCGCGGCCATAGGCCAGGCCGGCATCAACCAGAATCTGCGCCGGCCCGAGATGTTGCGAGGTCGAGCCGATTTCGCCGAACGAGATTTTCTTGCCCTTGAGATCGGAGATCTGCTTGATCGGGCCTTCCGCCAGGACGACGACCTGCGAGAAGTAATCCGGGCGCTGCCAGATCACGACCGGCTGGACTGCCGGCATGCGGGCCTTGAACACAACATACTCGGCCGGCCCGGTCAGCACCAGATCGACCTGGTTGGCGTTCATCGCTTCGACAGCCGCAGTGCGGCCCGAAACCGGGAACAGCGCGATTTCGACGTTCGGCATCACCTTTTCAAACGCTGCCTTGAATGGCCCGAATTCGCGCTGAAGGTTCTCGGCGCCATCGACATCAGTGACGGCAAAGCGCAGCCTCTGGCGGGTCTGGGCAAGAGCGGGCATGGCAGAGGCTGCCGTCAAGACAGCTGCAGTGGCAATGAGGTCGCGGCGGTTCATGGGGTCGCTCCTGGAGCTTGCGAAAAGACGGCTTCACCATCTTCCTGTCACCATCGCGGCGTGACGCACTGATGACGTAAAGATGTCACGTCGATGTCACCCAACAGGTTCATGCAGCAATCCCCGCGTTTGGACCGATCTCATGAACATCGAAGCCGGCAAACTGACTGCAAGCCAAGGCATGGCATCGCGGCCGATGCGGCCGATCACCATCACCGGCGGGACAGTGCTGAGCAAGGGCGCGTTTGCCAGCACGAGTGTCCGCGTCGCTCACGGTCTCATCGTCAACGAGACCGAGGACATCTCCGATGCGCTGACCATCAACGCGCAGGGCCTCTACGTCTTGCCGGGTATCATCGATATCCATGGTGATGGCTTCGAGCGGCTCGTCACTCCGCGGCCGGCCGCGCCTGTCGATCCCTTGATCGCCCTGCTGGAAGCTGATCGGCAGTTTATCGCCAATGGCATCACGACTGCCTATCATTCGGTGACATGGTCATGGGAGGGTGGCACGCGCGGCACAGAGGCTGCCGTCTCGATCCTGGAGGCGCTCGAAGTCCTGAGGCCACATCTGGTGGTCGATACGCGTTATCACCTGCGCCACGAAACGTTCAATCTCGACGCCGAGGCGCTCATCCTCGACTGGATCGCCAATGGACGGATCGATTGCCTTGCCTTTAACGATCACATGGCCGGAACGATCAAGCAACGTCACCGGCCTGACAAGATGGCCGGCATGGTCACGCGCTCAGGCTTGAGCGAAGCGGCGTTTCTCGTCCTGATCGAGCAAGTCTACGCCCGCGCCGATGAAGTCCCTGCCTCGATCCAGCGGCTGGCGGCAGCGGCGCGCCGTGCCGGATTGCCAATGCTGTCCCATGACGACATGACGCCGCAGATGCGCGCCTGGTATCGTGATCTGGGCTGCGCGATTGCGGAATTTCCCATCAACGAAGAGACAACCCTATCTGCTGCTGCTGCCTGCGATCCGATTGTTTTCGGTGCGCCGAACGTCGTGCGCGGTGGTTCCCACACAGGGTGCCCCTCTGCTGCACAGATGTCAGCGCGGGGTCTTTGCACCATCCTGGCCTCTGATTACTACTATCCGGCTCTCCCTCTGGCACCGTTCCGTCTGGCTGCCGAAAAAATCCTGTCGCTCAGCGAAGCCTGGGCCTTGGTATCAAGCGGGCCGGCAGCCGCACTTGGGCTCACCGATCGGGGTTCTATCGAAGCCGGTTTCAGGGGCGATCTTGTCCTGATCGAGGATCGTTCACCGCTGCCGCCGCGCATTGTCGGAACGATCGCTGGAGGCAGGCTGGCGCACCTCGGTGAGGCTGGGCGCATCGGCGTCGGTGCCTGAAAGGTCCTGTCACATTTTCTTCAGAAAACAGAATCAGGACCGCCACAAATCCTCAACGAGCCCGTCATGTGGGGGCTCTAGTGCAGCAAGACGCCGGGCAAGAGCTCTCGGCAAATGGGGATCCTACCATGACAAGATGTCGTCTCAGCATTGCAGCCCTCGCGCTGGCTGCAACCATCGGTGCAGCGCAGGCTCAGGCACCGCGGGTCAAGTTCGAATATTGGTATGGCCTGACCGGCCAGCTCGGCGAGGTCATGGCCGAGCACTGCAAGCGCTTCAACGAGACGCAGACAAAATTCGAGGCTGTCTGCGTTGGGCAGGGCGGCTATGACCGCGCCGAACAAAACACGATTGCGGCCTTCCGCGCCCGCCAGCACCCCACGATCGTCCAGATCTATGATGCCGGCACTGTCAACTTCATGCTGTCGCAGGCGACCTACAATGCCGTCCAGTTCGCCAAGGACTTCAAAATGAAGATCGACTGGAATGACTACTTTCCAGGGATCCGCTCTTATTATGCGACCTCCAAGGACGAAATGTGGTCGTTCCCCTACAACTCATCGACGGCGGTCATGTACTGGAACCGTGCCGAGTGGGCGAAGATCGGCCGCACGGAAGCGCCAGCCACATGGGAGCAATATGAACGCGACATGCGTGCTCTAAAGGCTGCCGGCAGCACATGTGCCATGGCTTTCGACATGGATACCTGGCAGTCGATGGAGCAACTCTTTGCCATCCATAACCAGCCAATCGCCACAATGGGTAATGGCTACGACGGTCTGGGGGCTGAACTGGTGATCAACCAGGGTCTGTTCCCGCGTCATGTCGCCAACCTCAAGAAGTGGCAGGATGAGGGCCTGGCGCGCGTACAGACCGCGCAAACTGGCAAGAACATCGTTCAGGCGTTCGCGGACGGTTCATGCGCCTCCATGGTCTCATCCATCGCCAACCATGGCGTGGTCGGCTCCACGGGTCGCGACGGCCTTGACTGGTCGGTGGCGATGATCCCGGTCTACGAAGGCTTCACCCGACACAACTCCCTTGTGGGCGGTGCTTCGCTCTGGGTCATGGCTAACAAGTCCAAGGAAGAGTACGAGGCCGCCGCCGCCTTCCTCGACTTTGTGCTGACGCCTGCCGAAGTGAAGTGGATGCCGAACGTCACCGGTTATATCCCGATCACCGTTCCGGCCTATCGCCAGATGCTGGATGAGGGCTTCTATGCCCAGCCGAAATTCCGCGGACGCGAAATCGCCATGCAATCTCTGACTTTCACCCCGCCAACCCAGTTCACCCGCGGCATCCGCCTCGGCAACTTCACCTCGATCCGTTCGGAGGTCCGCTCGGAACTGGAAGCGATTATGAATGGCCAGAAGACGGTCGAAGTCGGCCTCAATGACGCGGTAGCGCGCTCGAACCAGATCCTGCGCCGCTTCGAGCAGACCTTCCGGGGCCGCTCCCTGCCCTGATCACGTCCTGACAGGCTGCAGCCGGGCGACACCTCGCCCGGCTGTTTCTCATTTCCGTTAGGCAGCACGATGACCGGCAAGCGCGTCACATTCTCGAACACCTGGCTCGCAGCGCTGCTGATCGCGCCGCAACTGCTTTTGGTGTTCACGTTCTTTTACTGGCCTGCCGGCGAGGCGCTCTACTGGTCCTTCACGCTGGAGCCACCATTCGGCGGCGAAAACCAATGGGTCGGCTGGCAGAACTTCAAGACTGTTTTCGAGGACCCGCTCTACTGGAACTCGGTCCGCATCTCGGTGATCTTTGCGCTTTCCTCGACAGCACTCGCCATGGGCATCGCGCTGATCCTCGCGACGTTCGTCGATCGCCAATTACCCGGGTACCAGGCCTATCGCTTCATGTATTTCTGGCCTTATGCAGTTGCTGCGCCAGCTGTTGGCCTCGCCTTTCGCTTCATCTTTGCGCCTGATGCAGGTTTCGTCTCAGCACTTAACCAGTGGTACCCTGGTATCTGGAACCCGGCGCGAGATGGCTTCGATGCGGTTGTTCTGATCACGCTTGCGAATGCGTGGTCAATGGTGGCCTACAACTTCATCTTCTTCCTGGCCGGGCTGCAATCAATTCCGCGCTCACTTAACGAAGCTGCCGCCATGGATGGCTCGGGTGTGCTGCGCCGCATGGCGGACATCCAGTTCCCGCTGCTGGCACCGACCTTCTTCTTCCTTGTGGTGATCAACCTGACCGACAGCTTCGTCAATTCATTCGGCATCGTCGACATCACCACTGCCGGCGGACCGGCCCGCGCCACCGATCTGATGGTCTACAAGATCTATTCCGACGGCTTCAAGGGCAAGGACTACTCGCTCGCCGCCGCCCAATCCCTTGTCCTGATGCTGTTGGTGATCAGCCTGACCTTTATCCAGTTCAGGTATGTCGAACGCCGCGTTCACTACACTTGAGGCTGCCATGGTCGAACGCACCCCGATCCTCAATATCCTGACACACCTGATCCTGATCACGGGCCTGATCATGCTTCTGGTGCCGCTCTGGATCGTCTTTGTCGCCTCGACCCATGATTTCCGGACCGTCAACACCGTGCCGATGCCGCTCTGGCCCGGCAACCAGATGGTTGCAAATTACACAATTGCCTGGCAACAGTCGGGCTTTGGCCCCAAGATGCTGAATTCCTTCATTGTCGCGATCGGCGTCACAGCCGGAAAGATTGCGATAGCGGCGATCTCGGCCTACTCGATCGTCTACTTCAACTATCGCTTCCGCAGCCTGTTCTTCTGGCTGATTTTCGTAACACTGATGTTGCCGCTCGAAGTGCGCATCGTGCCGACATATGCGGTGGCAGCCAACGTGCTGCGCCCGTATCAGGAATTGCTCGACGCAACCGGGATCAGCACAGTCATCGGCGCGTTGGCAGGCATCAAGATCACCCTGCCGGAATGGTCTATGCTGAATTCATACACCGGCCTGATCCTGCCTTTGATCGCCACGGCAACCGGTACATTTCTGTACCGCCAGTTCTATCTCACAGTTCCGGATGAGTTGGCGGAGGCCGCCAAGATGGACGGAGCGGGTCCACTGCGCTTCTTCTGGGATGTGCTGCTGCCGCTCTCAAGGACCAACATGGCGGCCCTCGGCACGATCATGTTTGTCTATTCCTGGAACCAGTATCTCTGGCCGTTGTTGATTATCACCGATATCGCAAACTACGGCACAGCCGTCATGCAGTTGCAACGCCTCGTGCCGGGTCCGCTCTTTGGCGAACCGCCGCGTTGGCACATCGCCATGGCCGGCACGCTGATGGTGATGACACCGCCCTTGCTGGTGGTGATCTTCATGCAGCGCTGGTTCGTGCGCGGCCTTGTTTCAACCGACAAGTAGGAGGCTGCAATGGCCCGAATCGACATTCGCGACGTCACCAAGTTCTACGGCAAGACGCAGGTCGTGCATGGTGTCGACGTCACCATCCATGATGGCGAGTTCGTTGTCATCCTCGGTCCCTCGGGCTGCGGCAAATCCACGCTTTTGCGCATGATCGCTGGCCTTGAGGAGATTTCCGGCGGAACGATTGCCATTGCGGGCGACATCGTCAATGACAAGGAGCCTCGCGAGCGTGGCTGCGCCATGGTCTTCCAGAACTATGCGCTTTATCCCCACATGAGCGTGGCCGAGAACATCGGCTATGGATTGAAAGTGGCTGGCGTTGCCAAGGCCGAACGGCTGTCGCGCGTCCAGGCTGTGGCCAGGACCGTCGGCCTTGACGAGTTCCTCGACCGTAAGCCCGGCCAGCTTTCGGGCGGCCAGCGCCAGCGTGTCGCCATGGCACGCGCCATGATCAAGGAACCCAAGGTCTTTCTGTTCGACGAGCCGCTCTCAAACCTCGACGCGAAGCTGCGCGTGCAGATGCGCATCGAGATCCGGAAACTGCACCAGCGCCTCAAAGCCACCTCGGTGTTCGTCACCCATGATCAGGTCGAGGCTATGACGCTGGCTGACCGGTTGGTGATCATGAACAAGGGTGTGATCGAGCAGATCGGCGCGCCCAAGGATGTCTATGACCGGCCAGCAAGCATATTCGTTGCCGGCTTCATCGGTGCGCCCGGCCTGAATCTCTTGCCGGCAACCATCAGCGCAGATGGCCACTCGCTCACATTGGCTGATGGCCAGCGGCTGATGATCGAGCACACCCGGTACCCTTCTCTCAATCCCGGACCGGTAACGATCGGACTTCGAGCAGAGGCCCTCAATATCCGGCAAGGAGGGGCTTTCGTTCCGCACAATGGCTTGAAAGCAACCTTTGATTTTGCGGAGGAACTGGGCGTCGGTCAGCATATCCATGCGGAAGTGGCCGGGAGTCCGCTTGTGATCCACGTCGATGGCCGGCACCCTTTCACATTAGGCGCCAGCCTCAACATCGATGTGTCGCCTCGTGACATGCAGCTCTTTGACCCGGTGACAGGGTTGCGCATCACCGAGACTGATGTCCCCACCTCGGTCAGCGCGGCTGCTTGAGAAAGGGTCGGGCCGGGTTCAGGGCGCCAGGCGCTCTTTCGAGGCGCTCTCTTCCGAGAGAAATGCCGGCATATTGGTGGCGGCACCACGGATAGCGGTCCGGCGCGATGCACACTGCGCCATCATCGGTTCTGGCTCGATCAGTTCGCGGCTGATCATGCAGCCGTCCGGTGGCAGATCAGGTCATCAAGGCGTGCCCGCGGCCGAAATTTGCGCCCTTGGAGATCAAAGCAGGCCGTGGCTATCGGCGGCGCCCAATGAATGCCCATACCCTCTGACGTTGCCCCCAGTCTTGTCCAGGTGCTGGTCAGCGCTGACGGCTGGTGAAGTGCACCCCGAAAGCAGGTCATCCTTGGCTGGATTTTTTCAGTCAAGGCTCATGAACCAGTGTGTGTTCAGGCATTCGGCCCTTAAGCGGCTGTTGAACGGTTCGATGAAGGCACGAGCGGTCGGCTCGCCGGGAGCGGTAGAGGCCATTCGCCACTCAAAGGTGCGAAGAGCCTGGTCAACCACAGCAACGTGCTCCGGACCGTCATCATACTGTCAGCTAGCATGGATTAGGCTTTCTGATCGTCATTATGAGGGGTCCCATGTTCAGTTCCATCACGCGCAGACTTGCGCTCGCCACGATCGCGCTCGGCGCGCTGCTGCCGCTCACCGCCAATGCACAACAGCGCGTGCTCACGGTCTATTCCTCTCTGGACGAGGATCAGGCGAAGGCGCTGATCAAGGGTTTCGAGACGAAGAACCCCGGCATCAAAGTGAACGCCATCCTTGGCTCCACCGCGCCGATCATCGCGCGCGTCATCGCGGAAGCCGCGAGCCCGCAGGCCGACATCATCATGGGCAACGCCGTCTCGGCCCTGATGGCCGCTGATGCACGCGGCCTGCTGCTGCCCTACAAGCCAGCCCATTACGACAAGATTGCCCCGCTCATGCGTGATAGCCGGGCGGAGCCTGTCTGGGTTGGCATCGATGCATGGGCCTCTTCGGTGTGCTTCAACACGGCTGAAGCCGCAAAGAAGAACATCCCGGCACCGGCTTCATGGATGGATCTGACCAAGCCGGTCTACAAGGGTCACATCACCATGCCGAGCCCGCTCTCTTCCGGAACAGCACTGCTGGCCGTGAACGGATGGCTTACCGCCTTCGGTGAGACCGAGGGTTGGGCCTTTATGGACAAGCTGCATGAGAATGTCTCGCAGTATGGCCATTCAGGCAGCGCGCCCTGCCGGCTGGCAGGCTCGGGCGAGAGCATCATCGGCATCTCCTACGCCACGCCGGGCGTGAAGCTTATCAATGACGGCGCGCCGCTGCAGATCATCCTGCCCTCCGAAGGTCTGGGCTGGGAGATCGAGGCCGCTGCCATCGTCAAGGGCGCGCGCAACCTCGCCGACGCCAAGCTGATGGCCGACTGGATTTCCTCCCGCGAAGCGGCCGAAATTTCCTCGAAGTTCCTGCCCATCACCGCCTATGACGACATCAAGGCGCTGCCGAAGAACTATCCCGTGGGTGAGAACGAAAAGCTGCTGAAGATGGATTTTGGCAAGCTTGCCGCCAGCCGCGACGCCGTGATGGCCGAGTGGCAGCGCCGCTATGGCACGAAGGTTCCTCCGCGCAGCTGACAGGTTGCGCCGAAGGCTGATATCGTGAATGTCCAGCAATCGGACACGCGCCTGCAGAACGGAGCCACCCAGGTGGCTCCGTTTCTGTCCGTGGGAGGCCTGAGCAAGCGCTTCGGGCAGTCTACTGTGGTCGATGATGTCGCGTTTGAAGTTGGCAGGTCCGAGTTCGTCTGCGTACTCGGGCCGTCGGGCTGCGGAAAGACGACCTTGCTGCGGCTGATCGCAGGCTTTGAGCGCGCAGATAAGGGCGTCATCGCCATGAACGGCGTCGATGTCACGACGCGCCGGCCAGAGGAGCGCGATTTTGGCATCGTGTTCCAGTCCTATGCGCTGTTTCCCAATCGCACCGTTGCAGGCAATGTCGGCTTCGGTCTTGAGGCGACCCGCGCGAGCGGTGCGCAGCAGCAGGCCCGGGTCGCCGAGCTGCTGACTCTGGTTGGCCTGACCGAGCATGCTGGAAAGTACCCCTCCCAGTTGTCAGGTGGGCAACAGCAACGCGTTGCGCTTGCGCGGGCGCTGGCTTTGTCGCCGGGCCTGCTGCTGCTTGACGAACCACTGTCGGCACTTGATGCCAATGTTCGCGCGCGGCTGAGGCTGGAGTTGCTGGCCCTTCAACGGCGCGTCGGCGTCACCGCGCTGATGGTCACTCATGACCAGCAGGAGGCATTGGCGGTTGCCGACCGCATCATCGTGATGAACCGCGGCCGCATCGTGCAATGCGGCACGCCAAGGCAGGTTTTCGAGACTCCTGCAGACCTGTTCGTTGCGCGCTTTATGGGCGAGATGAATGCCTTCCCCATTACTGGCGTTGACCACGATGGCGTGGAGGCAGGACCGGTGCGGCTGACGCTTGCAGAGGCTTCCGGCTCGTTGCCGGCGCGCGCGCACCTGTGCATCAGGCCCGGCGCTGTGCTGATCGGGGCGGAAGCGGAGGCGGCACCGCGGCCGCTCGCGGCTCGGGTCCGTCAGGTGCTCTATCTCGGGGACACCGTTCGGCTGACGCTACAGGTCTGCGGGCATGAAGCAGCACCCGTCAACGCTGAAATCCCGTCCGCACGGCTACCCTTGCTGCCCTCGATCGGTGATGCGGTTGCTGTTGCTTTCCCGGCCGGCCAAGTGCGCATCCTTGGCGATGGCGCCTGAGCGATGACGGCCAGCAAGGCGCGCCCCGCGCTTGACACACCCTATCAGTCGTCCCGCCTTGCAGGGCTGCTGGCACAGGCTTTGCCGCTGGGGCTGATCGCGCTTTTGCTGGCTGCGATCATCGCGCCGATCACGGCGTTGCTGCTCAAGAGCTTTCTGGACCAGCAGGGCGCCTTCATCGGCCTCGGCAATTTCGCCCGCTATATCGGCGAACCTGGTCTTGCTGTCGCTATCTGGAACTCGGTGAGCCTATCCACGATATCGACCGCACTGACCCTGGCCATCGCCTTTCCTTACGCCTTCGCCCTGCACCGCAGCGACATTCCGCTGAAGGGGCTGTTCCGCGTCATCATGCTGGCACCCCTGCTTGCCCCGTCGATGCTGCCGGCCTTCGGCATGATCTATCTGTTCGGCAATCAGGGACTGCTGAAGTCCTGGCTCATGGGTGGCACGATCTATGGGCCGATCGGCATCGTCTCGGCCTCGGTCTTCCATGCACTGCCGCACGCGATCCTGATCCTGTCGGCAGGCTTGGCCAGCGGCGATCAACGGCTTTACGAGGCAGCACGGGCGCTGAAGGCATCGCCTGCCAGAACCTTCGTCCAGGTCACGCTGCCCTCGTGCCACTATGCCCTGATCAGTTCGACTTCGGGCTTGGCGCCGTTGTGGGCGTGCTGCTGCTCACACCAGCACTGATCGCCTATGGCGTGGACGTCCTGGCCCGCAGAAGTCAACGCGCGACCTTCAGCGGCCGGTCCGTGCCGGTGGCGCTGCGCGCGAACCGCTCTCGCGACGTCGCCTGTCTCGTTCTGGTCACGCTGGTTACAGTCGCGATCCTCGGCATTATCGGGATGGCCATCTACGGCTCCCTTGTACGCTTCTGGCCCTACAACCTCGCGCTGGGGATGCATAACTACCACAAGGCACTGTCCGATCCTGACGAACTGCGCACACTGACCAACAGCCTCGTCCTGGCCACAGCAACAGCTGCCATCGGCACATGCCTGGTGGCGATGAGCGGCTGGATGGTAAGCCGCAAAGCATTTCCCGCCGGCCTCACACAGGCCTTGCAGGGCCTCGCCATGGTTCCCGTGGCGGTGCCGGGGCTTGTGCTGGGGCTGGGCTATGTCTTTTTCTTCAACAATCCGGCAAATCCGCTGCATATCCTGCAAGGCTCGATGGCGCTGCTGGTGCTCTGCACCATCGCTCATTTCTACACCGTGCCGCATCTGATGGCCGTCGGCGGGCTGATCAAGCTCGACCGGGAGGTTGATCTTGCCGCGCAGGCGCTGCGCTCCGGGCCTGCCGCCACGGGCCGGCGCATTCATGTGGCCGTGCTGGGCCCCACGCTGATCGACATCGCGGGATATCTTTTTGTCAATGCCATGACGACTGTGTCGGCGCTGATGTTTCTGTTCAACGCGCAAACCCGCGTAGCCGCCATTGCCGTGGTCAACATGACCGAGGGCAGCCGCTTTGGCCAGGCTACGGCGCTGGCGGTGCTGGTAATGCTGATCTGCCTTGCTGCAACCGCTTTGCAGATGGCGCTGCGCAGCTTGATCATCAGGAGGCAGGCGTGGCGCCGGCAAGAACGTTGAACCATCCATTCGCGGCCTTTGCGGACGAACTGGCTGATGCGGCCGGCCGAGCCATCATGCCGTTCTATCGGCGCCCCCTCTGCATCGACGACAAGTCAGCCGGGGGCCGGACAGCCGGTGCCGTGTTCGATCCTGTCACAGCAGCGGATCGTGAGGCCGAGGCCGCGATCCGCATTCTGATCGAGCGCCACTTTCCGCAGCACGGCATTATTGGCGAAGAGTTCGGCATTGTGCGAGCCGATGCGGAGCATGTCTGGGTGATCGATCCTGTCGACGGCACCCGCGCCTTCATTTCTGGAATACCGACCTGGGGCACACTGATCGGACTGTTGCATCAAGGGCAGCCCGTCTTTGGCGTGCTCGATCAGCCGCATCTTGGTGAGCGCTTTGCCGGCACCATGACATCAGCCTGGCGAAGACGCCACAATGGCGAGGCGCAGCTTCAGAGCCGAAAAGGCGTTGCGCTCGGCGATGCGATGATCTGGGCAAGCTCCACCATCACCGGCAAACCCGAACTGTTCGCCGCCACGCAGCGCTTGGCCGGACACGTCCGCATGCTGCGCTATGGCAGTGACTGCATCGCGATGGCGATGCTGGCGGAAGGCCACATCGATGCAGTTATTGAGACAGGACTGGACATCTACGACATTGCTGCGCAGGTGCCGATCGTTACCGGAGCGGGCGGCGTCATCACTGCACTGGATGGCACGAATCCGCTTGCTGCGCACGCGATCCTCGCGGCGGGGGACCGCACCCTGCACACCGCGATCAGCGCCATGCTGCACGGAAAAGACACTCATCAATGACGGCATTGCCCGGTTGGCGGGAGCGCGACGCCGCCGTGTTCCTGCACCAGCATGGCTCGACGCCGGCGCTTGGTGTGCTGCGTGCGGCCAGCGGCGTCTGGCTTGAGGATGAGGCTGGCAGGCGCGTCATCGACCTGCACGGCAACACGGTTCATCATATTGGTCATGGCCACCCCAGGTTGATCGCCGCCATCAAGGACCAGCTCGACCGCCTGGCCTTCGCGCCGCGGCGCTACAGCAACGATGTGGCGATCACACTGGGCGAGAAGCTGACAGCCCGTTTCCGGGGGGGGCAGTCCCGGATGCTGCTGGCCACGGGCGGATCTGACGCGATTGAGATCGCGCTGAGGCTGGCACGCGCCGCAACCGGCCGCTCCGGCATCATCGCACTTGAAGGCAGCTATCACGGTCACGGCTTCGGGGCGCTGGCGCTGTCTTCGCACGCGCTCGATCCGAGGCTGGGCAGTCAAATGCCCGATGTCCACCATATCACGCCGTATTGGGACGAACCCCTCGGCGGCGCTGACCGCATGCTCCGCGACCTCTCGGCGCTTCTGGGGGGGCGCAGCGACATCGCCTGCCTGATCGCCGAGCCGATGCGCTCAAGCTGCATCGTTCCGCCTGCTGGCCTCTGGCGCGCGGTACAAAGCATATGCGACCTGCATCGGGTCAAGCTGATCTTCGACGAAATCCCGGCAGGGCTCGGCAAGACTGGCCGCTTCTTCGCCCATGAGCATTTCGGTGCGACGCCGGACATCGTCGTGCTCGGCAAGGCGCTCGGTGGGGGGATCTTGCCGATAGCAGCCGTGCTGGCCGATGCGGGCCTCGATGTGGCGCCAGAACTCGCGCTGGGACATTACACACATGAGAAGAACCCGGTCACGGCGCGCGCGGCGCTGACCACGATCGAGATCATCGAAGATGAGGGGCTGGTTGGCCGAGCAGAGCGCCTTGGCCTTGTTCTCGAGGCGCAGATCAGCGAACGCATTGCCGGAAAGGCCACCCTTATCACGGGCGTTCGCGGCCTTGGCCTGCTGCGGGCCATCAGCTTTCGCACAAGGCCTGGGATGATGGAGGCTCAGATCGTCGCCGCCGGCTTGAAGGCCGGCGTTTCCTTCACGATGAAAGGGCCGAACGTCTTGGGCTTCTCGCCACCACTGGTGATATCCGACGCCGATCTGGGCTATGCATTGAGCGCCGTCGCCGGGGCGCTCGATGGCATGTGAGGTTGGCAGGATAAACCGCCCCGCGTTTTCCGGAAGCTGAAGCTCCGAGAGTTTGTGAATCGGCATGCCATTTGACCCCCGATCGGCTCCGAAGGCTGACCCTATCCAGATGCCGGTAAGCACTTGCTGCTATCCAGCAAACTGCGGGAGCAGCGGGGTCATTGCTGGACGCCTGATGGATCAGACTCCGAAGCAGATTCACGGCCATGCGGCCAGCTGATCAGGGCGCCGGTTCGAGCCGTTCAGCGCGGGTCATGAGATGTTGGCCCCTCTGAGGCCCGGACAAGACATTGAAGCCTGAGAGCCGGCTGAATTTTATCGGACCATCCTCACCCTCGACCACTGTGTCGCGTCCAACCGCCATCGCGAAGCGGACGCCCGGCTGCGGGTTGAGCACGGAACGGGTGGGTCCCAGTCCATACTTCAGGAAATGGGAAACGTCCCAATGATGCGGCGCTCCCTCTGCCATGACCGCCATCCAGCAATGACCTGGTCTGGAGACCCTTGTCCCTTCCTCAAAATAGAGGCCGCTGATATAGGCAGCCGAAATGTCGGCCGCGCGGAAGGCGGCGACACCATAACTGTGCGTGTCGACGCAGGTTCCTTTGTGCACGCCGCATGCGAGCGGCGGCATGGCGTCCAGGTCGTCCGCAAGGCCAACATCGCGGACGCCATAGGTGAACCGCTCCTGGATGTGACGAATAATGCGTTCGACACGTTCCGATGGGGGCAAGTCAAATGGCGCTACGCCCTCGATCAACCTCGCAAGTTCGGCCGAAGGTGTTTCATGCTGCCCTCCGCCCGGCACAAAGACCCAGCCCGGAAATGCGGTTCCAGGTTCATCGAATACCAACCTGACCTCACCGGACACCCCGGCGCGCAGGCGCAGGCGCAAAACGGGTTGACCACAGTTCAGAGCCCGGCCATGGCTGACGTCAAAGCCGGACACGTCGACGCCACATACACGTTGCTCGGGTGTATCGATTGGAACCGGCAAGACAAGTTCTGCGCTGGCATCCACGGCCTGGTCGAGCGACAATTTGACAACAGGCATGGCGTGTTTCCTCGTGACGTGCCGTCGATCCAGATAAGGATCTCAGGGTGGGGTTGGGTCGGCGAGGATAAGTCTCTTGATGGGTCACGTGACATCTCGATGACGCGCGTGAGACGCTGTGGTGGTGATCAGCCGCCATCGGGTGGCCCGGTTGGAATACTGGCGCATTGACGGCCTCGATGCCGTCGCGGGCGGTGGTCGGCTTGCCGACGGATGGGTTTGCGCAGCTGTCCGCGCGGCCATGGCGGGCACAAAGACCTCAGGTAACGGCGGCTGGTATCCCAGCGATCCCTGCTGACGCACCGTTGATCGTGGCGCCGCAACTCACGGCCCCGTTGCTGATGACCAGAACAGCCTCAAGCGGCCAGCCAATTTGCCCCAGCCAATTTGCCCATATGTCCATCAGACTGCGCCTTTGATCGACAAGTGTCACCGCCATCAACAGTCAGCCGGAACCGGCCATTACTCCCGACCAGGAACGTCGCAATACCTGAGGCACCAAGAAGCTTCGAAAGGCCGGAGACAATGGGCACCCCAGTATGATTATTGTCGGCCCCTCATTCTTCTCGATTCCTCACCAGGAAAATGCCCCAGCATGGCTTCTCGCGATCCTCGATCAGGTATTTTCCTGATGGCGCTGACGATGCTGATCTTCGCAACGCAGGATGCCTTGTCACGGCATCTGGCTGCTCAAGCGAACGCCATCTCGATCAACTGGATCCGCTTCGCCTTTTTTGCCGTCGCTGTGATCGCAGTTTCGAGCGTCCGGGATGGGGGAATCCGTAAGGTTCTGGCCACCAAAGCGCTTGGGTTGCAGATTATGCGCGGGCTTGCGCTCATCACCCAGCTCAGCATCTTCGTGTATGCCTTTACCGTGCTGGGGCTCGCTGAGGCGCATGCCGTCTTCTCAGTCTATCCGCTCATCGTCGTGCTGATGTCCGCGCTGATTCTCCATGAGAGGGTGCCGCTTGTCTGGATGCTGGCTGTCGGCGCGGGCTTCTGCGGTGTGCTGATCCTTTTGCGGCCGGGACTGGGCGTCATCCGTGTGGAGGCTCTTCTGGTCCTGTTTGGCGCCACGATTTTCGCGATCTACTCCGTGCTGACGCGCCTCGTTGCAAAGCATGACCGACCGGAAACCAGTTTGGCCTATGTTGCCCTGATAGGTTTTGTGGCGCTCAGTCTCGTGGTGCCGTTTTTCTGGAAGCCGCTTCCGCCGCAAGACTGGGGCTGGATGGCGCTGTTATGTGTCTTTGGCTCCATGGCCCATGCATTGCTCATCAAGGTTTATCAGCTTGCGGAGGCGAATGTTGTTCAACCACTCGCTTACCTCCAGCTCGCGTTTGCTACCGGGTATGGCGTCGTCCTCTTCGGCGAAACCCCGGATCTTTGGACATGGATCGGAATGACAATCCTGGTCCTGAGCGGCGCATGGGCCGCGCGGACCGGCCAATGAAGCAAGAGAACGCTCTTGCTCATTCAATCGCACTCATCGCTGCGGCGTTGTCCCGACGACGTGAGGCAGCTGGAACGTCGTTCCGGTCCCTTAGCCGGCTGCAGTGCGCCTGGCGTTGCCGCCAACTGTTGTCCAGCTCCGAGTTCGCTCTGGCGGTTGGATCTTGGGTTTGCGTTGCTGTGAGCGTCGGGGCCTGACGAAGAAACCCTGGCGGAGCCTAGCTCCAGATCACAGAGCGGGTGGAAGAGGCTGGCGAAGGCCGATGGCGTCTGCCAGTTCAGTTTCGGGTGTGGGCGGGCGCCGTTATCATCCGCATGCCAGATCGACAGGGCAACCCGTGCCTGTGCCAGCGTCGCAAACAGCGTCGCGTTCAGGAACGCATTGGCTGGCCGCGCCTCAGCTTGGGGTCAGCGTCGCAGGGCGCACCTTGGCCGCCTGCTTGGCGTTGCGGTGGATCGTGTAGGTCGCAGCTCCCATCACCAGCAGGCCGCCGGCCACCGTCTCCAGGGTGGGCGTCTCGCCATAGACGAGCCACCCCACCACGCCGGCCATCAGGAGCTTGATGTAGTTGAGCGGCGCCAGCGCCGAGGCTTCGCCCATGCGCAATGCATAGGTCCACAGCCATTGCCCGACGGTGAAGACCACACCCATGAAGATCAGCATCAGCGCATCCACCAGGCTTGGCGTCACCCAGAACCACAGCGCCGCGGGCGTGATCAGGGCCAGCACCACCACCCCCTGCCAGAAAAGCACTGTGCCCGTGCCGTCATGGGCGGAGCCAAGACGCAGCGCCACCATACCGCCCGCGCCGAACAGCGCGCCGGCCAGTGCCAGCAGCGCCGCCGTCTCCACGCCCTGCCCGAAGGGGCGCACCATGATCGCGACGCCGAGGAAGCCGACCGCAGCCGCGCTCCAGCGCCGCCACCCGACCTTTTCGCCCAGAACCAGCGCGGCCAGCGCCGTGACGAAAAGCACCTCGGCCATCTGGATGGCGGTGACGTCGGCCAGGGGGATGAGCAGGACAGCGCTCAACCCGCAGGTCATTGAGCCGACGGCCAGCACGCCGCGGGCCAGATGCAGCTTCAAGCCGGTGGGCCGGCGGATCTGCGCCCGCTCGCTCCAGAACCACGGCGCCAGCAGGACGAAGGCGACCAGCTGGCGTACGAGCACCACCTGCACGATCGGCACCCGGTCGCCTACAGAGCGGATCAGCACCGACATCAGGGTGAAGACCATGAAGGCCAGGATCATCAGGACGGAGGCCGCGAGGTTTGGCGACATGGCCCGGAAGCTCTGCGGCAGGAAGGCCGGCAGCACGGGTCCGGAGGCGGAGAGTGAGGTCTGTTCGTCCTTGTCGTCCGCCGTGCTCAACCCCTGCGCTCCCGCCGCTCGCCGCGCGCCATGTCGCAGCCCACCTGTCAGTCAGGATGAGGCAAGGAGGGCGCGGGCACCATCCGTCCAGGCAGCATGGGGGCCATGCGGCCTTGGGCTGCAACGATCGGACCAAGAGCCAAGCGCGCAGCAGCGTTCAAACGCAGCCTGTATCGGTTTGCGCCTCAGTTCCTTCTAGGGACGAAAGAGATCCGTGCTTGCAAGGACATGACCTCACTCCCGATGTGTCATGCGTCAGATTGTCGACGCGTTAATTCGCAACCAAACTGTGTCGGACGCACTCCACCATTCCGGCACTTTTTGCTCGCACATGCCGACATGGGAGGGTGGACGCCAACACCTTTTGGGTGATGCATCAGGAGATCGACGATCATAAGCTCAAAGGGAGCTGGAAGGTGGTCGGAGTGGCAGGATTTGAACCTGCGACCCCTACGTCCCGAACGTATTGCTCTACCAGGCTGAGCCACACTCCGACACTGCGCCTAGGAGCGCTCCGCCATGACGGGTTTCGAGCGGATGGGCGCATATAGCGCCCGCACGATAACGGCGCAAGACGCAAATCGCGCAAGACGCAAATCGTGCCAAGCCTGCCAGCCATGCCGAAGCAGCAGCGCACGCAACCCTCCCGGACAGGCGCCCCCGTTTCGATTGCCTGTTGCATTCTGCCGGCATGGCAGCTAACTCCCGCCCCATGATGGGGCGTCGCCAAGCGGTAAGGCAGCGGTTTTTGGTACCGCCATTCCCAGGTTCGAATCCTGGCGCCCCAGCCACTCTCCTGAAAATCTCATGACCATCAACGCCTTGCAGTAGCCCTAACAGGCCATTGTGCCTTTGGGACATGCCGCCCGGGACATTGAGCAAGCCGTTTTGGGCCATTTCAAGAAGAACCAGTTGGCGAGCAATGGCGAGATCATTTCAGGCGTCGATCCGATGTTGGTCGCGGCAAAGATTGGCACAGTGATGCGCGAGCTGATCATAGGGAAGCGTCAACCCGCCACTCCCTGACACACCCGCTGCGCCACGCTTCTGCCGATGCAGAGCTCCCGGGCGCGGGAGATGGTTTCGTCTGAGGTTGCCGTACGGCATCTCAACAATCGTTGGATCTCTTCGCCAGCCGCGCTTCGCACTGCGAAGCAGGCAATCACAGCTGCGGCGGAAATGGTGAGCAGTCAACTCCGTTGAAACAAGTGTCGAGCCAGCACCGGGCCATTTGCATGGACCGGTGCTGGCTCGGTGATCTCGGTGAGACAACAGTTTGCGCCACCTTATAGCCCTGAAAGCAAAAGCTGGCTTGCAGGCGCCACTGAAAGCGAAGCCTCGATGGCCGCACGCCATTCTGGCCCTGCTTCCATCGCAGCATCAAATGCCTGCCGCAGCTCAGAACGTCGATCTTCTGCCAGCGCTTCAATCAGCGCTGCTGCTTGGGCCAGATCCTTGCGGCGCTTGGCAAGGTTGTCTGCCTGCCGACGCTGCGCAACGATGAGCTTGTGGATGGCAAAGCGCTCGGGCCGCGGAATCCGCACCAGCACGCCCGCTCTATATAGTGCAACCGCGGGAATTGGGTCGGCTATGAGGTAATTGAGGAAGTGGAGGCTCTGCGCCCAGACACCCATGCCCTCCAGCCTCACGATTCCTTCTTCTTCGCTGAAACTCGGTGCCAGAAGGTCAAGGGCGACACCGCCGCCCTTTCGGCGCCAGCGGCCTGTCTTTCCTTTCGGATCGGTCGTCGGGGCGGGTTCGAGATCAAGAGCCGCGAGGGTGTTTGTCAAAGCCGCGGGCGGAACGTCATCTGCAGCCATGGCCAGCGACAGTCGCTGAAAGCTTGCGATGTCGACATCCTCGGTTTGTGCAGGAGCGGCTCGGGTCACGCGCCGACCAACCTCGGCATCATAAAGCCGAAAGGCGTGTGTTCCGACCAGAGTTCCACCGACACCAAATACGCCGGAACGAGTCAGCGCTGTCAGCAAGCGACCTGTATCTGCATCCTGCGCAGGCAAACGTGCTGCGCGCAGCTGGGCAACCATATCCGACGTTCGACGTTCGAAAGCCTTGGCTTCCTCACGGGCGATCCTGGCGTTATTCATGCGCTGGCGTGTTGCCTCGTCATCAGGTCCGAAATAGTGCTGAACCATTCGGGCGCCGACCCGCTCATTGGTGTACCAGTAGCTCTTTCCGCTGATCACACGGATGAACGGTGCCCCATCGACATCAGCAGCGGGGCGGCTGACATGCGCGTCGACCAGATCCTGGTAGAGGGTCTGGATTTGTAGAGGGGTCGTTTGAATCATGCGCTACATTACATAAAATAATTTGTAATGTAAATCTGGTGACGTGTGCTGGCACGGTCTCTGGCAGGCCCAGCGGCAATACCGTTGAGCCATTGCCAGCGGCGAAAACGGATCAATCCAGCGGGTTGCCAGCGGTCAAATCACAGATTGCGAATGGCGCTTCAACTACCGTCCGGCCAGCAACCTGTTGAACACGCTAAAAAATAGGCCAAAGTATAAGAATAACACCTTAGCTTTGTCAGCCCCCGGAGGAAAATGGGGCGACGCCGTCCGGACATGCTTTATGTCGCAGAAGCGGACCGCGGGCATGTCCCGTTTCTGGATGAGCCTGAAGCGACCCGCTGCATGCAGGCTTGGCTGAAACGCATCTGCGACAACGAGGCCGTCCGGCCATAGACCTGGCGGCAAGTCGCTATTCCCAGCCCCTTGCACTGATGGATCCGCCATGACCCTGCGCCAAAGCTTGCAAACGTCGTCCAGCACGCGCTCGAAATCGGCACCTGGAGCGAGGCAAATGGTTCTACAAGTGGTGAGAAACGACAGCCATTCGTCCCGGTCGATAC
>JAPLOV010000249.1 GCA_026400565.1 Hyphomicrobiales bacterium | reverse complement strand
GATGTGCTGGATGATCATCTTGGTGGCCTGGCCGGGCCCGCCTCCGGTGAGGACGTAGACCTCGTCAAATACCTGGAACGCACGGATGAGTGACAGCACCAGCACCACAATCATGGTCGGCATCAGCAGTGGCAGTGTGATCCGCCAGAATGCACGGGATTTGGAGGTGCCATCCATTTCGGCGGCTTCATACAAATCCTTCGGGATCGCTTGCAGTCCTGCCAGCAGGATCAGCATGTAAAAGCCCAGATGGCCCCACGTGTAGACGAAAATCACCCAGAACATCGGCCAGCCAGAGCGCACATCGATCAGCCAATTGATCGGTCGATAAGATTCGACGGCAAAATTTGCCCGGATTGACGTCAGGATCAACGCTATGATCAAAGCACCAAGGCCTGTTCCGACCAGCTTCAGCCACACTGGCCGATCCCGCAGCAAGCGCCGGCAAAAAGCCCATGCAGCCAGCGCTGAAAGCCCTGCCAGCATAGGCACAAACAGATTGCTGCCGGCGAACGCATTCCAGCCATCAACCCCGTCGCTCAACAGTGCATTCAGAATACCGCGCCGTTTCAGTATCCAATCCCAGATCACGGCGACAACGACAGGCGATAGCATCACGGGATAAAAGTAGACTGCCCGCCAGAAGCCGCGGGCGCGAATGTCGCGGTTGAGGGTCAGCGCCGTGACCAGGGCCACCACGATCATGATCGGCACTTGCACCACGGCGAAGAACAGGGTGTTCCAGACACCTGTCCAGAATGAGAAGCCGGCAACAGGGCAGGTTTTCGGGTCAAGCCAACTTTGGCAGTCGAGCAGCTCGCGGAAATTGTCGAGGCCGACGAAAGGCCGTTCCGCAACGATGACCGACTGCCCGCCGGTGAAGGCGATGTAGAAATTGAGCAGCATCGGCCAGAAGGAGAAGAGACCGAAGACCAGCACATTGGGCGCCAGAAAGACATAGGCCATCCGGTTGGCGCCGATATGGCGCTGCACGGCCCTGAACGGACCATCCAGCACATCACCGAGCTTGCCCCAGAGCCAGCCAACAAGGTTGGCTGGCACGCGGGATGACGTCTGGAAGGATGTAACGGCCATATCGCTGTGCCAGTTCCGTCAGAACGATATCTGGCGCACTACGCCCTTGCCACGATCAACAGCGTTCACTTCTTGACCGCGTTGTCGATCTCTTCCTGGATCTTGGCATACGCCTGCGGCAGCGTGAGCGTGTCTGTGATCGCCTGTGCCACATAGTTCACCGTGGCATTGAAGATGGCGACATTGCGCTGATAGGCTTGGAGCTGGTGCGCAACCGGGGAGATCTTGGCGAAGTCCGCCGTGAACTGCTTCAGGGCTGCGACCGTCTGCGGAGCAACCTCCTTGCCATAGGTCAGGCCCTTGTCGGCAATGCCCTTGTGCGCCGGGATCTGCACCGTGCGCTCATAGTATTCCTTCAGCACGGGTTCCGAGACCATGAACTCCATGACCTTGGCAACTTCCGCCGGGTGCTTGGTCGCCCTAAAGGCCACCATGGCGGCGCCGCCCGGCATCGCCGAGCAGCCTGCCGGACCGCAAGGCTGTGCCGGCACCACCCACTCGAACTTGTCGCCGATGTCAGCCTGGAAGCGCTGGATCATCCACGAACCGGCAATGTGCATGGCCGTGTCGCCATTGATGAACATGTCGCCGGCATTCTTCCACTTGGCACCGGCAGCGCCGGGCCAGATATCGGCCGGCATCAGTCCATCCTTGTGCCATTTCACGATGCGCTCGGCGGTCGCCTTGAAGCCGTCATCGACAACGGCGCTGGGGTTGCCCTGCGCGTCGAAATACTTCGCACCCATCGAGATGGCCATGCCAGCGAAGCGGTGGCCGGTCCGGTCCAGCGCCATGCCGGAGTAGATCTTACCTTTCTTCTGCACCTCTTCGAGCGCTTTCACCCAGTCATCCCAGGTCGCACCTGCCGCGGGCATCTTGACACCGGTCTGGTCGAACATCGTCTTGTTGACATAAGGACCGGTGACCGTGAGCTGCGTCATGAAGCCGTAGATGCCTTTGTCGGCTGCTCCAACGCGCATCCATGGCAAGGTCGAACCGAAATTATCTTCCCAGTACTTGGCGTTGATGTGCGGGGTCAGGTCGAGATAGTAGCGATTGAGACCGCCAAGATTGGTCACGCGGGCCATATCGGGCGCTTCGCCGCCTTGCAGCCGTGTCTCCAGCTGTTCGCGGATCACGGCGAAGCCGACCTTGTCGACGGTCACCTTGATGTTCGGATTGGCTCTTTCGAATCGGTCAAGCTGTTCGCGGGCGACGTCGCATTCATTGGCGTCAGCATAACATAGATAGCGAAGATTGACGGTTTGCGCCGATGCAGGTGACGATAACGCGGCGCAGGATGCCGCGAGCGCAAGCGCCAGAAAACCTCCCTTGCGGGACACTGTATTGATCATGACGTCCTCCCGATGGCCCCTGCTTGGCAGGCCTGTTTTCGAATTGCGGCATGATCGGCTAACGCAGCCATTATGCAGCTCTTTCTCATTGTCGACGAACTTGGCAAACGTTTGCCAATCATGTCAAGCTTGGCTTGCAAGCCGATCCGACAAGGCCTGCAAGGCCCGGAGCCCCGATGCCGTCGACAAAAAAACCGATGCGAAGGATGCCGC
The DNA here is from genome assembly GCA_026400565.1 of Hyphomicrobiales bacterium. GTDB lineage: Bacteria > Pseudomonadota > Alphaproteobacteria > Rhizobiales > Beijerinckiaceae > Allobosea. Next base: position 3,882 of record JAPLOV010000249.1, on the reverse strand, counting down.
CTGCTCGGGTGTCGCTGTCGAGCATCGCGGGCGAAGCAGGGGTGTCGATCTCCACCGTCTCGCGCATTGCCAATGGCCAGATCCACAGGGCGAACCCGCGAACTGTTGAGAGAATCCAGACACTGCTGGAGGCGCGTGGCTACCGGCCCGACAACATCGCCCGCTCGCTCAGGCGTGGCCAGAGCCGGATCATCGCGATGCTGGCTCCCAACCTGAACAACCCCGCCATGGGCGCCATCGCCACATCGACCGAAGCGGCGCTGCGCCGGGCTGGCTATGTCATGATCCTTTGCGATACCCATGACGAGAAAGCGCTTCAGGACGAGTATTTGATGGCGATGCGAGCCCAATCCGTCGAGGGCTACATTGTTGTGTCCGCTATCCAGAGCGCCGTGCTGACAAGCTTTATCGACCGTGGAGACCCCGTCGTGCTGGTTGGAAGGCGCTTGACGGACAGGCGCAAGGCCGCGCCATTTGTCGGGATCGATGACCGTGCGGCCGGAACTGCTGCGGCTGACTTTCTCGTGGATGCCGGGGTTGCGAACCCGGCCGTGATTCACACATCGACCCCGTCCTCGGTGATTGCTGACCGGGTCGCAGGCTTCCTTGAGCGCCTGCAAGCCCGAGGTGCTGCTCCAGGCAGCATCCGCGCTGCCTCGTCCGATCAGCTCCAGCATCTCTTCGCGGGTCATGAGGCGATGCAGCGGCTGATCGCGCAAGGCGGCTGGCCCAGAGGCTTGTTCTGTGTCAGCGACCTAATGGCCTATGGCGCGTATCGCCTTGCCGGCGAAAGCGGTGTCCGAATTCCCGAGGATTGCCTCGTCGTTGGCGTCGATGACAACCATCTCAATGCCTGGATTGCCCCGTGGCTGTCGTCCGTGCATGTGCCTTACGAGGACTTTGGCAACGCCGTGGTCGTTCAGCTCATTGCCTTGCTTGGCGGCGATCCTGGCGGCGTTCAGCTCCTGCCGCATCGTATGGTCGCCCGGGGCACGCGAGCACCCGCCTGAGGCACATCAGCATGGCAGATCAGACAACAATCGAAGGTGATCATGCGAAGGCGCGCAGCAAGCTCGGGCGTTTGCTCGGTCGCTTTCCACGCCCGATCCTGACGCTTGAGACTTCGGAACGGATCAAGTTGGACCAACCCGGCATCAGGGCCGAAAAGCTGCAACTGCGATCGTCTGCGGGCGTGTCGATACGGGCGATTCTTACCGGACCCGATAGCGAGTGGTGCGATCGGCCGGCAGTCCTCTATTGCCACGCGCATGGCAACCGGTACGCGATCGGTGCCAGCGAACTCATCGAGGGTCGGCCGGCCTTGCTTCCTGAACCCTATGGCCAGGCCTTGGCCCGTGAAGAGTTTGTCGCGCTCTCGGTCGACATGCCCTGCTTCGGGGGCCGTGCCAGTGATGGCGAGCAGGCCCTGGCAAAAAAGCATCTTTATGAGGGAAGAACGCTGTTCGGCCAGATGCTGGCGGAGCTTGGCGGGGCGTTGGATTTTCTGTCCCGGATCGACGGGATCGATGCCAACCGTTTGGGCGTCTTCGGCTTTTCGATGGGTGCCACCCATGCGTTCTGGCTGGCAGCGCTGGAGCCGCGGATCCGCGCTGTTGCGCATGCGTGTGCGTTCGCCGATCTCGAAACGCTCGTCACCTCGGGTGCCCATGACCTGCACGGTCTTTACATGACAATCCCCGGCCTGCTGAAAGAGTTCAGCACCGGACAGATCGCGGCACTGATTGCCCCAAGACCGCAACTTGCATGCCTTGGCCTTCTCGATCCGCTCACACCGGCGGATGCAGTCGGTCGCGCGATGGCGGAGGTTCGTGCGGGATACAACCGTTCGAACGCACTTTCGCAGTTTCAAAGCTTGATCGCTGATGATGTCGGCCACATCGAAACCGATGCCATGCGCGGGCAGGTGCTTGGGTTCTTCAAGAGCCGTCTTTGATCGAGGCCTATCGCGAGGATGCAGTCGGCTTGCTGGCAGACAGACCAGAACAACCTCGGAAGTCGCCCCAACACGGCATCAGTCATGCAGCGAAGATCCCCCCGAACTGTTTGCGGCAAAAGCGCATTGTTTCAGGCGTCCTGACCGAAGGGATCATCCACCGAATGGGCGGGCTCGGTGAACCACCGCGCGCCACCTTCCGTGATGAGGATGTGGTCCTCGAGCCGGACGCCAAACTCGCCGTAGATGCAGATCATCGGCTCATTTGAGAAGGTCATGCCAGGTTGGAGCACGGTGCGGTCGCCCTTCACCAGATAGGGCCACTCGTGCACGTCGAGGCCGATGCCATGGCCCGTCCGATGGGGCAAACCGGGCGTGGCGTAGCCCGGTCCGAGGCCAGCGGCGGTTATCACGCCTCGCGCCGCAACGTCGATGTCTTCGCAGCGGTTGCCAGGCTTTGCCGCAGCGAAGCCCGCAGCCTGCGCGGCTTTCTCGAGGTTCCAGATATCCCTTTGCCGCTTGCTTGGCTCGCCGAAGATGTAGGAGCGCGTGATGTCCGAGAGATAGCCGTCGACCGGCGCGCCAGTGTCGATCAGTACCATGTCGCCCTCCCTGAGGCTTTGAGGATAGGGCACACCATGGGGATAGGCCGTCGCCTCGCCGAACAGCACGATGTTGAAGCTAACATCGCCCTCCGAGCCAAGCTTGCGGTGTGCCGCCGCGATGAAGGCCTGGACCTCGGTTGTGGTGATGCCCTCGCGCATGATTCGTGCGGCGGCTTTCTGCGCCTCCAGCGTGATGGTCTTGGCGGTCTGCATCAGGGCAATCTCTTGATCCGACTTGACCATCCGGCAAGCCGCCGTGATCTCCGAGCCGTTGATAAAGCTGAAGGCGTTGCCCGCCTTGCGCATGCCGTCGAAGGTGAAGAAGGGTGTGGCCTCGTCGAGGGCGATCACGCCGCCGCCAGCGCCGAAGCTGCGCACGGTGTCGATCAGCAGAGCGGTGGGGTCCTCGTCCTCCTCCCAGGCGGCCACCTTGTCGCCGAAGCTGATCAGGGTCCGCAGTTTCTCGACCTCGAAGGCTGGTGACAGATAGACGATGTCCCCACGCGCCGGCAGCACAGCGCCATGGCAGCGTTCGCTGCGGCCCATTCTCAGGCCGGTGAAGTAGGTCAGGCTCGAGGAGACATCGAGCCAGAGCGCGTCCACGCCCTTCTCGCGCATCAACCGCTGGGCCTTGTCGATGCGCCTTAGCCGCTCGTCCACGCCGATCGCCGGAACGTCGCCGCGCATGTTCTTCAGTCTAGCGAGTTCCGCCTCCGCGGTCGAACCGCCCACGCCGATGGTCATATGGATGGCCTTTCCTGTTCAGCCCGATTGGGTCATCGCGATCCAGATTGGAGCGATACAGCCGTCGGGGGATCATCATTGATGCCGATGCAGCGGCCATCAGGTCAAGGCTCCAACAACGAAACTTGGCGGCCGCAGCATAATGGCCGTGATGGTCGGCGTCAGGATCAGGCAGAGGGCGTTGAACGCGAGATCTGCGCGTCAGCAGCGCCCTCGCTGCGTTCGAGCACAAGGCAGGCGACGCTGCGGCGGGGTCTTGGCATCAGTTCGGGCGCGGTCCGGCTGCAGGCGGCTTCGGTCATCGGGCAGCGCGGATGGAAGGCGCAGCCGGACGGCGGGTTGATCGGGCTCTCCACATCGGGGATCGTGTCAAGCAGCAATCGTGTGTAGGGGTGCAGCGGGCCGTTGAAGATGGTGTCCGCGTCGCCAATCTCCACGATGCGGCCCAGATACATGATGGCGAGCTGATCGGACATGCGATACGGCACCAAGAAGGTCCACCACGTTCCAATGGCATCCATGACATAGTGGGGGATAATGTGGGGGATTTGAAAAAATCGTATCCAATATTATTTACTT
>JAPLOV010000015.1 GCA_026400565.1 Hyphomicrobiales bacterium | reverse complement strand
ACCTGAAGTCGGCCAGGATTCCGATTTGATGTCGGCCACCCTTTTGCTCTGAAGGTCGTTGTTTGATGATTTGAATGGTTGTCCGTTCTGGTCAAGCCTGCACGATGTTGGATGGTGCTTCTTTGGCGCGGGTTTTTCGCAAGGATTCGCCGGACAGTTCGATCCGGGTGGCGTTATGGATGACGCGATCGAGGATGGCGTCGGCAAGCGTGGGATCAGCAATCACCTCATACCATTGAACCAAAACCGGCGCTCCCGCAGAGTCGTCGCGTTGCGCATTCACTTCCCAACTCAAACGAAATCGACGAATTTCTTGAACGGCGTTTCGCGCAACCGCTTGCCAGTGGCCGCGAAGATCGCGTTTCCGAGAGCCGGAAACGCCGGCGGGACCGGCGGTTCGCCCATGCCGCGGATACTCGGGTTGTTTTCCAAGGTGCGAACGTGGATTTCGGGGCACTGGTGCAGCCGCAGCCCTTCTGCCGCATGAAAATTGGTCTGCTCGGCCATACCATCCCGGTAGGTGATTTCCGAGTTCATCGCATGGCCAAGGCCCCAAACCACTCCGCCCTGAATGAGGTTTTCGATATTGACAGGGTCAACGACAGTGCCTGGATCAGCAACGACCCAGACGTTGTGCAGCTTTAAGCCCCCCGCGGTCATTTCGATTTCGACAATCTCGGCGCAAGGGACTCCGAAACTGTGCACCAAGGCGACCCCGCCAAAGCGGCCATTGCCGCGGTCTGGGCCATTCCAGGACGCCATTTTGGCGCAGGTCTCCAGTACAGCGTGGGCGACTGGATCATCAATCATCCGTAGTCGCTCTGCGACCGGGTCCGCCCCCGCGGCGTGGATCAATTCGTCGACGAGCGTTTCGATCAGGAAGCCGCCATAAGATGCACCCACCGCCCGCCAACTGGACGTCGGCGCAAGGTTCGGCACGGCATAGCCACGGACCCGGAAGTGCTGAACGTTGCCATAGGGCGCATTGTAGGCGCCAGCCGTGATCTGGCCATCGGGCCCCGGAGGAATGGGAAGGCCCGCGCGCCGCATCTGCGACGCCATGACCGGGGCTGCGGCGATGTCGAGGGAGATCGCCGTGACCTGCCCGTTTGCGACAGCCCCGCTGCCGCGTGCCACGGCCAGATGACGAGGAAAATCCTGCGCGAAGTCCTCTTCACGCGTGTAGGTCAACTTCACAGGGGTGCCACGCATCTGGTTCGCCACCTCGACCGCTTGGCGAAGATAGTCAAATTCCAGGCGATGACCGAAGGACCCGCCGGACTGTTGGTTGCGAAAGATCACCTGATCGGGCGTGTGGGTGCCGGTGACTGTTGAGAGAACCTGCCGCACCTGTGTCGGTATCTGGTTTCCCGCGGTAACCTCGATCATCGCGTCGGTGACGAGGGCCAGTGCGCTAAGGGGCTCAAGCGGCTGGTGGGCAATATAGGGCGCGCGGTAGACCACATTGACCGCCGACGTCTTGATCATGGCCTCCACATCGCCGTCGTTGCGCCAGTTAGCTTGGAAGCGCTCCTTGGTAAAAGATGCCTCCGCCTGAGCCCAATGGTCGGCCTGCTCGCCTGGATAGGGCGCGGGCCCCCAGTCAAACCGCATCGCGCGCGCACCTTTGAAGGCAGCCCAGGTCGTGTCGGCGACGACAGCAACGCCATTCGTGATCTTGACCACGTCGCGGACACCGGGGACGGCGAGGGCCTCGGTGGCGTCATGACTCAGCATTGCGCCTCGGCGCGGATTGGTGACCGGAGTGGCGTGGACCATGCCTGAAGCAGTTGCGTCTATCCCGTAGGTCTGTCGGCCAGTGCATTTGGCGACCATGTCGATGCGCGCGGTCGGACGACCGATATAGCGCCACTCGTTCGGTTGCCTCAGCGTTACGGTCTGAACCGGTCGGATGCCGGCTGCAGGGACCGCGAGGTCCTGATAGCGGACCCGTTTTCCGTCCGGCATGACGACGGCACCCTTATGGGTTGTCAGACGGGTGACATCCACACCATGCACCCGCGCCGCCGCAAGTTTCAGCGTTTCTCGGGCTGAAGCGGCGGCTGTGCGCAGCTTGACCCAGCTGTCCGCGGTCGATGTCGAGCCGCCGGTAACCTGCAGCCCGGTTAGCTTCAGAACGGGAGCGAGCATGGCGTGAAGGACGGTAACAGGCAATGGAACAGTTGCTGAGATCATCTCCGCTGCCTCAAGGGCAAATGCGCCGTTGTAATAAGCGGCAGCGGGTACGCCGGCTTCCGTCTTGAATTGGTCAAGGTCCAGATCAAGCTCCTCGGCCATCAGAAGCGCCTGCATGTGCGCCGCACCCTGGCCGATATCGGCATGGGGCGTGATCAGGGTAATGGTTTCGCGGTCGATCTTGATCCAGGGATTGAACGACACCGCACCGTTGGGAAGGTCATCATCCAGCGGGTTTGCATGGGGCCGGGCAATGGAATAAATGCCGAAAATCGCAGCGCCACCAACAGCGGCGGAGGCCACGAGGAAGGCGCGGCGGGTAATCGTTCCCATTGTGCCCATCGATCAGGTTCCCATCTTGGCTTGCGCGAGGCGTATTGCCGCCCGGATACGCGGATAGGTTCCGCAGCGGCAAAGATTGCCGGACATGATCGCGTCTATGGTTTCATCGGAAGGGTTCGGATCAAGGGCGAGCATCGAGGCTGCCTGCATGACCTGTCCGGACTGGCAGTAGCCGCATTGGGCCACCTGGGTTTCAATCCATGCCTCCTGCACCGGATGCAGGCTGCCCGCCCTGGCCAGGCCCTCGATGGTCACAACGGCCGCACCCTCGAGCGTCCCGATCAGGACCTGGCACGAGCGGACCGCCTCACCGTCAACATGGACCGTGCAGGCACCACAGAGCGCAACGCCGCAGCCATACTTTGTTCCCATGAGACCAAGTTCATCGCGCAAGACCCAAAGAAGCGGTGTGTCGGCCGCAGCCTTCACGGTTCGCGGGGCTCCGTTCACTGTAAAATGCATGCGCAAGACCTCCGGGTTGTTATCTGATGGAGCCTGGATTTAACTTTGGAGGATCTATGCCAATTAACCCAGAGTTGATGCCATATACTTTTGATCCTTGAGAACGGCATAGGCCCTTTTCATCCCTGTTTTCTCACATGGTGATGACCGTATTGGCTCGCTACAACATCAGACGGACGACCATAACGAACTTTCACGCAAGGTCGCCATGTCGTGGAGCACATGCTGCGACCGGTACGGCGACGAGGACGGGTTCACGGCGGCTAGGATTGACCATGTGGGTCAGGCGTCTTGCCAAGTCACCCGTGTCCCCAGCGGACATGATGGTCTAGGACATTCGTCCAGGGCTTCCAAAAGGACCAAGGCCGGGCTATTTTGCCATCAATCACGGGGCTGGGCCTCCTGTCCGGGACATGTCGGATCAAAACACCGATTGAAACCGAAGACGCCTGGGAAACCAAAAAACCCGGGAGCACTGGAAAGCGCAATCACGCGTGGCGGAACCGCCGTGCCGGTTTCTTGGACGGATAGCACACATTGCGGCACCTGAAATGGGGAGAATAACACCATGGCTATCGTGATGTCCCGCCGCGCGGCCCTGCTTGGCTCCGCCGCAATCTGTCTTGGTTCTCTGGCGACAGCCGTTGAGGCTTTTGGCCGGACTGCCGCAACCGCCGATCAGATCTGGCATGGCGGGCCCATCATCACGATGAACGACAAGGCCATGCGGGCGGAGGCTGTGGCCGTAGCAAATGGCAAGATCATTGCAGTTGGCAGACGACGGGATGTTCTGAAACTGAAGGGTCCCCATACCCAGATGATGGATTTGAAGGGGCAGGCGATGGTGCCGGGCTTCGTCGATGCGCATGGCCACGTCATGATGGGCGGATTGCAAGCCCTCACTGCGAATTTGCTCGCCCCGCCGGACGGGGACGTCAAGAGCATCCCGGATTTGCAACAGACAATACGCAAGTGGGCCGAGGCCAATGCTTCCGCCATCAAGCGCGTGAATCTCATGATTGGCTTTGGTTATGATGACAGTCAATTGAAGGAGCTGCGGCATCCAACGCGCGATGAACTCGATGCTATCTCGATGGACGTTCCCTTGATCATCGTCCACCAGTCGGCTCACCTCGGGGTCATGAACTCGAGGGCACTCGAAGTTGCGGGTATCAATGCTGATACAAAGGCACCGCCCGGCGGCGTAATCCGCCGCAGACCAGACAGTCAAGAGCCCGACGGCGTGGTCGAGGAAGCTGCATTTTATGCTGCAGTCGGCAAATTGCTGCCATCTGTAGGAGCCGATGGCCTGAAGGCATTTGCCCGCGAAGGAGCGAAATTGTGGGCCAGTTTCGGCTATACCACCGCGGAAGAAGGACGCTCCACACCGCAAACTGCTGCTTTGATGAAGCAGGTGGCCAGCGAAGGCGGCTTTCTGATTGACGTCGTCACCTATGCCGACGCGCTCGTTGACCGCGAGTTCATCAAGGCCAATATCAGCCCCGCATATACCAATCGCTTCCGTGTCGCAGGTGCCAAGCTCGTCATCGATGGTAGTCCTCAAGGCTTCACGGCCTGGCGTGACCGCCCGTATTTCAAGCCGGTTGGCAATTATCCCAGCGGATACTCCGGCTATGCTTCCGCCTCTGCTGAGGCTGTGATGGGCACAGTTCAATGGGCTGCTGAGAACAGCATCCAGGTCATTACCCATGCCAACGGTGAGCGTGCTTCCGACATGCTGATTTCCGCCCACAGGGCGGCACAAGCGCGCTTCCCGAAGAGCAAGACCCTGCGACCCGTGCTCATCCACGGCCAGTTTTTGCGTGAAGACCAACTCGACAGCTACAAATCCCTGGGCGTGATCCCCTCGCTCTTCCCGATGCACACCTTTTACTGGGGTGATTGGCACCTCAATCAGACCGTGGGTCCACAGGCAGGCCAGAACATTTCGCCGACCGGCTGGGCGCGCAAGCGCGGCATGATTTTCACAAGCCATCATGATGCGCCGGTTGCCTTCCCGGACTCGATGCGCGTGCTGGATGCCACAGTCACCCGTCGCGCACGCGGGTCTGGCCGTATTGTCGGTCCCAACCAGCGCGTTGACGTCATTACGGCTTTGAAAGCCATGACGATCTGGCCCGCCTACACGCATTTCGAGGAAAAAACGAAAGGCAGTCTCGAGCTTGGCAAACTTGCCGACTTCGCCATCCTTTCAAAGGACCCGACAGCGGTCGAACCAGCTACCATCGCAGATATCAAGGTCATGGAGACAATCAAGGAAGGCAAGACGATCTTCCGCCGGGACCCTGCCGCCAGGGCTGCTGCGCCGGTATCTGACATCACGCCGCTGCTTGTGGCCTTCGGCGGCCATCGCGGGATTCAGAATGACACCTGCGCGACCGATGCGGTCCTGCGTATGACCACGGCCATGGCGTCCGGGATGCCTCTTCGTTGAAGGCACGACCGTCCCGGTCAAGGAGGTTTTCTCGGGTCGCACCGTGCCTCGTCAAAGCCAGGATGCGGACCCTTTCGGCAAGCGCTTGTCAGGGTCGATCACCGAGAGCGCCGGCTTGCCGTCGCCATTCCAGCGCCAGAGGGCAACGCAAGTCCCGCCCGGCGACATGAAGGATGGATAGATCACGCCGTCATGGCCGTCACGCTGAAGACGAGCCGCCAAGGCATGTGACAGGGGCGTGCGGGCTTCATCAAGATCCGCCCGCCATTGCGTCCGATGCAGATCCATCGTCTGGTCAAGACGGATCAGCGTCTCCCCATCTGTCAAGTCCGTCAGCTTTGCGCCGGTCAGCACCAGCTGGACGAGTGTGGCCGGATGCTGCACGAAACCCTGATTGTATTCAGCCCATGCCGTCGACAATTCGCAAGCCGCATAGAGGCAAGGCTGGCCGACAGCGTTCCAGCGCCCGCCGAACGTTGCAGCGCCTTCACCTGACAGGGGAGCATGGGCCCAGCGCGGTACATAGGCCCGCCACAGAGTCAGCGGGCGCGCTGCATCAACTCCAGTTGCCTCAGGCATAGACGCCAGAGCGCACAGCCTCCAGATAGGCGATCACCTTGTCGGCCTTGCGCTCGCGCACCAGATCATAGGCCGTTTTCCCCGCCCAGCCAGGAAGAGGCTGATGCTTGAACCATATCGCGGCACGGCTTTCGTCGCCTGCCATCTCGCTTGCCATCGCAACGATCCTGACAACCGGGCTCAGCGCCTGGTCCACCTTTCGGGCACCACTTTTGGCCGTCAGTGTGTTGCGCGCCACACCGGCCAGCGATGCCAGTTCGGTCAACGTGACGCCCAAGCCTTCCGCCAGCAGCCGCGCCGACAGGAACGGGGCACCGGCATCCCGAAACTGCTGGGCCGTCGATTGAAGCGCCATGCTGTTCATCAGATTGACCTCGAAAATAACTCTCCGTGCTCAATATGCGCTTGAACCGCGCGCAACTCAAGAGCGAGGTTCTCAAAGATCTGGCTGAGGGCACAGCGTTGGTTTCGGTACTGTCAACTTGCCGCCCGGCGGCCGTGCGAAGAAGGGGAGCTATCCCCTGTCGGGCACCGCGCCCTCTTGGATCACCAGCTTGTGGCCGCACTATGCCTGCTTGCGCGGCCTGCCGCCCTTGGCCCCGTTCGCCCGCGCCGCTGCCGACTTGGCGGGCGATGTGGCCTGTCCTGCCCGACGGGCCATGTAGGCCTTCGTTCCGAACAGCCCAGCCAGTAGACCCGGCACGGACAGGTCCGCATCGAGATCTTCCCAGTGCAGACCATAGCCCGCGCCGAGGATTTCGACTGTGGCAAGCTCGTTTTCCGTGGCCGTTTCCAGCCCCTGCGCCATGCGGGGCGGGAAGGCAAAGATGCAGCCGTTGGTCAGCTCGACGATGATCCGCCCGCTTTTCCGGTCATAGCGCGCAGATGCGGCGCGCGGCTCGGTCTGCTGTGCGATGCGGCCACAAGCTGGTGATCCAAGAGGGCGCGGTGCCCGACAGGGGATAGCTCCCCTTCTTCGCACGGCCGCCGGGCGGCAAGTTGACAGTACCGTCATCATCGCGCTCGAGGAGCCGACGTTCGTCGACACTTCGTCAACCTGACAGGACCATCACTATTGAGGGTCGTAAGTGGCCCGCCGTGAAGGCGGGAACGTTAAAGCTTCTGCGGCCATTTCTGTGCAGCATGCATGACAGTGATGATATCGACTGAGGAAGCTGTCACGCGGTATGGGATGATGTAGGGCAGGGCGGTTATCACCAGCTCCCTCGTCCCCATGATTCTTCCATTCCGGCCCATTGCAGGGTGGTCGGCTAAAGCTTCGGCAGACGGGTAAATGCGGGCAACGACATTGGCGGCTGCCTCGGGGTTATCCTTGGCAATGGTCGCGCCAATATAGTCGAGCCGCGCCAAGGCACGCTTCGTCCAGCGAACTGTGCGACAGTTCATGACTGATGGGCAGGTTTCACGTATTTGCCAACAACCAGGGCAACTTCGGCCGCGCTGGCAAACTCGCCACGGTCGGCTTCGGCCAACCCTGCTTCGATTTCAGCAAGCTGCCATTCTTCCCTGACCACAAAGTCCTCGATGGCTTGCGCGGCCATGTAGGCGCGGGAGCGGTCCATTTTTTGGGCAAGATGGTCCAGCTTCTCGGCGATCTCGTCCGGCACGCGCACTGTGAAGGCGGTCATGATAGGTAACTTTCATTGGTTCAATGAGAATGTGGGTGAACCAAAGTGGTTTGTCAAGGTTCGGCTGTTTACGCTGGCAAAAGCACGCTTGTGCGCGGCGACAATTACGATGGCCGCAGGGGTGATGTGGTTGGCGTCTGGGCTGCCGCTGGTAAGATGCCGAGGGCAAACAAGCCCGCGATGAATACTGACGTTCGCATTTGTGCGTTCTCCTGATCGAGACAAGTGGCCTGAGAAGCTCAAGGTCACCCCGCAGGCCGTCGAGGTGATCGACCGGCTTTGTTCATCAGCCATGCGGCATCAGAGGCCGGACACATGTCAGCACCCGACAACGCGCAAATGCCATCCGAAAATCCCTCTTGCCAAACGGGCGTCTACACATGGTGCACGGATAAGCATTCGTGGGTATGAGCTGCAAATTTGCACCGGTTCCCAGTTCCCGCATGCCGTTCAAGTTCCATGAGGCCAAGCGCTATCGCATTCCGAAAGCGCGTATCGTGTCGAGAACTGGCCTGAGTACGATCGCGGGCTGGTCTCGGAAATCCCCCCGACCTGGCGTCGATCAGTCCGCGCAGAGTTGACGCCATGCGGGCAGCGCGGCGGTGCGTCGGTCCTTGAACCGAAGGTCCGAGGAGCGAAATTCTGGCGGCTGATGAGGGCGCGTTCCTGATTGACCCGAAGGGCCGCGAAGCGAACTGATTGTGAATGGAGCCGTGCAGGGCGGCGAATCTCTGGAGACTTCGTATCCGCCTGAACCGGAGCATGGCCCGTTCCCATCGTCGGAATGGCTGGTGGGAATTCTCGGCGCGGTTATTCAACCATCGGCCGACTTCGCGTTTTTCGATGGCACCGATCTGCTTCAGTGCGGCACCGGAGGATGCCAGCTGATCTGTGACGATCGTCTCGGTCTGGCCATGCCGCTTCAGCGATTTTCATAAGAATTTCAAGGCTGCTTTCTTGTCGCGGCGCTTCGCGACGAAGCTCTCGAGTACCTCACCCTCGTGATCGACAGCCCGCCAGAGATCGTGCTTCACCCCGTTGATCTTCACGAAGACCTCGTCGAGATGCCATTGCCTCAACAACCGGGCGCAGAATGCGCATCTGCCGACGCGGCGGCGCAAGAGGATCATGTAGTGGATCATCAAGCGGTTCACCTCCGCCCGACACCTGAAGCGCCTCGTCTTTATCCACGATCCGGTCGCCACGCTCCACAACTGTCCCCGCCATGCCATGTCGTCATCTGGCGATCGAGCGCTTCGTCCCAGGGCGATGGTCGCGTGGCGCGAGATCGCCGAACCGGGCGTCGCCGCGTAACGCCAGGGGAAAGCGCCCCGTCTTCGCACGGCCGCCCGTCAGCAAGTTGACAGTACCCCAGTACCTCACCAACGGCGACGTTACGCCAGAACCTCCCGGCACTGAACTTTGCGTGTTTCAAACGCCGTCAGAGA